>JANXYO010000126.1 GCA_025356015.1 Spirochaetaceae bacterium
AGGGCCGCGGCCCTCGCAGGAGCTATCCTCCCAGCCGCAGGCCACGCGATCGGGGGCAGGGCCGGCCTCTCCGACCTCGCCACGGCGGGGGCGCGGCCCGCGATGGCTCCCATGTCGCCCGCACCGGGGGCGACGGCCTTCACGGACGGCCACATCGACTCCCCGGTAAAGGGCGTGCGAAAGCTCATCGCAGAGCGGATCTCGGCATCCCTTCGCAACCAGGCCCAGCTCAGCCTCCACTCCTCGGCCTCGGCCGCGAGGCTCCAGGAGCTCCGCGCGCGCTTCAAGGCGAGCGACAGCTCCCTCGGGCTCTCGCTCGTCACGATAGGCGATCTCGTGCTCTACGCGGTCTCCCGCGTCCTGCCCCGCTTCCCCTATCTGAACGCCCACTTCCTCGGCGAGACGATCAGGAGCTTCGAGCGGGTACACCTCGGCCTCGCGGTGGACACCCCGAGGGGCCTCATGGTGCCCGTGATCCGCAACGCCGACCTCCTCTCGCTCACCCAGATCTCTTCCGAGGCCAAACGCCTCGCCGCGGCATGCCAGGGCGGCTCGATCTCCCCCGACGAGCTTTCGGGCTCGAGCTTCACGGTGACCAACCTCGGGGCCTTCGGGATCGAGAGCTTCACCCCCGTGCTCAACGCCCCCGAGGTGGGCATCCTCGGGCTCTGCTCGATCGTGCAGCGCCCCGCATCAGGCCAGACCGGCGGCTCCGAGCCCCGCATCGGCCTCTCGCTCACGATAGACCACCAGGCAGTGGACGGGGCTCCCGGGGCCCGCTTCCTCGAGGCCCTTGCGGCGGCGATCGCCGACATCGATCTACTCCTAATGAAGTGAGGTTGTGAGAACATGGCATCCTACGACGTGATCATCCTGGGCGGCGGGCCCGGCGGCTACCTCGCCGCGGAGCGCCTCGGCGCGAAGGGCAAGAAGGTCCTCCTCATCGAGAAGGACCGCCTGGGAGGCACCTGCCTCAATGTCGGCTGCATCCCGACCAAGACCCTCCTTAACTCGGCCAAGCTCTACCTCCACGCCAAGGAGGGGGAGCGTTACGGGGTCAAGGCCGAGGGCATCAGCTTCGACTGGACAGCGATGCAGGCCTGGAAGGGCGAGGTTGTGGAGAAGCTCCACAATGCCCTCGCCCTCACCGAGAAGAAGCTCGGCGTCACCGTGGTCGCCGCTTCCGGCCGCCTGGTCGGAAGCGGCAAGGTCGAGGCGGGCGGCGAGGTCCACGAGGCCCCCGCCATCATCCTAGCCACGGGTTCCTCTCCCGTCATGCCGCCCATACCCGGCGCCCGCGACAACCCCAAGGTCGTCGACTCCACTGGCCTCCTCGAGATTGCCTCGGTGCCGGAGCGGCTCTGCGTCATCGGTGGAGGGGTCATCGGCGTCGAGTTCGCCAGCCTCTTCTCGGCCCTTGGCTCAAAGGTCGAGGTCGTCGAGATGCTCGACGAGATCGTGCCCTTCATGGACAAGGACCAGGCCCCCGTCCTGCGCAGGGCGATGAAGGCCGTATCCTTCAGGCTCGGCTGCAAGGTGGAGCGCATTGAAGGTTCTACAGTCGTCTACAGGACCAAGGACGGGACAGAGGCCAAGGCCGAGGTCGACCTCGTCCTCATGGCCGTGGGCAGAAAGCCCAACATCGAGCTCTGGGGCGCAAAGGAATCCGGCCTCGACTTCTCCCCGAAGGGCGTGGTCGTCGACGAGCGCATGCGCACCAATCTCCCCGGGGTCTACGCCGTCGGCGACCTCACCGGCAAGAGCCTCCTCGCCCACTCGGCCTACCGCATGGCCGAGGTCGCGGTCGCGGACATCCTCTCAGGCGGAGCCTCTGGCCCCGGTGGCGGCGGGACCAACGTTATGCGCTACACGGCCGTGCCCTGGGCCGTTTACGGCATCCCCGAGGCGGCCGGCGTCGGCATGACCGAGCAGGAGGCTGCGCAGAAGGGGATCGCGGTGAAGAAGTCAGCCCTGCCCCTGCGGGTCTCGGGCCGCTTCTGCGCCGAGAACGGCTTCGCGGCCCAGGGCTCGGTGAAGGTCATAGCCGACGAGGCGAGCGGGGTCATCCTCGGCGTCCACGTCGTCGGATCCTACGCATCCGAGATGATATGGGGCGGCGCTGCCCTCATCGAGCAGGAACTGCGCGTCGCCGATGTCAAGGAACTCATTTTCCCCCATCCCTCGGTCTGCGAAGCCATCCGCGATGCGGTGTGGGAACTGGAATAGGAGAGCACAATGCCCAAGTCACTCTTAGTCGATCCCTCTGTCGTCCGGAAATCAGGCAGCCTCGAGATCGCAAGCATTCCCTTGAACCGCTATGTCCCCAACTTCAAGACCGAGCTCGCGCGTTTCGGCGCTCCTGGCCTCGTCGCGATGTGGCGCGACATGGTCTGCATACGCGAGTTCGAGACCATGCTCAACTCCTTCAAGACCATGGGCTCCTGGGACGGGATCGAGTACAACCACAAGGGTCCGGCCCACCTCTCGATCGGGCAGGAAGCCGCCTCGGTGGGCCAGTGCGCGAGCCTGGAACCCGACGACTACATCTTCGGCTCCCACCGCAGCCACGGCGAGATCCTCGCCAAGTGCCTCTCGGCTTCCCGCGTCCTCGATGAGAAGAAGCTGCTTGCCATCATGGAGGGCTTCCTCGGCGGCGAGACCCTGAAGGCTATCGAGAGGCTCAAGA
This sequence comes from Spirochaetaceae bacterium, assembly GCA_025356015.1. Classification (GTDB taxonomy): domain Bacteria; phylum Spirochaetota; class Spirochaetia; order Treponematales; family Rectinemataceae; genus JANXYO01. The sequence goes on from JANXYO010000126.1 coordinate 2,687, forward strand.
GCGCAGGCGTCCGCGACCTGGCCGAGACCTTCACCCTCTTTGGCACCCTCGCGGAGATATTCGCCCGCAAGGCCGGTTTCAACCGCGGCCTCGGCGGCTCCATGCACGCCTTCTTCACGCCCTTCGGCTCGATGCCGAACAACGCGATCGTCGGCGGCTCGGCCGACATCGCCACCGGCTCGGCCCTCTACAAGCGCATCAACCGCAAACCGGGCATCGTCGTCGCCAACATCGGCGATGCCTCCATGGGCTGCGGCCCGGTCTGGGAGGCCATGAGCCTCGCGGCGATGGACCAGTACCGCAGCCTCTGGCCCAAAGAGATAGGCGGGGCCCCGCCAATCCTCTTCAACTTCTTCAACAACTTCTATGGCATGGGCGGTCAGACCGATGGCGAGACCATGGGCTACAAGGTCCTCGCCCGGGTCGGCGCGGGGGTCAATCCCGAGAACATGCACGCGGAACGGGTCGACGGCTACAACCCCCTCGCCGTCGCCGAGGTCGTCGCGCGCAAGAAGAAGATCCTCCTCGAGGGCAGGGGCCCCGTCCTCCTCGACACCATCACCTACCGCATCTCGGGCCACTCCCCTTCAGACGCCTCGAGCTATCGCTCGAAGGAGGAGATCGAGCTCTGGCAGGGCGCAGATCCCATCGAGAGCTACGGAGCCTATCTCGTCGAGAACAAGGCGGCGACCAGGCCCGAGCTCGAGGCCGTCCGCGCCTCGGTGAAGGAGAAGCTCCTCGCCGTCGTGAAGGTCGCGACCGACGACACTGCCTGCCCCCGCGTCGACTCCTCCTTCATCGAGTCGGTGATGTTCTCCAACGGCAAGGTCGAGAAGTTCGGCGAGGCAAAGCCAGAGTTCCTCCAGGACCTTTCCGAGAACCCCAGGGTGAAGGCTCTCGCAGGCAAGGCCCGCTGCGCCTTCGACGCCGAGGGAAAGCCGGTGGCCAAGAACAAGCTCTACCAGTACCGCGACGCCCTCTTCGAGGCCATGCTCCACCGCTTCTCCGTCGACCCCACCATGGCGGCCTGGGGAGAGGAGAACCGCGACTGGGGCGGGGCCTTCGCCGTCTACCGCGGCCTCACCGAGGCCCTGCCCTACCACCGCCTCTTCAACACCACGATCTCCGAAGGGGCGATCGTCGGCTCTGGCGTGGGGTATGCCCTCTCCGGTGGGCGAGCCGTCGTAGAGCTCATGTACTGCGACTTCATGGGCCGGGCGGGGGACGAGATCTTCAACCAGGCCTCAAAGTGGCAGTCCATGTCGGCGGGCCTCCTCAAGATGCCCCTTGTGCTGCGTGTGTCCGTGGGCAACAAGTACGGGGCCCAGCACAGCCAGGACTGGACAGCTCTCGTGGCCCACGTGCCCGGACTCAAGGCCATGTTCCCGGCCACACCCTACGACGCCAAGGGCATGCTAAACCTGGCCCTGCGCGGCACCGACCCAGTCGTCTTCTTCGAGAGCCAGCTCCTGTATGATGTCGGCGAGCGTTTCGAGAAAGGCGGGGTCCCTGAGGGCTACTACGAGATCCCCGAGGGCGAGCCGGCTGTGCGCAAGACGGGAAGCGATCTCACGATCGCCACCCTGGGCGCGACACTGTACCGGGCCCTCGACGCGGCCAAGGTCCTCGAGGACAAGTACGGGGTCTCGACCGAGGTCGTCGACCTCAGGTTCATCGCCCCCTTGAAGTATGATGTCCTGCTTGAGTCCGTGAGGAAGACGGGCAAGCTCGTCCTCGCGAGCGACGCCTGCGAGCGCGGCTCCTACCTGCATACTGTGGCGTCCAACGTGACCCAGCTCGCCTTCGACGATCTGGACGCCCCGGTGGCCGTCGTGGGCTCGAGGAACTGGATCACCCCGGCCGCCGAGATGGAGGAGCTCTACTTCCCCCAGAAGGAATGGATCGTCGATACCGTGCACGAGCGCATTCTGCCCTTGAAGGGCCACAGCTCCACCACGGTCCAGACGGCCCTCGACCTCGCGCGAAGGACGCGTTCGGGGGTCTAGGCCATGGGCACAGCAGAAACCCGGGGCGGCAGAGGCGAGAACCCCTCCCTCGCCGCCCTGCGGGCCGCGGTGAATGAGGCCGCAGCCACGCGGGAGGAGAGGCTCCGGTCCCTCGAGCGGCTCGCGGCCTCACTGGCCCCCGCGGGAGATGCCTCGGGTGAAGTCAACAACCACGTCCACACGATCTACAGCTTCAGCCCCTACACGCCCGCGATGGCCGCCCTGCGCGGCCGCGAGGCTGGCCTCGAGGTTGTGGGTTCGGTCGACCACGACTCGATCTCCGCAGCCCGGGAAATGACCGCGGCCTGCGCCCTCCTGGGCCTGGGCTCGGTGACCGGCTGCGAACTCAGGGTCGAGTTGAAGGCCGAGGCTCAGGCCACGGGGCCTTTCGCCGAGCGGAAGATAAACAACCCGGACTCTCCCGGCCTCGTCTACATGACCATCCAGGGAGTCCCGGCCGACCGCATTGACCAGCTGGATGCCTTCCTCGAGCCCATCAGGGGAAGACGCATCGAGCGCACGAGGCAGATGGCCGAGTCTGCCAGTGCCCTTCTTGTCGACGCGGGCTTCAAGGCGATCGACTTCGAGGCCGATATCCTCGTCCGGTCCATGGCGAGGGAGGGGGGTGGAGTGACCGAGCGCCACCTCTTGGCCGCCGTCGCAGACCGCCTGATCTCCCGCTTCGGCAGGGGCAGGGACCTGGTCGAGGGCATCGCGAGGTCCCTTGGCATCCTGGCCCCTGCGAAGCAGGCGGCCTCGCTCGCCGATCCCGGCAACCCCTATCTCGAGTACGACATCCTCGGCCTGCTCAAGGCGGGTTTCATCGACAGGATCTTCGTCCAGCCCGGGCCCGAGGAATGCATACCAGCCTCGCGGGCCGTCGCCTTCGCGCTTTCCATAGGCGCCATCCCGGCCTATGCCTATCTCGGTGATGTCGGAGAGTCCCCCACCGGAGACAAGAAGGCCGAGAAGTTCGAGGACGAGTTCCTCGGTCCATTGTTCGTCGAGCTAAGGAGACTGGGCTACCTCGCCGTGACCTACATGCCGCCGCGCAATTCCCGCCTCCAGCTAGAGCGCGTTCGCGCTCTCTGCGAGGAGTACGGCTTCATGCAGATATCGGGCGTCGACATAAACCAGCCCCGGCAGAGCTTCAACTGCCCCGAGCTCCGCGAGAGCGAGTTCCACCACCTCGTGGACAGCACCTGGGCCCTCGTCGCCCATGAGCGGCTGTCCTCCATCGACCCCGCCCTTGGCCTATTCTCGGCCGCCAACCCCCTCAAGGGCCTGGACCTCGGCGGGCGTTGCGCGCTCTACGCGAGGGCAGGCCGCGGCATCGACCAGCGCAGGCCAGGATCGGCGGCCGACATGGCGGGCGCGGTCCTTGAAGGAAGGTATACGCGATGAGCGACATCGATCACTCCGCCCTCGCTGCGATGGTGCGGGGACTTTACCTCGGAGAGCTCTCCTGGCCGGTCACCCTCGCTGCCACCAATGGTGCTGCCGGAGGGGACGCAGAGTGCCTAAGCCTCGGGCTGCCCAAGGGCGGCGGCCTCGAGCTGGCCGCCGCCGCCATGAAGACCGGCCTGGCCCAGTGGCGCTCGCAGCGCGGCGGGGCCCCGGGCCTCGTCCCCGGCTGCGTTGTCGTGGAGACCGGATCGGGCGCCACCGCCTTCTGGCCGGGCTCGAGCCTCGACGAGGCCCGTCTGCGCGCGGGCCGCGCCGACAGCTCGGCCTGGGCGGCGCGGGCCCCCTGGGCGGTCGATCCGAAACGGCCATGGCTCTCAAGGACCAGCGCGGAAGGGAGGTCCTCTGTGGTCGAGGGCAGGATCGCCCTGGTCACCGGCGGAGCCCAGGGCTTCGGCGAGGAGATCGTGCGCGGCCTCGCGGCCTCGGGAGCCCTGGTCTTCATCGCCGACTTAAACCTTGCCGGAGCCGAGCGTCTGGCCGCAGAGCTCAACGCAGTCCTCGAGAGGACGGCGGCGATAGCCCTGGCCCTCGACGTGTCGGACGAGAAGTCAGTGAGCGCGGCCATCGACTCCTCGGTCAGTGCCGCCGGCGGCCTCGACCTCGTCGTCAGCAACGCCGGTGTCCTCAAGGCGGGTTCGGTCCTCGACATGGAGGCCTCGGCTTTCAGGCTCGTGACGGAGGTCAACTACACGGGCTTCTTCTACATCGCCAAGCACGCTGGCCGGGTCCTGCGCGCCCAGGCCTCGGCCTCGGGCAACTGGGCCTCAGACATCGTGCAGATAAACTCCAAGTCCGGGCTGGAGGGATCGAACCGCAACGGAGCCTACGCAGGTTCCAAGTTCGGCTCCATCGGCCTCGTCCAGAGCTTCGCCCTCGAGCTTGTCGAGTACGGCATCAAGGTCAACGCGATCTGCCCCGGCAATTTCTTCGACGGTCCCCTGTGGTCGGACCCGGTGAAGGGTCTCTTCGTCCAGTACCTCCAGTCGGGCAAGGTCCCCGGGGCGAAGAGCGTCGCCGACGTGAAGGCCTTCTACGAGGCCAAGGTCCCCATGGGCAGGGGCTGCGAGGGTAGCGACGTGATGCGGGCCCTGTACTACCTCGTGGAGCAGGCCTACGAGACCGGCCAGGCCTTGCCCGTGACCGGCGGCCAGGTCATGCTCGGCTGAAAGCGAAAAGGGGGAGGAATGGACAAGCTTGTCGCCGTCATCGACATCGGGATGACGAACAAGAAGGTCGCCGTCTATGACGAGAGGCTGCGAATGCTCGACTCATGCTCGAGGACCTTCGACCCCATCTCCCTCGGCGGCATAGAGACCCACGACCTCGCGGGAATGGAGGCCTGGTTTCTCGAGAGGCTGGGCCGCTTCGCGGAGACCTACCCCATCGCCTCGATCGCGGTGGCGACGCACGGAGCGACGACGGTGTGCATCGGGCGCGACGGCATGCCCTGTGCCCCCTGCGTCTACTACACCCACGAGCCTGGCGATGATTTCCAGAAGCGCTTCTACGCCCTCGCGGGGAGGCCCGAGGAGCTCCAGGCAGCCACGGGCACGCCCCGGCTCTCGGCCCTCATCAATCCCGCCAAGGGCATCTTCTTCCTCTCCGAGCGATTTCCCGAGGAGTTCGCGCGCACCGTAACCCTGCTCAACTACCCCCAGTACTGGGGTTTCAGGCTCACGGGCAAGGCCGGGGCCGAGGGCACCTATATTGGCTGCCACAGCTACCTGTGGGACTGGGAGAAGGAGCGCTACTCGAGCGTGGCCGAGCGCCTCGGCGTCTCCCGCAAGATGCCCGAGCGGGTCGAGGAATCCTGGTCGACCCTGGGGAGGATCAAGGACGAGGTCGCAGCCCTGACTGGCCTCTCGCCCGACACCATCGTGACCATGGGAATCCACGACTCGAACGCTTCCCTCCTGCCCCACCTGGCCAAGTCGGCCGGCAGGGACTTTGTCCTCAATTCCACGGGGACCTGGTGCGTCCTCATGCATCCCCAGGAGAAATACGGTTTCTCGCCCGAGGAGCTCGGAAAGGTCGTCTTCTTCAACCGATCGGCCTTCAACAAGCCGGTCAAGACCGCGATCTTCCTCGGGGGCATGGAGTACGAGACCTGGTCGGTCCTAGTGGCTCCGCAGGGCGGGGGCGAGGAGCCAGACAGCCGGGACTACGCCTCGGTGATCGAGGGGGCCTCCGAGTTCATCCTTCCGGAGGTGGTCCCCGGCTCAGGCCAGTTCCCTGGCTCGATGCCGCGCGCGGTCGAGGGAGGAATGGAGTACGCGTTGGGCGATCTTCAAAAGGGCTCGCCCGGTCCGCGCTTCCTCGCGGACAGGAGGCGTGGCCTGGCTGTCCTGAACCTCTCCCTCGCCATCCAGACCCTTGTCGCCCTCGATAGGACGGGGCTCGTAGGGGGCTCGAGGGTCTACACCGAGGGCGGCTTCCGCAAGAACGCTGACTACAACGCCATTCTCGCGGCCGCCCTGCCGGGCAACAAGGTATATTTGACTGACATAGCCGAGGCCACGGCGGCGGGAGCGGCCATGACCGCCTTCGCCGCCCTCGACCGGGAAGCCGGGGGCAGGCGTGCCCTCGAGGGCCTCGCCGAGGCCTTCGAGGTGGAATACCTGCCCGTCGAGCCGATGGCAGGCATGGAAGGCCTCGCCGCTTACATGCAGCGATGGCTTGAGCGGGTCGGAAAGTGAAACGGAGGGACAGATGAAGACCAAGGCCGTCAGGATACACGGGGTCGATGACCTCAGGCTCGAGGAGTTCGAGCTCCCCGCGATCAAGGACGACGAGATCCTCGCAAGGGTTGTCTCCGACTCGATATGCATGTCCAGCCACAAGCTTGCCATGCAGGGCGACAAGCACAAACGGGTCCGCTCGGCCCTGGCCTCGAGACCGGTCATCATCGGCCACGAGTTCTGCGGCGAGCTGGTCGAGGTAGGCGCGAAGTGGAAGGGCCAGTTCAGGGCCGGCCAGCGCTTCGCGATCCAGCCAGCCCTGAACTACGAAGGGACCTTGTGGGCGCCCGGCTACTCCTACGAGCATATCGGGGGCGACGCCACCTACGTCGTGGTCCCGCGCGAGGTCATGGAGCTGGGCTGCCTCCTCGAGTACAAGGCCGAGGCCTTCTTCATGGGTTCCCTCGCGGAGCCGGTGTCGTGCATCGTGGGCGCCTACCACGCACAGTACCACACCAAGGGCGGCTCCTATGTCCACGAGATGGGCATCGTCGCGGGAGGAAGCCTGGCTCTCCTGGCGAGCGTGGGCCCCATGGGCATGGGCGCCATAGACTACGCGATCCACGCCGAGCGCCGGCCTTCGCGGGTCGTCGTCACCGACATAGACGAGGCCCGTCTCGCAAGGGCAGCCTCCATCTTCACCGTGGCCGAGGCGAAGCGCTGCGGGGTCGAGCTGCATTACGTGAACACCAGGGACATGGCCGACCCAGTGGCCCAGCTCAAGGCCCTCAATGGCGGGAAGCTCTTCGACGACGTCTTCGTCTTTGCCCCGGTGAAGAGCGTGGTCGAGCTCGGGGACAGGCTCCTCGGGGCCGACGGCTGTCTCAACTTCTTCGCCGGCCCGACGGACACTGCCTTTTCGGCGGCCCTGAACTTCTACGACGTGCACTACGAGTCCCACCACCTCGTGGGCACCTCGGGCGGCAACACCGACGACATCGTGGAGTCCCTCGAGATGATGGCCGATGGCCGGCTCAACCCCGTCGCCATGGTGACCCATGTGGGCGGACTCAACGCCGTGCCCGATACGACCATAAACCTCGACAAGATCCCCGGCGGCAAGAAACTGATCTACACCCACAAGAGGCTCGACCTCGTGGCCCTCGCCGACTTCGCGGAGCACGGCAGGAGCGATCCCTTCTATGCCCGGCTCGCCCGGATCGTGGGTGCGAACAACATGCTTTGGTGCAAGGAGGCCGAGGACTATCTCCTCGCCAACGCGCCCGGGATCTAGGACGGCGGTGCCTTGCGCGCCGCCAGCGGGGCGGTATACCTTCACAAAAGCGCAGACTAAAAGGAGCCACCGATGCAGCCGATTTTGGACGTCCCCCGCGAGCTTCTCGACAATGGCTCATGCTTCACCGATCCCTTTTTCGCCGATCTCAAACTCAGGGAATCGGCCAGGCCCCTGGTTGTGGACGGCCATGAGAAGGACTACCTCTTCCCAACCCTCTACGGGGATGTGCGCTGCGCCGTGGGGATCTTCCATTGCTCCTGGAAGGCCGCCAGGGACATGGCGAGCGAGGCCCTCGGCCTTGGCGTGGCCCCTCCCCGGATGCTCGGGGGCAGGAGCATCGTGGCGATCTCCTGCTACGAGTACCGGAACGTGAGGGGGGTGAGGCCCTACAACGAGATCGCCGTCGCCCTGCCTGTGAGCCTTGACGGGCGCAGCGGCACGCCCGTCCTTGGCGCTTTCGCGGCCGGCCCGCAGTCCGGCTACTATATCGCCGCCATGCCTGTGAGCTCGGAGGAGAACCGTCTTCGCGGCCGCCACTTCTGGAACCTCCCCAAGGTCACGCGGCGCATCGATATCGATGAGACGGCTGCCGGCACCTGCATCGTGAGGTCCTACGCCGAGGACGGATCCCCCGACCTCGAGCTCGAGGTGCCTACGAAGGGCAAGCTCCAGCATTTTGATGTGAGGTCCTTCCTCGCTTCGCGCAAGGACGGAGAGCTCCTCCGGAGCGGGACGGCCTTCAAGGGCGACTTCATGGTCAGGGTGCGCGCCGCCACCATCCTGGGCCTTAAGGTAGGCGCCCCCGCCCTCAAGCTTGGAAGCGGCGAGGCGTCCCGGGTCCTGTCGGAGCTGCGGGTCGAGCCCTGGCCCCTACAGACGCGTTACGCGGCTTCAATGAACTCGTACTTCGACCTGCCCGGACTTGGGGAATAGGGAGGACCTAAAATGGCCATCGGCAAGATCGTATTCCTCGGCGCCGGCGCCATAGGCGGCGGCGTGGCCGCATGGACCTCGCCCGGATATCCTGAGACCTGGTGCGCCGACCGCGGCGAGACCCTGGCGGCGATAATGGCCAAGGGCATCAGCCACTACGAGGGCTCGGCCGGCAGGTCATCGGCCCACACGGTCAGGGTGAAGATCCTCGAGGACCTCTCGGTCCTGGGAAAGGACGATGTCCTGGTGTTCGCAGTCAAGAACTACAGCCTTGATGCGGTCGCGGCCGCCGCCGCGAAGACGACAGGAGGCCGGCCCCTCGCCGTATCCATGGCAAACGGTACTGACAACCAGGGCATCCTGCCCCGGCACTTCGGGCGCTGCGCCTACTGCGTGATCGGCTATAACGCCTGGCTCGACGAACCTGGGGTAATAGGCTGGCAGAGCAGGGGCCCCCTCGTCCTCGGCACGCCCGACAATTCCCTGCGCCCCGAACTCGAGGAGCTCGTCGCCATCCTTGCCAAGGGCTGCGAGGCGAGCTACACCGACCGCCTTGCCGACGCCGTCCACTCCAAGCTCATCGTCAACTTGGTGAATACGATCACGACCCTAGTCGGCCACGGATACCGGCCCATTGAGGATATCGCCTCACTCCAGCGCCTCGTGTCGAGGAGCCTCCATGAGGGGATCAAGGTTGTCGAGGCCGCAGGCTACAGGGAATACCACGTGGGGAAGATGCCCACCTGGTCCAAGATCAGGGCCTCGGCCACCCTCCCCGCGATGGTGACCCGGGCCATGTTCAGGAAGAGCCTCGCCGGGATGGTGAAGTCCAGCATGAGCCAGGACGTCATTGCCAGGGGCGGCACCGACACGGAGCTCGACTCGCTGACAGGCTACATCGTCGGCCTCGCGGCCAAGCACGGCATCGGAGCGCCCTACAACTCAGGACTCTACCGCATCGCCAAGGCGGCCTTCGCGGTTCCGGGTTTCCAGCCCTACAAGCCCAAGGCCCTCCTCGATGCCGTGGAAAAAGGCGGCATGCCGCTTTAGTCCTCGAGGCGCAGCCTGGGCTTCTTGACCCAGGCGATCCCGGGGGAGGCAGCCCTACATCTCCATGACCTCGAAGACGTGGACCTTGCCCCCTTCGGCGATGATGGGGCAGCCTTGCGCCAGCTTTGTGGCCGCGGCGATATCCTCGGCCTTGAAGACGCTGAAACCGTTCGAGACGTTGCCGTCGGGTCCGTCTTTGATTCCCGAGGGGCTCACTGTCTTGGACGAGGCGAAGGCCTCGCCCGCAAGTTCGACCGAGGCGCCCAGGTCCTTGAACCAGTTGGTCCAGACCCTCATCATCTTCTCGCCCTCGGCCTGGCTGGACGGAGCCTTGCCGCCACTGTAGAGGAATACGAACTTTTTCATGCCTGCCTCCATTCAGTCGAATATAGCGAAAATTGCATGAAACCGAGGGCCTTCCTCATCACAAAGCCCCAGACCTGGGCTTGACCCTCCTGCCGGGCAGCGTCCATCATTCGCGCTCCGGCCGGAAAATCAGTGTCGGGGGGAGCTGTTCCAGCACAATGTCTAGTTCCAGCTCCAGGACCGAGATGCTCATCGGCAGCGAAGGCCTTGCGGCCTTAAGGCGCAGCAGCGTCGTCGTCTTCGGCATCGGCGGTGTGGGATCCCACGCGGCCGAGGCCCTGGCCCGCACCGGCGTCGGCCGCCTCATACTCGTGGACGATGACAGGATCAGCCTGAGCAACATCAACAGACAGATCCACGCGACCACACGCACGATAGGCCGGCCAAAGGTCGAGGTGATGCGGGAGCGGATCCTCGAGATAGACCCCACGATAGAGGTCGAGGCCTTCCAGGAGCTCTTCCGCGCCGAGGTCGCCGACCGCTTCCTCCAGAGCGGCCTCGACTATGCCATCGACGCCATAGACACTATCGCGTGCAAGCTAGAGCTCGCCGTCAGGGCCAGGGCTGCCGGCATCCCCCTCATAAGCTCCATGGGCGCTGGGGACAAGCTCGACCCCACTAGGCTCGAAGTCGCAGACATCTACTCGACCTCCATGTGCCCCCTCGCACGTGTCATGCGCAAGGAGCTCCGGCGCCTCGGCATCGAGCGCCTCAAGGTGGTCTACTCGCGCGAGGAGCCCATCAGGCCATACAAGGTGGTTCCCGACATGGCGGGGGAGGAGCTCAGGCCCGGCAAGACAGCTGTCATGGGCAGCGTGTCCTTCGTCCCACCCGTCGCTGGCCTCATCATCGCGGCCGAGGTCGTCAGGGATATCCTCGAGCGGTGCTGATTCCCGAGCCGTGGGCCGAGAGACCTCAGTATATTGTTGGTGTCCACGGGGCATTTTAAGGAGCGGCTATCGCGCGATGCGCGCCGCATTCTTCTTGGCCCAAGGAGCGGGCGATGGGCAGATACATTTTCGCGGCTGTCATGATAGCCGCCAGCGCCTCCCTCGGCGCCGCGCAGGCCCAGCTTGGGGGGGTCGGTATCGCCCCCCTCGCCGATGGCCTTGTCAGTCCCGGTGAGTATTCCTTCATGGCCACCAAGTCGGGCGCGCGAATCTCCCTGGCTCTTGGGGCCGAGGGCTCTGTGCTTTACGCCGCGATCGATGCCCCGACCAGGGGCTACGTAGCCCTCGGTTTCGGATCCCTCAAGATGAACGGTGCCTCCCTCTTCATGGCCCTGGACAAGGCCGGGAAGAGCACGGTGAGCGAGCAGCTCGGCTCTGGGCATGGCCACTCGGAGGCAAAGGGCGCTTCTATCCTCGCCTCCGCGGTGAAGACGGCGGCAGGCCGGACGGTCTTCGAGTTCTCCCTGCCTGCCGCTCCCTTCATTTCCGCCGGGAAGCTTGAGCTCGTCTACTCCTTTGGCGGGATGGATCTGTTCGCCTACCACTTCCCATTCGCGAGGGGCAACTTGCTTGTCCCCTTGGCCCAGGAACCCGGTCCTGCACGGCCTTGAGGGGCCCTCGCCCTTGCCATCTGGAAGTGGAGCGAAGTAGAATTAACTGTCTGGGGTGGAAGTCAAGCCGCCGTCGTGCGGCCTAAGTGAAGTCTAAGGAAGGAATGTGCTTGGCAAGGAGGGGAACATGAGGATGAGAATCGTCCTGCTCGGGGCGGCAGTCGTCGTCGTGGCGGTGGCCGCGGCATTCGCTCTCGACGTGATCAGGCCTGGCGCCGCAACGCCAGCCCAGGTGGTGGCCGCGAGACAGGCCGCCATGTTCTCGAACGCCGGCCTGTTCGGCGACATAAAGGCGAAGGCCGCGGCGGGCAGCATCAAGGGCATCGCGGTCAATGCCCGTGCCTTGATGGTCATCGGTGCCGCTGTGCCCACCCTCCTGACCGACCGCTACATGGATGCCTATCCCCCAGGCTACAAGTTCTTCTTCAAGGGTGGGCCGATAGCCGACATCGAAGACAAGGCGCAGGGTTTCATCAATGCCGCGGAAGCCCTCGCCGTCGCCGCAGATAAGGGCGACACGGCCTCGATCGATGGCTTGAGCAACGCCCTTTTCGCGAGCTGCGGCATGTGCCACGCATCGTACAGGGGTGCCATGTAGGCCACTTCCAGCCCAGGATCAAAGGGCGCCTCCCGCGGATCCCCGCGGGAGGGGGTTTTCGTTTTCAAGGGCCGCCAGCGACGGGGAAGAGCAGCTTCTGGTTCTCGGGCTGGAACATATTGCCTCGGTTGACGTCCACCGAACCGGTGTTCACTTCCCTCGTGGTCCTCTTGCGCGCGATCAGCTCGGCCGCGGCCTTGACCGACAGGTAGCCCATGTTGAAGGGCTTCTGCACGATGGTGTCGCGGATGATCCCGCGCTCCACAAACTTCATTACTTCGAAGGAATTATCGAAGCCCACAAGGACGATTGAATCCTGCTTGCCAGATTCCGCGAGGGCCCTCGCGGCTCCCACCGTGGTGGGCTGGTTCAGGGCAGCGATGCCGGCCAGGAGGGGATTCCGGGCGATCAGGGCCTTCGCCTGCTCGTATGCCTTGCCGATCTCTGAGGAGCTGTAGCTGGTCTCCAGGAGGATCGCCTTCCGCGCCAGGCTGGAGCGCACCCCCTCCTCGCGGTCGATGGCCGTCGAGCTGCCCTTGATGTAGCTCATGACCGCCACCACCGATCCAAGGGGCAGGAGGCGAAGGAGGGCCGCGCCGCATTTCCTGCCTGCCTCGACATTGTCCGTCCCGATGCGGGCGTCGGCGTCCTGGGTTTCTATGAAGGAGTCGACCAGGACCACACTGATTCCCCTGCGCTTGGCATCCTGCACGGGTGGCACGAGGAGGCGGTAGTCTCCGGCCGCGAGGACTATCGCCTCGGGCTTCTCGGCGATCGCCCCCTTCAGAATGTCGATCTGCTCATCGACGTATATCTCGTCGCGGGGGCCCCTGATGGCAAGGTCGACATCGAGATCCTTGGATGCCGAGACTGCTCCGTCGCGGACGTTCTTCCAGAAGGCGTTGCTGAAGTCCGCCATCTTGAATACGGCGATGACCCTTGGCCGGGATCCCGGGTGCTCGGGTGACCCAGAGCCCCGGTAGGCCAGGGTGATGACAGCGGCGGCGAGGAGGGTCCCGAAGGCGATGACGAGGAACTGGCGGCTCCTCATGGCTTGCCTCCCTCGAGGAGGGGGATGCGTATCGTCGCCACGGTCCCCTGGCCGGGCTCAGACTCGAAGCCGATGCCGTAGCCTGGGCCGAAGCAGAGCCTGATCCTCTCCTGGACGTTCTTCACTCCCACCCCTCCGCCCGGCCCGCCCGAGCCCTTGCCCGAGCGCTCGTCCCCCTCTGCTGGTCCGGCCGCCGGCTCCCCCTCCTCGAGGGATTTGCGTAGCTCGCCGAGCCTGCTTGAGTCCATGCCTATACCGTCGTCAGTGACCTGGATCGAGAGGATGCCGCCGGCCGAGACGGCGGCGATCTTCACGAAGCCGCCACCCTCCTTGTTCTTGATGCCGTGGTAGATCGCGTTCTCCACGAGGGGCTGGACCAGGAGCTTGGGGAGCCTGTAGCCGAGTACCTCGGGCGGGAAGGCTATCTCGTAGTCGAGCTTGTTCTTGTAGCGGATCTTCTGGATCGAGAGGTAGGTGACCAGGTAATCCATCTCGGTGCGCAATGAGACGATCTCCGATCCGCGGTTTATGCCGAGCCTGAAGAAACGGGCGAGGTTCGAGGTCACGTCGATGGCCCTCTCGTGCTCGCCGAGCTCGATCATCCAGATGATGGAGTCCAGGGTGTTGTAGAGGAAGTGCGGGTTGATCTGGGCCTGGAGGGCCCGCAGCTCGAGCCCGCGCTTCTGCTCCTGGTCGCGGCGGTTCTGCTCGATGAGGTCGCGCACCTTCTTGACCGCGATGTCGCAGTCGCGCGCCAGCTGGTAGACCTCGTTCGAGCTGTTGACGGTGATGTCGATGTCGAAGTTGCCGCTCTCCACGGCCTGCATCGAGCGGCGCAGTGACTCGATGGGTCGGGAGATGCGCACCGAGACGATGCCCGACACGAGTATGGCGACGGCGAAGCACAGGAGGGCGAGCATGAGGAAGCTGTACTCGGCCTCCCGGGAACCCGCGAAGAGCTCGTCCAGGTAGGAGACCGAGACCACAGTCCAGCCCGTCTGGGCCGAGTCGACGGCCGTGTACAGTATGTCGCGGCCGTCGACCTTCGCCGACAGGTAGCCGCCGCGGAGGCCCAGGACGGCCGAGATCATCTCGGTCTTGAGCTTGCCGTAGACCAGTTGCTGCCGCGGGTGGTAGACGATGTCCCCGCTCGAATCGAGGATGAAGACATAGCCGGATTTCCCCAGCTGGATGTTCCGGCACAGGTCGTCGATGATCGCATAGTTCAGGTTGACCTGGATGTAGCCGGTCCGGCCGCCCGAGCCCCGGACGTCCCTGATGAGGGAGATGACCCATGGGTAGCGGTCGTCCACGATGTTCTCGACATGGGCCGAGGACACGATGGGCCTGCCCGTATCGAGCCTGGCCCTGAGAGAGGCAGGGAGGGCGCCATAGCGGCTCTGGAAGTCGAAGTCGGGATTGATCGAACCGCCCGGAGAGGAGGCGATGATGCCCCTGGTGCCGCCGGCAGGCAGGAGGAAGATGCCGTCGATGTCCTTCCTGACCGCCCTCACCGAGCCGAGAAACTGGGCGATCCGCGACCTTGCCGCCGGCTGGCTTCGCGGGGGGTCGGCCATGTAGGCCTGGACGTCCTCGTTGTTCACAAGCACGAGGGCGATGTCGTCCATGTAGGTGATGTAGTTCTCGATCACCCGGTTGAGCTGGGCGAGGAACTGTGTCGTGTTCTCCTCGGCGATGCCCACGAGGGTTCTCTTGAAGAAGGAAAGGGAGAAGGCCCCGAGGACGACAATCGTAAGGACTATGAGGAGGGCGAAGGCCTGGATCAGGCTCGTCTGGATCCGCCGGATCTTCCTCACGCCTTCACCCCGCCGTCCCTGAGCGCCGACCTGTACTCCGAGGGGCTCGAGCCCGAGAGGCGCTTGAAGACGGTGCTGAAGTAACGGGCGTCCGCGAAGCCGACTCCTTCGGCCACCTCGTAGGTGAGCAGGTCGGTGGAGGCAAGGAGCTCACGGGCCCGCACGACGCGGAATTCCGTCAGGTAGTCGACAAAGGATCGGCCGATGTGGCGGCGCAGGAGTTTTGAAAGGTAGCTCTCGCTTATCGACAGGCCCTCGGCCGTCCTTGCGATGGAGAGCTTCGGGTCCCGGTAGTGCCGCTCGACGTATTCCTTGAAGTCGAGGATCTTCCATTCGGGCAGGTGCATGCCCCTCGTGCCGAGGGATGTGGCAGCGAGGGCCGCGAGACGTTTCAGCGCGGCGGCGATGTCCTCTGGCCTGCCCTGAGATTCGGCGAAGGAATAGTAGTCTTCACCGATTCCGGCCGCGACTGTGGCGGGGGAGATGCCGACAGAGGCGAGCTCGTCGAGGGCTCGGGCGAAAAGGGCGAGGACCTCGTGCCTGACCCTCTGGGGCGAGAGTCCCGCCGTGGCCAGGGTGTCGAGGAAGGCCAGGGTGAGACCGGGCGCCTGGTCAGCCGCCCCGGCCTTGAGGCAGAGGCAGATCTTTTCCTCCAGGGCGCGGAAGGAGCCGATGGCCGCGGGATCCTCGTCTGCAGACTGCAGGTAGTTAAAGGGCCGCTCGGGGCCCCGCACGAGGCGGTAGGCGAGGGCAGAGCTGGCCTCGTCATAGCTGCGCGGAGCGTCCAGCCAGGCGCCGTAGGTGCGTCCGATCCCGACCCTGAGCACGGGGCCCTGCCCCGGCGCGAGGAGGCGCCCGGCATAGAAGGACGCCTTGGAGGCGCAGTTCTCGCTGCCGCGCTCGAAGACGAGGGCGGCGGCCCTTCCGTCGCGGGGGTAGAAGACTATGGCCCTCGGTCCCGAGGCGAAGGCCGCGGCGAAGCGGTCCTGGAAGGAGAGCTCGAGCGCGCCCTTCCCTCCGACAACCGCGTCGCCTTCCCCTGGTCCATCCACTGCGTCGCGCTCCGCGATCATGGCGGTACAGGCGAGTCCCTCGGGATCAAAGCCAAAAAGCGTCGAGAAATCGGCCACAGAGGGCCGGGCCGCGGTTCCCGCGAGGAAATCGGCGAGGCTGCGCTCGCGCAGGAGGTCCCCAGAGCGGTCTGCGCGCTCCTTGAGGGCCGACTCGTCGGCGCTGACCTGGCGGTCGGCCTCGAGCTTTCCCTTCACCTTGAGAAGGAGGGCATACAGGTCACGGGAAGAGACGGGCTTTAGGACATAGTCGAAGACCTTGTTCCTGATCGCCTCCTGGGCGTATCGGAACTCGTCATAGCCCGAGAGCACGACGACGACAATCTCGGGATAGCGTTCGGCGACGAAGGCAGCCACCGCGATTCCATCCGAGAAGGGCATGCAGATGTCAGTCATGACGACGTCGGGCCTGAGCTCCTCTATCGCCTTCATGGCCTCGCGGCCGTTCTCGCAGGGAGGCAGGAACTCGAAGCCGGCTCCTGCCCAGTCGATCCGGCTCTCGAAACCGCGGCGGACGAGTTCTTCGTCGTCCACCATCAGGAACTTGTACATCTTCCGCGACGCTCCGCCGCCGTCCCCTGGCCCTGGTTCCAGAGCGGGGCGCGGCGACGGCGGCAAGTATACCATGAGCCGGCTCCGCGGCTAGGAGCGGCGCGCGTACTTCTTCATGTCGAAGTAGACGGCGGCGATGATGATGAAGCCCTTGACGAGGAGCTGGTAGTAGGAGTCCACGCCGAGATAGGTCATGCCGTAGTTGATGATGCCGAGGGTGAGGACGCCGATGACCATGCCGCTCATCGTTCCCACGCCTCCGGTCTGCGAGACGCCGCCGACGGTCACCGCGGCGATTGCGTCGAGCTCCATGCCGTTTGCCGTGAGGGCGTTCGCCAGGCCGAGCCTGCCGGCGAGGAGGCATCCCGCGATGCCGTAGAGGATGCCCGCGTAGGTGTAGACCGCCACCGTCTCGCGCTCGACATTGATGCCGGAGAC
Source organism: Spirochaetaceae bacterium (assembly GCA_025356015.1). GTDB lineage: Bacteria > Spirochaetota > Spirochaetia > Treponematales > Rectinemataceae > JANXYO01. Next base: position 19,571 of record JANXYO010000126.1, read on the forward strand.
CCTGGCCGCCATCGCGTTGCCGCCGATCGCATAGAAGTTGGTGCCGCGCTTGGTGTGCCGCAGGAGGACCCATATCACCACGCAGGCAGCGGCGACGTAGAGGGCGAGGTTTGGGATGGGCCCCAGGGAGCCCTGGGAGATGGTCTTGTACGAGTCCTTGAGGCTGCCCACGACGGCGGCCTTTGTGTAGATGAGCTGGAAGCCCCGGGCGACCGACATGGTCCCAAGTGTGGCTATGAAGGCGGGCAGGCGGCCGTAGGCCACGAGGACGCCGTTGAGGAGGCCGAAGAGGCCGCCGGTGATGATCCCCGCCAGGAAGGGCAGCCAGAGCGGGAAGTCACGGCCCGCGTAGAGGGCGGCCGTGTAGTCCGAGGTCTGGGCGAAGGAGGCCGCGACGCTCGCGACGAGGCAGACCACATAGCCGATGGAGAGGTCGATGCCCCTCGTGATGATGATCATGCCGACGCCGAGGGCCGCGAAGGCTCGGACCGATTCCGCGATCATGAGGTTTCGCACCGAGGGCCACTCGAAGGACCGCCCGCGGGTGAGGAGCCCGAGGAGGATCGCGAGGGAGACGAAGGTCACGAGGTTGGTGTTCTTGCTGATGAAGGCCCGGAGGCCCTTCTTGGGCTCGATCGTCCCTGCTGCGGTCTTGGCGGCCATCTTGAGGTCTCCTTGCTCTACTCGAACTGCGTCGCGAGGCGCATGATGCTCTCCTGCGTCGCTTCTGATTTCTCCAGGGTTCCGGTGTGGCGTCCGGCGCAGAGCACCATCACGCGGTGGGACATGCCGATGAGCTCGGGCATCTCCGAAGATACCATGATTATAGATTTTCCGTTCCTGGCGAGGTCTGCCATGATGGAGTAGATCTCGTACTTGGCGCCGACGTCGATGCCCCTGGTCGGCTCGTCCATGATGAGGATGTCGGGCATCGTCATGAGCCAGCGGCTCACGAGGACCTTCTGCTGGTTGCCGCCCGACAGGTTCTGGATCTGGGTCGCCATCGACGGGGTCTTGGTGCGCAGGGCCTCGTTGAGCTTCTGCGACTCGGCCTCGATCTTGCGGTGCTCGAGGAAGCGCGCCACGTTCAGGTAGCTGCCCAGGGAGGCGACAGCCGTGTTTATCGTCACCGAGAGGAGGGGGAATATGCCCGAGCCGCGCCTGTCCTCGGTGATGAGGGCTATGCCCTTGGCTATCGCGTCGCGGGGTGAGCGGACGAGGACCCTCTCGCCGTCGACCAGTATCTCTCCGGCCGAGACCTGCCGCAGGCCGAAGATCGACACGACAAGCTCGGTTCTCTGGGCTCCGACGAGCCCTCCGATCCCCAGGATCTCGCCACGCCTGAGTTCGAAGTTCACGTTCCTGAAGGAGCGGGGGTTCGAGGAACACAGGCCTTTTACTTGAAGCCGGAGCTCGCCTATCCGGGACTCCACGGGCGGGAAGCGGTGGGTATTGTCGCGTCCCACCATCAGCTTGATAAGAGCGTCCTCGTCGATGTCGGCGACCGGATGGGTGCCGATCATCTTCCCGTCGCGCATGATCGAGACCTCGTCGGCGATCTGGAAGATCTCGCTCATCTTGTGGGAGATGTAGATGACGGCCACGCCTTTGGCCGTGAGGTTTCTGATGATCTTGAAGAGGTGGGCCGTCTCGGTCTCGGTGAGGGAGGAGCTGGGCTCGTCCATCACGACCACCGAGGCGTCGTAGGAGACGGCCTTCGCGATCTCGCAGGCCTGCTGCTTGGAGATCGAGAGCCCACCCATGCGCTCGGAACTGTTGATGTCCATGTCGAGGCTCTTCATGAGGACGGAGGTGTCGTCGTGCATCTTCCTGTGGTCGAGGAATTTCAGGATCCCGATGCGGCGCAGCGGCTCGCGGCCGAGCCAGATGTTCTCGCTCACCGAGCGCTCGGGCACGTTGGACAGCTCCTGGTGGATCATCGAGACGCCGGCCTCGAGTGCGTCCTTCGCGCTGTGGAACTTGCTCCGCGAACCCTTGAGGATTATCTCGCCCTCATCCTCGCGGTAGATTCCGAACAGGCACTTCATCAGGGTGGACTTGCCAGCGCCGTTTTCGCCCATCAGGGCGTGCACCATCCCGGGCTTCACCCGGAGCGTGACCTTGTCGAGGGCATGCACGCCAGGGAAGCTCTTGGAAATGCCGACCATCTCGAGGACATACTCAAGGCCCGCGTCCGACATCGAAACCCTCCGGTGTAAGAATGAGGCAACCACGGAGGCGCGGAGGGTGGAACGGAGGACACGGAGGAGAAGGAGAGAGGGGGAGAATGGGCGTCCTATCAAGGAAACCAATCCCACGAATTCTCGCTCCATCAAGTCTCAGTGATCTCCCTCTCCCTCCGTGTCTCCGTGGTTCCTCTCTGTCTTGATCTTATTCTAGCACCTTACTTGGTCATGAAGGACTTGTAGTTTTCCTTGGTCACGGCCTTGAAGGGGACGAGGTAGCACTGGCCGATGACGGCCGCGTCGTTCGCGGGGGCCTCGGAGCCGGGCTTGGTCTCGGGCGACAGGCCCCAGGCCTTGAATCCGGGCTTGTATTTGCCGGTGGCCATGGCCAGGGCGAGCTCGAAGGCGGTGGAGGACTGGCCGACGGAGTCCTGGAGGACCGTGGCGTAGAGCTTGTCCTCGGCCATGGACTTGAGGGCTACCTGGGTGGCGTCAACGCCGAGGACAGGAACCTTGAGGATCGTGCCGTCCTTGGCGTCGGCCTTGGTGTACTTGGCGGTGAGAAGGGACTCGACAGCGCCGAGGGCCATGCCGTCGTTGTTCGTGATGACGATGTTGAACTTGCCATTGTAGGCGGCGATCCAGGCGTCCATCTTCTGCTGGGCCTCGTCGGGCTTCCAGTTGGCGGTGTCTTCGGCGATCACGTTGAGCTTGTAGCCCTTGGCCTTGAGACCGTTCTTGACGGCCTCGGTGCGGTACTTCTGGGCCGGGTGGCCGAGCTGGCCGAGGAGGAAGAGGGCGTTGATGGTCTTCCCGGGGGCGAGGGCGGCCGGGTTCTTCTTGAAGTAGTTGTCGATGATGTCGGCCTGGATCGAGCCGGCGACGGACTCAGGAGAGGAGGCGAGGAAGAAGTTCGGGCCAACCTTGAGGGCGGCGACCGAGGGCTGGATGTTGGAGAAGGCGGCGCCGCCTCCGACTGCCTTGATCGCCTTGGCCATCTGCTCGGTGGCCTCGGTCTGGTTCGGGACGATGACGAAGTACTTGACGCCCTGGGTGATCAGGGTGTTGAGCTGGTCGAGCTGGGTTGCCTGGTCGGAGCGGGAATCGAGGAGCTTGAGCTCGACACCGGCCTTGGCCGCGAGAACCTTGAGGTTGGCCGCGTAGTCCGCGACGAACTGCTCGTCCAGGTTGCGGATGAGGGCGCCGATGACAGGTTTGGCCTGGCCGAATGCGCCGAATGCCACCACGAGGATGAGGAGGGCGACGATCAGTTTCTTCATGATCTCTCCTTGGAATACTTTCGCCGCGGCGCCGACGTGTCACCGCGGCATGATGCCCGGCGCGAGGCGCCGGATGAGGACAATTCCGTCATCGCAACCATGTGGGCAGCTTGTCAAAAGGCGCAATCGAGGAAACGGCACATTTTGTCGAAATTTCGGCACTTCGTCGGGCAGTATTGACATTATGCGCGTCATCGGGCTTCGTATCGTGTGGAGAAAAACTGGATGCCGATGAAACACCGTTTCCTTGCCGTGCTCTTCGATATGGACGGGGTCCTCGTGGACTCGGAGGCCTTTATCGCGGAAGCCGCGGTTGCCATGTTCGCCGAGCGCCACGGCGTGGTCGTTCGCGGCGAGGACTTCCTTCCCTTTGTGGGTATGGGCGAGGACCGCTACCTTGGCGGCGTCGCTGAGAAGTACGCGGTAGTCCTCGACATGCCCTGGGACAAGGAGCGCACCTATGCTCTCTATGCCGAGGTGATCCACGGCAGGATGAAGGAGCTTCCCGGAGCTGTCGGCTTTGTGCGCGAGTGCAGGCGGCTCGGACTCAAGACCTCTGTGGCCACCAGCGCCGACCGCGGAAAGATGGAGGCCAACCTCCGGGAGCTCGGCCTGGCGGAGACGGAGTTCGACGCCGTTGTGACGGGTCTCGACATCTCGCGCAAGAAGCCCTTCCCCGACATCTATCTCGAGGCGGCCCGCCGGCTCGCCGTCGCTCCCGTAGACTGCCTCGTGGTCGAGGACGCGTTGAGCGGCGTCGAGGCGGCGAAGGCCGCCGGCTGCGCCTGTCTTGGCCTCACGAGCAGCTTCGGCGAGGCCGAGCTCAGGGCCGCCGGAGCCGATGCCATCGCTTGCGACCTCGCCCACGCCCCCAGCCTTGACGACCCGCAGTTCGGGAAGCGGCGCCGCTCTTGATGGGCGGCCGCGAAGGTATCCTTTGTCAGCCGGGGATCTCGAAGACGCCGTCCAGTATGTGGAGCGGCGCATAGGCGAACTGGCCCAGCTCATCGCGGGCCGTTACCCCGGACAGGACTAGAATCGTCTCGATCTCTGTCTCTATCCCCGCCACGATGTCGGTGTCCATGCGGTCGCCGACGATCGCGGTCTCCTCTCGGGTGGCCCCGAGACGCCGCAGGGCGTGGCGCATCATGAGGGGATTGGGCTTGCCGATGAAATAGGCCTTGCGGCCAGTCGCCAGCTCGATTGGCGCAATGAGGGCGCCGCAGGCGGGCACGAGGCCGGCCTCGCCGGGGCCGTTGAGGTCGGGGTTGGTTCCTATGAGACGTGCCCCCGCGTCGACGAGGCGCACGGCCTTTTCCAGGGAGTCGAGGGTATAGCTTTTCGACTCGCCGACTACGACGTAGTCGGGATTGACATTGTTCATCGTGTAGCCTGCGTCATAGAGGGCATTGATGAGCCCGGGCTCACCGATGACGTAGGCAGATCCGCCAGGCCTCTGGGTAGCAAGAAAGCCCGCAGTCGCGAGGGCGCTTGTGTAGAAGTGCTCGCTCCCGACATCGATCCCAAGGCGCTCCAGTTTCTGAGAGAGCTCGGCGGGCGAGCGCTCGCTGGAATTCGTGAGGAACACGAAGCGCTTGTCCTTGCGCCGGAGCCAATCCACGAATTCCCCTGCCCCAGGGAGCAGCCTGTTCCCGTGGTAGAGGACTCCGTCCATATCGATGATGAAGGCCTTGATGTCCTTGTCTAGCCGAGATCTTAGTGCGTCTGTCATTATGTTGGCAGTATCGCCTGGCGCGACCCACCCTGTCGAGGCCAAAAAAATAAAGCCGGGAATCCCTGGCCGCCATCGCGAGGATATTTGTCGCGAAATCCTGTTTCTCAGTTTTCCGTAGCCAGGTTTTGATGCTGCGACAGGATAGGAAGCGGGATCAGGGAATAGTCGAAATTGGGATCCAGTCCCGCTGGGTTGGCCAAACCTGAACTATCAGCGGTCGACGAAGGCTCTGCAAAGCTCTGGACGAGGGCGCCGAAAAGCATGGCTATTGTCAGGACTAGGTATACAAAGTAATTCTTCATCTTGCGCCTCCAGAAGACTTCATGGCAGAAGCTAAGCACAGGGCGCTCGATCGGCAATGCCCTTAACAATCACGTAATGCATTTCGAATCAAGCAACGGCAAACAACCGCCACGACTTTCGAGTCGTGGCAGTTGTCCCTTCCTTGTCCAGATTGCGCGTCCGCTAGTTCTCGCCCTTGAGCGCCTGGCGCTGGGTGAGGAAGAGGGGCTGGTTCAGGGCATAGTCGAAGGCGGGATCGGCTCCGACGGTGATGGAAGGGGCGGCCTTGTCGCCGGCTGCGGGGATGTCGGCGAAGGTGGAAAGCACGCCGCCGAAGAACATCGCAACCGCGAAGATCAGGATAAGTACGCTGGAAGCTTTCATGTTCACCCTCCTAAAGGTGGTATAAACAGAAGGTAGACAGGCGTCTGTGGTATCGACTAGGTCCGTAACAATCACGTAATCGGAAATCCCTCGAGGCGACGAGCCAGAGAAGGGAATCGGCGCGTTGTGCGGCACAAAAAAGAATCGCCACGGCCGTCATGGCCGTGGCGATAGCGCGGGTCGCGGGGGGATGCTTTCGTCCGCTAGTTCTCACCCTTGAGAGCCTGGCGCTGGGTGAGCCACATGGGCTGGTTCATCGAGTAATCCCAGTTGGGGTCAGCGCCGGTCGATACGGCGGGGGCGGCCTTGTCGCCAGCCGCGGGAATGTCGGCAAAGCTGGCGAGGACTCCTCCGAAGAACATCGCGACCGCAAAGATCAGGATAAGTACGCTGGAAACTTTCATGTTCACCCTCCTCAAGGTGGTATAAGGCGAAATTAGGAAGCGGCGGCCGCGATCGTCAAGTCCGCAACAATCTTGTAAGGATATTCCCACTTAAGCTAGGATGCAGACCAGACGCATAATCCTTCCGCAAATCGAGGTACAAAATGGACGATTTCGTCTTCCGCAATCCGACCAGGATCATCTTCGGGCGCGGGGCCGAATCCAAGGTGGGCGTGGAAGCCCGTGCATATTCCGGCAAGGTTCTCCTCCACTTCGGGGGCGGGACGATCAAGAAGACAGGGCTCTTCGAGAGGGTCACCGCCTCGCTTGAGGCGGCGGGCGTCGGCTTTGTCGAGCTTGGCGGCGTGAAACCGAATCCGAGGCTAAGCCTTGTACGCGAAGGCATCGAGCTATGCCGCAGACATGGCCTCGGACTCATCCTTGCCGTGGGTGGGGGAAGCGTCATCGATTCCGCGAAGGCGATCGCTGCCGGTGTCCCCTATGCCGGGGATGTCTGGGATTTCTACACCGGCAAGGCCAGCCCGGTGGAGGCCCTGCCAATCGGGACCGTGCTCACAATTCCGGCGGCGGGCTCGGAATCAAGCACTGGAAGCGTCATCACGAACGAGGAGGGGGCATTCAAACGCGCGCTCAACTCCGAGCTCATCTACCCGAGGTTCTCTGCCCTCAATCCCGAACTCGCCTTTACCTTGCCGAGGAACCAGGTGGCGAACGGCATCGCCGACATAATGGCCCATCTTATGGAGCGCTATTTCACCAATTCCCGCCCGGTTGAGCTGACCGACCGCCTTATCGAAGCGACCTTGCGCACCGTGATCGCGGTCGGCCCGGCCGTTCTCCGGAACCCCCGCGACTACGATGCCTGGGCCGAGCTCATGTGGTCTGGCACCGTGGCGCACAACAACCTGCTCAATACGGGCAGGGAAGGGGACTGGGGCTCCCACGACATCGAGCACGAGCTTTCCGGCATCTACGACATTCCGCACGGGGCCGGCCTTGCCGTCGTGATCCCCGCCTGGATGAAGCGGGTCTACAGGCACGACCCCGTGCGTTTCGTGCAGTTCGCCGTGAGGGTCTGGGGAGTGGACCAGAGCTTCCGTGACGCCGAGGCGACGGTCCTTGAAGGCATCGCCAGGCTCGAGGCCTTCTGGGCCTCCATCGGCCTCGTGCTCAGGCTCAAGGACCTGGGCATTGGAAACGACCGTTTTGCCGAGATGGCCTCGAAATGCAGCTCCGGAGGAAAATCGACGGTTGGGCATTTCATTCCCCTCGGGAAGAAGGAAATAGAGGATATCTTCGAGCTGGCGAAATAGCAGGGCTTGCGGGCGGCCGTGGCGGGCCGCCCGATCTCATCCGAAAGCCCCCGAAGCGAGGATATCGGATTATGTAATCGTTTACAAATTTGATCTTGACAGAAGGGCGGCTTCCGGTGACGATTGCCTCGTCAGACAAGGATCGGAGGTATCGCCATGCTGATAGGAATCGCGCCCTGCCTCTCGCCCGAACTGCTCTCGGTCCTCCACCGGATGGGGCATGGCGACGAGATCGTCCTCGCCGATGCCTTCTTCCCGGGCGATGCCATGAACGCGAGGGTGGTCAGGGCCGATGGCATCAGGATCCCCGATCTGCTTGACGGCATCCTCGCCCTTATGAACCCCGACACCTATGTGGATTCGCCCTTCCTCATGATGGCCCCCGTGCCCGGGGACGAACTTGATCCGAAGGTGGAGTTGGAGTATCGCGGCGAGATCGACAGGCATTGGCCCGAATCCCCGCCGATAAGCAGGCTGGAACGCTTCGCTTTCTATGAGAGGTCCAGGAAGGCCTTTGTCGTCGTGATGACGGGGGAAACGGTCAAGTACGGCAACATCATCATAAGGAAAGGCGTCATCCCGCTTTCTCCCCGAAGTCGTGGGCGATGACGGGTCCGCTCGGAATATCAGGGCTTGTTGGCGGCGAGGGCTTCCCGCAGCCTCGGGAGGAGTCCGGTCGAGGGATCGATGGCAAACGACTCGCTGCGCAGCTTTTCCCCCTCGTTCCAGGACAGGGTGAAGCGCGGGAAGGCCGAGCCGAAGAGCCTGCTCGCGAGGGTCCTGGGAGGCTCCACAAGGTCCCGGAGGCGTTCCCTTGGAACGGTGATGTCCTCGATCGTCCGGGCGCTTCCTTTTCTTGCGGCCTTGAACATGCTCGCGAACCAGTTCTCCGAAGGCAGGTACTTGAATCTGAAGGACGCGCCCGTGAGGATGACGAGGCCCCATACCCCGCGTTCCTCGTTCCCTTCCTCGTACCAGGTGCCGACCGACCGAGCCACGACCCGCTCACCCGTTTCGCGCTCGAAGTCGCTCCAGAATTTAAGGGCATCCTCTTCCATGCGTGTTCTCCTCCGGTGGCGAGCAGTATACGGCCGGCCATGGCCGCCGTGAAGGGCCCATCGCCATGATGGGGGGAGAGAAGGCTGCTCCGGGCGTCACCATCAGGGAAGTCGCGAAGGCGGCCGGGGTGTCAACAGCGACGGTGTCGCGGGTGCTCAACGCCGACCCGCGGGTCTCCCCCGATACGGCCAGGCGTGTCCGAGAATGCGTGGCCGAACTCGGCTACAAGATGAACCAGGTGGCGAGGAGCCTCAAGACAAGGGCGACGAGGACCATCGGCGTAGTGGCGCCGAGGCTCGCGAGCGATTTCTTCATGCTCCTGGCCGAGAGCATGGACCGCGAGCTCTCGGCCTATGGCTACGGCCTGTTCGTCTGCTCCTCGAGGGAGTCCGTCAGCGAGGAGGAGCAGCGGCTCCAGCTCATGGCCGAGCGCCTCGTCGATGCCGTCGTGATGATACCAGCGACCGACAGGGGTACCCACTACCGGCCTTTCATCGGCCGGGGCACGCCCTTTGTCCTGGTCGACCGTCTCGTGTCCGACCTCGAGGCCGACGCCGTCCTCGTGGACAACGCCGGCGGGGCGCGCGACGCGACGAGGGCCCTCATCGCCGATGGTTACAGGCGCATCGGCTTCCTTGGCGGGAGCCTTGAGGTATCGACGGCCCGGGAGCGCTACGAGGGCTTCACCGAGGCGATGGCCGAGGCGGGGCTGGCGGTCGAGGAGGACTTCGTCCGCTTCGGGAGCCTTCATGTCGAGTCCGGCTACCTCTCGATGGCCGAGATGCTCGCCCGCCCCGGCGCCCCCGAAGCCTATTTCATTGTGAACGCCGACACCCATGTCGGGGCCACCAACTACCTCATGACCGAGGGCTGGGCGAGCCGGGGGAGGATCGTGTTTGCCTCCTTCGACGAGATGCCCTATTCCCCCCTCCTGCAGTTCTGCCGCTGGTCGGTCTCGCAGCCCATCGACGAGCTTGGCGCGAGGACAGCGAGGCTCGCCCTCGACAGGATCGGAGGCACGGTTCCTCCGGAGCCGGAGATCATCCGACTAGGGACAAAGCTCATAAGGCACGATGTGCGACCGAGGACCCTGAGGTCCGATGGATTCGATTGAAATACAGGGAGGAGGAAGCTATGGCGAACCTTAGCGGATTGAAAGTCATGCCGCCGGCGATCAGGCTCAAGGGAGGCCTTCCCAAGATCGGCATCAGGCCGACCATCGATGGAAGGCTCGGCGGTGTGCGGGAATCCCTTGAGCTGCCCACCATGGGCATGGCCAGGGCGGCGGCGAGGCTCATCTCCGAGACCCTCCGCCATCCGAGCGGGCACCCCATCGAGTGCGTGGTGTCGGACACGACGATCGGCGGCGTCGCCGAGGCGGCGGCCTGCGCGGAGAAGTTCGCGCGCGAGGGCGTCGTCGCCACGCTGACCGTCACTCCCTGCTGGTGCTACGGCTCGGAGACCATGGACATGGACCCCCTCACCGCGAAGGCTGTCTGGGGTTTCAACGGCACCGACAGGCCCGGTGCTGTCTACCTGGCCGCAGTGCTCGCGGCGCACAACCAGAAGGGTCTCCCCGCCTTCGGCATCTATGGAAGGGACGTCACAGACCTCTCGGACACCGACAAGATACCGGCCGACGTCGCCGGGAAGATCCTGCGCTTCGCCAGGGCCGCCCTCGCGGCGGGATGGATGCGTGGCAAGTCCTACCTCTCGGTCGGCTCGGTCTCGATGGGCATCGCGGGATCAATCGTCGACGAGGAATTTTTCCAGTCCTACCTTGGCATGCGCAACGAGTACGTGGATATGAGCGAGATC
>JANXYO010000115.1 GCA_025356015.1 Spirochaetaceae bacterium
CCAGGAGATCAAGGACGACACGGTGAGCATCGCCGAGGCCATGAGTCCGGGCCCGGGCTGGATTGTCATCCACGCGGACGCTGAAGGGCGGGCGGGGACTGTCATCGGCTACTCGGCCCTCGGCCCTGGCCTCAATCGGAATGTCCTCGTGAGGATCGATGCCTACTCGGCCACGCCGACCCTCCACGCCGTCCTCCACAGGGACTCAGGCAAGGTCGGGGCCTACGAATTCCCCGGCCCCGACCTTCCCCTGGTCGCCGGAGGGGCCGAGGTTTCTCGGCCCTTCAAGGTCACCGGGATCGACAGCCGCGTCCGCGTCAGGGACCAGAGGGTCAGCCAGGGGACAGTGACCATCGCCGAGGTCCTCAGCGAGGCTCCGGCTTGGCTCGTGATCCACGCCGACGCCAGGGGCAAGCCGGGGCCCGTGATCGGCCACGCCCCTGTGCCAGTAGGCCTCGTCAAGGACCTGATCGTCCCGATCATGGAGGCGAGGGCCACGGATCGGCTCTATGCAATGCTCCATACCGACGCCGGCATTGTCGGCACCTACGAGTTCCCCGGCCCCGACATCCCGGTTCTCGTCGACGGCGAGATGGTCTCCCCCCACTTCGTCCTGGTCAGGTAGCGTCCCTTGACGGCAGCCAGCTCGGGGGGATAGACTCGGCCCCAGACGTTACTACCGACAGAAGCGCATCGTCAGGAGAGATTAAAAACCGTGATACGTCCATCCCGCTCCGATTACCTCAGGTCAGCGAGACAGGGGCACATCGTCCCCGTCCTCAAGGAGATCCGGGCCGACCGCATCACCCCCATCGATGCCCTCTTCGCCCTTAATGGATCCTACCTCCTCGAGTCGGCCGAGCGGGGGGCCTTTGGCCGCTATTCCTTCCTCGGCTGCGAGACCATCCTGGGCCTCAGGATAGAGGGCGAGGCCTGCGTGGTCAGCGAGGGCGGCCAGAGCCGGAGCTTTGTCTCGAGCGACCCGCTGCTCGCCATCGCCGACCTCATGCGCTCCCACCCCTACCTCGGCGAGGGCGGGTTTTCCCCCTTCCCCGGCGGGGCCGTGGGCTATCTCGGCTACGACGCGGCGAGGCGCTGGGAGAACCTGGGCGATGCCTCGGCCAAGCGGGGCCTGGGCCTGCCCGACGGGATGTTCATGATCACCCGCTACACCCTGGTCTTCGACAACCTCATGCACACCTTGAGGATCGTTTCCAATTCGAGGCTCGAAGGCAGTCCCGAGGAGGCATGGGCCGATTCAATCGCCGGGATCGAGGCGATCGAGGCCGCCCTCGCGGCCTCGGCGACCGGGCGCGCAGAGCAGCGCTCCCCGCCGAGGACTGGCCCCCTCAAATCCAACATGGAGCGGGCCGCCTTCGAGGCGGCGGCCCTGAAGGCGAGGGAGCTCATCGAGGCCGGCGAGGCGAGTCAGGTGGTCCTCTCCCAGCGTTTCAGCGCCGAGTTCTCGGGCTCGGCCTTCGAGGCCTACCGCGCCCTGCGTTCCATAAACCCCTCTCCCTACATGTTCTACCTCGATTTCGGCGACTTCATCCTTTTCGGCGCCTCCCCCGAGGTCATGGTGAGGGTCGAGGACAGAAGGGCGGTCATGAGGCCCCTCGCCGGCACCGCCAGGAGGGGGGCCGACAGGGCCGAGGACCTGGCCATCGAGGCCTCCCTCGTCGCCGACGAGAGGGAAAGGGCCGAGCACCTCATGCTCATGGATCTCGCGCGCGGCGAGCTCGGCCGGGTCGCCGAGGCCGGCTCGGTGAGGGTGGACCGCATGATGGAGGTCGAGCGCTTCTCCCATGTCATGCACCTCGTCTCCGAGGTCTCCTGCGATCTCGCTCCCGGCCTCGACCAGTACGATGTCATCAGGTCGGTCTTCCCCGCCGGGAGCGTCTCGGGCCTGCCCAAGATCAGGGCCATGGAGATCATCGACAGGCTCGAGGCCGACAGGCGTGGCCCCTACGGGGGGCTGATCGGCTATTTCAGCTACGCTGGAGGCTTCGATTCCTGCATCGCTATCCGCTCCGCCCTCGTGAAGGACGGGATGATCCACATCCAGTCAGGCTCGGGTATCCTGGGCGACTCCGATCCCGCCGCCGAGTACGAGGAGAGCCTCGACAAGGCCGCGGCCCTCTTCGCCGCCCTCGGCAGCGAGGCCCCGCGCCAGTCCCCGGGTATCAGGCCGACGGGCTCGAGCGGAGGCATCAGATGACCCTCATCATCGACAACTACGACTCCTTCGCCTGGAACCTCGCCCAGGCCTTCATGCGCCTCGGCGAGGAGGTGAAGGTCCTGAGGAACGACGGGATCGACCTCGACGACGCCGAGGCCCTCGACTTCGACCGACTCGTCATCGCCCCCGGCCCCGGGCATCCCGAGGGGGCAGGCAGGTGCATCGAGCTGATAAGGGCCTTCGCCGGGCGCAAGCCCATCCTCGGCGTGGGCCTGGGCCATCTCGCCATCGCTGTCGCCTTCGGGGCCGTCGTCGCGAGGGCAGAGCGGGTGATGCACGGCAAGAGCGACTCGGTCGAGCACGACGGCCTCGCCCTCTTCCGCGACCTGCCAAACCCGGTCCGGGTCGTGCGCTACCATTCCCTCGCCGTCAGCGAATCGAGCCTGCCCGCTGGCTTCGAGGTGAGCGCGAGGTCCTCCGATGGCGACATCATGGGAATCAGGAACGCGGCCCGCAGGCTCGAGGGCCTGCAGTTCAGCCCCGAGTCGGCGGGTACCGAGGAAGGACAACGCATCATCGCCAACTTCCTAAGCGGGGCCCAGGAGGCACCCTCGATCAAGGCCCTGCTCAGGGGTCTCTCCTCCCGCCGTGACATGACGCGCTCCGAGGCCCGCAGCCTCATGGACAGGATCGCCGAGGGTGTCGCGACCGAGGCCCAGGTCGGGGCCCTCCTCGCGGCGATGACGGTGAAGGGACCCACCGTCGAGGAACTCACGGGCTTCGCCCTGTCCCTTCGCGAACGGGCCGTCCCCCTGCCCCTGCCACCCGGGACCCGGCTGACAGACACCTGTGGCACAGGCGGGGACAACTCGGGGAGCTTCAACATCTCGACCGCCGCGGCCTTCGTAGCGGCGGGAGCGGGAGCGCGCATCGCGAAGCACGGCAATCGCTCGGTCACCTCGCGCTCGGGCTCGGCCGACGTCCTCGAGGCGATGGGGGTGTCGACGAGGATGAGCCCGGCCGCCGCGGCCGCGGCCATCAAGGAGGCGGGCATGGCCTTCCTCTTCGCCCCCGCCTACCACCCCGCCTTCAAGAACATCGGCTCGGCCCGGCGCGAGCTGGGCTTCCGCACCCTCTTCAACATGATCGGCCCCCTGCTTAACCCCGCGAGGGCGAGCTCCCAGGTGGTCGGCGTCTATGCGAGCGAGCTGACCGAGACGGTCGCCGCCGTCCTCGCCGAGCTGGGTGTCGAGGAGGCCCTGGTCGTCCACGGCCACGACGGCATCGACGAGATCAGTCTCGCCGAGGCTACCAAGGTCACCCAGCTGCGCCAGGGCTGGACCAGGACTTGGACCCTCGACCCGGCGGAGTATGGCTTCGAGCCCTGCGCCCGCTCCGACCTCAAGGGAGGGGAGGCCAGGGCCAACGCGCGCATCATCGAGGGCATCCTCGACGGAGAGCCGGGACCGCGCCGCGACGTCGTCGTCCTCAACGCCGCGGCGGCCATATTGGTCTCGGGGCTCGAGGCCGACTACAGGAGGGCCATCGGCTCGGCCCAGGCATCGATAGACTCAGGCAGGGCCGCCGCCGTCCTCGCCTCCTTGCGAAGGCTCTCGGGCAAGGCGGGATGAGCACCCTCGACGAGATCCTCGAGGCCCGCCGGGCCGCGGTGGCAAGGAACTCAAGGGATCGCCCCTGGGCTTCCCTCGAGAGGCCATGGAAGCTCCCGGTTCCAGCTTTCGACAAAGCCTCTCCCTTCACCCTCATAGCCGAGTGCAAGTGCGCCTCTCCCTCGCGGGGCATCCTCGTCGAGGACTATGACCCGGCGCGCCTCGCCCTGGCCTACGAGCGAGGAGGGGCCAGCGTGGTTTCCGTCCTCACCGAGCCCAGCCGCTTCTTTGGCCACGACTCCCATCTCGAGGCCGTGCGGGCCGCGGTCGGGCTCCCGATCCTCCGCAAAGACTTCATCTTCGACCCCTACCAGGTGAGGGAAGCCTGGGCCATCGGAGCCGACGCAGTCCTCCTCATCGCCGCTTGCCTTGATCCCCGCCTTGTCGAGGATCTCGCCGACGCAGCCCACGAACATGGCCTCGAGGTCCTCCTTGAGATCCATGGCAGGGACGAGCTCGAGGGCATCGATTCCTCCCTGGCCGAGGCCATTGGGGTCAACGCCAGAAACCTCAGGGACCTCTCCCTTGACCCCGGCATGGTCTCATCGATAGCAGGCCTCCTGCCCAAGGAGGCCCTCAGGGTCGCCGAGTCCGGTCTGAAGAACCCCGCCACGGCCCAGGCCCTCTACCGACTGGGCTATCGCGGCTTCCTCGTGGGCGAGCACTTCGCGACAGCGGCCGAGCCCGAGGCCTCGGTCCTCTCCTTCGCCACCGCCCTCTCGGACTGTGCCTCCCGCCGGGGAGGCCCGCGTTGAGGCCCCTGGTCAAGATATGCGGCATCACCAATTACGAGGATGCAGCCCTGGCCCTCGAGCTTGGCGCCGACTTCATAGGCTTTGTCATGGCGCCCTCGCCGAGGAGGGTGGAGGCCGCATCGGTGGCCGCCATCGTCGCCCGCCTGAAAGACCGGGGCCTGCTCGCCCGGGCAAGGACGGTCGGGGTCTTCGTGAACCAAGAGCCCTCCCTGATGGCCTCGATCATGGCCGAGGCCTCGCTCGACGAGGCCCAGATCCACGGGGACGAGGGCCTGGCCTTCTGCGAGGCCCTCCCCTTTCCCTGGTACCGCGCCCTCCGCGTCGCCGATGTCGCCGATGCCTTGCGGCTCGCCGGGCTCTGGGCCGGCTCGTCCTCGGGGCGCCTCCTCTTCGAGGCGGCTTCGGGCAGGGCCTACGGGGGGACGGGGGTCCAGGTCGACGCCGAGGCCGCGAGGGCGGCCCTCCTGGCCTGCAGGAGGACCGGCAAGCAGTTCTTCCTCGCCGGGGGCCTCGCTCCGGGCAATGTGGGCAGCGCAATACTCTCCCTCGGGCCCGACGGCATAGACGCCTCCTCGGGCCTCGAGGATTCTCCGGGCAGGAAATCGGCCGAGGCGCTCAGGCGTTTCTTCGCAGCGATCGCGGCGGCCTCGGGCGGGAGATGAAAAAGTGAAACGACACGATGAGCGATACTTCGGATCCTACGGGGGCCGCTACATACCCGAGGTCTTGAGGCCCGCCTTCGAGGAGCTCGAGAGGGCATGGGAATCGGCACGGAGCGACGAGGCCTTCTGGCTCGAGTTCGAGCGCCTGTGCGGCGACTACATCGGGCGGCCCACGCCCCTGTACCCTGCGGGAAATCTCTCGCGGGACCTGGGCGGCATCAGGGTCTACCTGAAGCTCGAGGGCCTCGCCCACACGGGGGCCCACAAGATCAACAACGCCCTCGGCCAGGCCCTCCTCGCGAAGCGCATGGGCAAGAAGCGGGTCATCGCCGAGACGGGGGCCGGCCAGCACGGCCTCGCCACCGCCGCCGTGGCCGCCCGCTTCGGCCTCGAGTGCGAGGTCTTCATGGGCGAGGTGGACATGGCACGCCAGCACCCGAACGTCTTCGCCATGAGGACCTTCGGGGCCACCGTGACCCCCGTCCATGACGGCTCGCGCACCCTCACCGACGCTGTGAACGCCGCGCTCAAGAACTGGACCGAGCGGATCGCGGACACCCACTATGTCCTCGGCTCGGCCCTCGGCCCCCACCCCTACCCCGGCATGGTCGCCCGGTTCCAGTCCGTCATCGGAATCGAGACGAGGCGGCAGATCATGGAGCGCGAGGGCCGCCTGCCCGACGCGATCTACGCCTGCGTGGGCGGTGGCTCCAATTCGATCGGCATCTTCGGCGCCTTCCTCGCGGACGACGTGAGCCTCGTCGGCGTCGAGGCCGGGGGCTCAGGGAGTGAGGCGGGCATGCACGCTGTGCGCATGGGTGGCAAGGCCAGGGTCGGGGTTGTCCAGGCCTACAAGTCCTATTTCCTCCAGGACGGCGACGGATCCCTCCTTCCCACCCATTCGGTGAGCGCCGGCCTCGACTACGCGGGCATAGGGCCCCAGCTCGCCTCACTCGGCGACTCGAAGAGGATCCGCTTCATCGAGGCGAGCGACGAGGAGGCGATCTCGGCCCTCCGCCGCACCGCCAGGGCCGAGGGCATCCTCCCCGCCCTCGAGTCGGCCCACGCCCTCGCCGGCCTCTTCCGCGAGGCCGGGAGCCTGGACAAGGGGAGGCTTGTGGTCGTCAACGTGTCAGGCAGGGGGGACAAGGACCTCTTCATCACCGCTCCCATCCTTGAGCGCTCAGACTGGATGGCCTTCCTCGAGAGGGAGCTCGACTCCTTGAGGACCCAGGCCCTGGCCGAAGCGTCCTTGGGCCAGGCCCGTGTGAAGCGACCCAGGCTCGACGGTGAGCCTTCATGACCGGGGTCGATCGCATAACGCGTGACTTCGACGGCCTCGGTGGCCGCATCGGCCTCATGACCCACGCGGTCTGCGGCTGGCCGTCAATGGAGGCCTCGAGGAGGATACTGCTCTCGGCCTCGCGTTCGGGCGCCGACTTCCTCGAGGCCCAGCTTCCCTTCAGCGAGCCCTCGGCGGATGGCCCCTTGATCGTCAAGGCCAACCACGAGGCCCTGCTCGCGGGATCGAGCACGGCCGCGGCCCTCGCCATGCTCGCCGCGCTGCGTCGCGTCTGCGGGACGCCCATCCTCGTGATGAGCTATCTCAACACCCTCGTGTCGCGGGGCATCGACAGCGTCCTTGAGCAGATGTCGGAAGCGGGCCTCGACGGCCTCATCGTGCCCGACTACCCCGACGACGAGCTCGAGTTCGAGCTCGCGGAGAAATGCGAGCGCTCGGGCATCGCCTTCGTGCCCCTCATCGCCCCCACCACGGGCCTCGGGCGCGCGGCCTCCCTCGCCTCGGCCTCGAACTCGCCCTTTGTCTACGCGGTGCTGAGGCTCGGTGTCACGGGGCGCAGGACTGAGCTAGGTGTCGAGGGCCTCGCCGCCCTCGACGCTATGCGGTCCCGGACGGGGAAGAAGGTAGCGGCCGGCTTTGGCATCGCGGAACGCTCCCAGATCGAGGCCCTCTCTGGCCACGCCGACTGCGCCATCGTCGGCTCGGCCCTTGTCGCCCGCGTCGACGCTGCCCTCGCCTCGGGGGAAGACCCCGCCGAGGCGGTGGCCTCATTCGTCGCTTCCCTAGCTAGAAGCCCCAGCGGAAGCTGAGGCCCAGACCCGCGCTCACCACAGCCCCTGGGTCGGTGGCTCCCCCCGCCTTGGGGACGTAGCGGTTGTACACGAGCTGGCCGAAGAGGCCTGCGTCTCTGCCGGCGAGGGTGAAGCGAAGGGGGGTCCAGACGACTCCGGCTGTCGCCAGGAGCCCGCCCTCGGCCCTGTAGCTCCTCGCATCGCTTCCCGAACCCAGGGTGGGGCTACCCAGGGTGAGGGCGGGGCCGGCGAAGAACCTCAGGTCCTTTCCCACCGAGACCGAGAGGACGGCAGGGAGCCTGAGCACGCCAAGGGCGGCATCGTACTCGGGCCTCGCCTCGATCCCCACTTCGAGGCCGATGATCCTCGTGCCCAGACCGGCACTCGCCGAGACCCCCCTCAAGAGGGGTCCCGAGCCGAGTTCGGGGGCAAGGGCCGCGCTGAAGACAAGGCCGAGGTATTCGGCAGGGGGGATCAGGCGCCCTGCTCCCGCGTAGGTCCTCGTCCAGGTCGGCTCCGAGAGTGAGGACTCCATGACCCCCCTGGTCTGTCCCTCCGAGGCGGCATGGATGAAGCGCCCCTCCCCCGCATAGATGCCCACGTGGGCCAGGGGCCCGTCGGTGTCGAAGAAGACGAGGTCGCCGATCTGGAGCTCGTTTCTCTGTATCGGCTCGCAGAAGAGATAGAGGGTCTTCACGGTGCGGGGCACGCTGATGGAGACCGCCTCGCGGTACACGATGTACACGAGGCCCGAGCAGTCCATCCCCGCCCTGTCGCTGCCGCCGTAGCGGTAGGGCACGCCCTCGAAGGCCGCGGCGGCCACGAGGATCCTGCCCCGGGCTGCCTTGGGAGCGCCAACGGCGAGGGGGGCCTCGGCGAATGCCTGGGAGGCGAAGCTCTGGGCAGCGAGAAGGGCCATGGCGAGGAGGGCCGCGCGGGCGAAGGCGGCCGCCCTCCATGGCATGGCTCTGGCCGCCGGGGCCCCGGCGGGCCCCTGGCCAGCTGTGGCCCGCCTCCTCAATACATCTCCTTAAGGTTGGCCTCGCGCGAGCAGCTGCCCGTCCGCAGCCACTGTGTGATGTTCTCTATGGTCTGGTCGGCGCCCATGAAGGTCCCTTCCCGGGTCGAGCCTGCGATGTGGGGGGTCATGACGACATTGGGAAGCTCGTTGATCGGGAAACGCGAGGGAAGGCCCTCGAGAGCCCCGGCCTGGGGATAGGCATACCAGGTATCGATGCCCGCCCCCTTGAGCACCCCGTCGCGCAGGGCGAGGTAGAGGCCTTCCTCGTCGAGGACGGGACCCCTACCCACGTTGACGATGAACTTGCCCTTGGCCGCAAGCAGGAGCTCCTTCGAGAAGAGGCCCGTGGTCGAGGGGGTGAGGGGCAGGGCGACAAAAAGGAGCTCGGCCGAGGCGACGGCCTTGGCGAGGTCGGTCTCGATACGGTCGAAGTTGGGAGGGATGGGGGCGCCAGCATGGCGGCGATAGCCGACTACGGGGCATTCGAAGGCCTTGAGCAGGCGCGCGAGGACGGTCCCGATGGCCCCGGTACCGAAGATGGCGCAGGGACGGCGGAATATCGAGCTCCACTCGTCCTCGGCCCCCTTGCCGACCCAGAAGCCGTGCCACTTACGCACGCGCAGGTCGTTGTGGTACTCGACGATCCTCCCGTAGAAGGAGAGGGCCAGGGCAAGGGCGCACTGGGCCACGGATTCGGCGTTGCCGTGGACATTGTAGGCCTTGATGCCGCGCTCGATCATGAGCTCTGCGGGCAGGTGGTTCAGTCCCGTGATCGGGACAAAGACGGCCTTCAGGACCTTGGCCCTCTCGTACACCGATAGGTCCACTCGGCTCGCCAGCATGGCGTCGGCGCCCTCGATGGCGGCGCTGGCAGCCTCGGGGCCGAGAACGAACTCGACCCCGGGGAACTCGGCCTTGAGGCGCTCGAGACGCTCGGTCCAGAACGAGCCCAGGGGCATGAAGGAAACGATGCGCATTGTCCCTCCTGATGTGCGACGCCTTGTAAGTCTATCCCGGCTCGCTTCCGGGAGGCAAGCGCGGGGCATCCGAAGCGCCCAACGCGCCACCGCCCCCCAAAAGGGCCCGACGCTACTCCCCGGCAGGGAAAAGTGCTACACTCTGGCCATGCGAAAACGCGGGGGCGGCAAGCCAGGCCGCTCCAAGGCAAGGAGACCCACAATGAAGGCCAGATCATACGCACACCTTACGATAGCCTCCGGTCCGACGGGATCCGGCGAGCCGATGCGACGTCGAAGACCCGGCTTGCTCATCCTCGCGGCCACCCTCATGGCCTCCCTCGCCTTCGCGCCGGGCCTGGTTTCCTGCTCGGGGGCGCCCAAGCCATCCCCCGCCCCGGCTCCTGCCCCGGCCCCGAGCCCTCCTCCTCCCGTGGAAAAGCCGGCGCCCAACCTCTCCGACCTCATCGCGGCCGGCGACGAGGCCGGCATCCGCACCTTCTTCGCGAACCAGGAGCAGCTCAGCCTCCCCGACGCCAAGGGCTCCTACCCCCTCCACAGGGCCATCGAGAAGGGTTCGGCCCAGACCGTGGAGCTCCTCCTCGTCCTCGGCGCCAAGATCGAGGTCAAGGACTCCCAGGGCCGCAGCCCCCTGCGCCTCGCCGTGGACACGGGCAGCGCCGACTGCGCCAAGATCCTCGTCTCCCGCGGCGCCGACACCTTTAGCCTCGACGCCTCGGGCCGCTCGGTCGCCGAGGCCGCCCTCGCCAAGGGCCCCGCCATGATCCAGGTTGTCTTCAACAGGGACAACGTCAACGCGCGCGCCGCCGACGGATCGACAGTCCTCCATGTCGCCTGCGACCGCCTCCTCGAGGACGCGGTGGCCAGGCTCCTCGCTGCCGGGGCCGATGTCTCCCTGAGGGACAAGGTCGGCCGCAGCCCCCTGGACCTCGCCCTCCTCCATCCCGACCGGATCGAGGCGGCTCGCATCGCCGAGCTCCTCATACAGAAGGGAGCCGGGCCCTCCTACCCCGACTTCTCCTGGTTCTCCCAGGCCGCGCGCGCTGTCGACTACAATTCCCTGCGCTTCGAGGACGGTGCTACCGCCCTCCACGAGGCCACCTCCCACCGCCAGAGAGGCTTCGTCGAGTTCCTGCTCTCGCGCAAGGTCAATCCCAACTCGCGCAACAGCGCCGGCTCCACCCCCCTCCACGAGGCCGTCCGATCGGGCTGGCTCGACGGGGCCGAGCTTCTCATGAAGAACGGGGCCGACCCTAACGCCCGCGACGGCTTCGACAATACCCCCCTGCACATCGCCCTGCCCGACGAGGGCAGGAAGGACGGGGTGGCCCTCCTGCTGCGCTATGGCGCCGACCCCTCGCTCAAGGACCGCAATGGCAACACCCCCCTGCATGTCGCCATCCAGGTCGGCTATCCGGTGCCCATGATCGAGGAACTCATCGCCGCCAAGGCCCCGGTCAACGCCACCAACGCCGCCGGGGACGGAGCCCTCATGCTGGCCCTGCGGGCCAAGCGCTACGACTACGCGAAGCCCCTCCTCGACGCGGGGGCCGACATCTTCCTCGTGAACGCCCGCGCCGAGAGCCCCCTCTCCCTTGCGGTGGCCGCGGGACCCGACGCCCTCGACGCCATCATCACGGCCGCCAACGTCAAGTCGAAGGACAACTTCGGCAACGGGCCCCTGGCCCTCGCGGTGGGCCTCAAGGCGAGTCCCCAGTCCATAGCCCTCCTCGTGTCCAAGGGAGCCGAGCCGAACGCGCGCAACAACGCCGGCGACACCGCCCTCCACCTCACCGTGCGCCAGAACCTGAAGGAGCAGGGCGAGGCCCTCATCCTCGCGAAGGCCGACATCTTCGTGGCCAACGTGCGCGGGGAATCCCCCCTGTCCATCGCCCTCACCGCCCGAGGAGGCCCGATCGACTGGCTCTTCACCGCCGACACCGTCACCGCAAGGGACGCGAACGGCGAGACCTGCCTCCACCACGCCGCCCGGCGCAACCTCGCGAGCGCCCTCGAGTTCCTCGTGGGCAAGGGCGCCGTCCTCGACGCGGCCAACGGAAGCGGCGAGACCCCCCTGCACGCCGCGGTCAAGGCCGACTCGGCCGAGGCGGCCCGCGCCCTGCTTAGCCTGGGCGCCCAGAGCGCCGCGCGCGACACAATGGGCGACACTCCCCTCCATGCCGCCGTGCTGTGGGGCGCCCGCAAGAGCCTCCCCGTCCTGGTGCTCGCCGGGGTCGACCTCAATGCCCGCGACTTCGCCGGCGAGGCCCCCCTGAATCAGGCGGTGCGAAAGAAGGACCGCGAGTCGGCGAGGTTCCTGCTCGACCACGGGGCCGACCCCGACTCCCGGGATAACCGCGGGGCAAGCCCCCTCTCGACGGCCGCGCGCTCCGGCTCGGCGGACCTGGTCCGGGACCTGCTCGCCGCCAAGGCCGACGTCGCCAACCGCGACCTCGCGGGGAGGACCCCCCTCCTCGAGGCGGCCGATCTGGGCGACGTGGAGACCACACGCCTCCTCGTGGGCGCCGGGGCCGACATCATGGCCCGCGACTCCGACGGCGACAGCCCCCTGGGCATCGCCCTCAAGCGCAGCATGGCCGTCCTCAAGACCCTCCTGATCTCCGCGAACGTCAACCGCGCCGATCCCGACGGCATGACCCCCTTGCGAATAGCTGTCGAGTCGAAGGCCTCGAACGAGGCCCTCGACCTGGTCCTCTCGAACGGGGCCGACATCGACCAGCGCGACCGCTACTCCGACACGGCCCTCAACGCGGCCCTGCGCACGGGCAACCTCGAGCTCGCGGGCAGGCTGGCCAAGGCAGGTGCCGACCTCTTCGCCCGGGACAAGGACGGGGAGACCCCGGTCTCCATGGCCATGGCCAAGGGGACAGAGGCCCTCAAGACCCTGGTCACCGCGGCGGGCATCGGGGCCAGGGACGTCCTCGGCAACGGCCTCTTGCACTACGCTGCGGTCTCCGGCTCGAGCGAGGCGGCGGCCTGGCTCCTGGCGGCCGGCGCCGACAGGTCGGCGCGGAACATCTCCGGGGAGACGGCAGCCGACGTGGCCGAGAAGCGGGGCAAGACCGATCTCGCGACGCTTCTCAAGCCGGGAAAATAGGGCATTTCCCCCAAGCCTATCCACGGCCACGCGGGGCCTTTGAAAAGCTGCCGGCCGCGAATTACAATTGTATCACTAGGGGGGTGATACGTGGGGAACAAGGGAGACAGGCCGGAGGGACGCAAGCCGGCGCGCCATTTCCTGATCGGCTCCACCGCCCTCGCCCTCATCTGCCTTTCCCTCCTCCTGGCCCTCCTCGTCCTGGGGCACAGGAGCCAGGACGAGAAGGTGGAGCTGCAGTCCGTCGCCATGGCCTTCGGGATCATGCTCCTCTCCATCACCCTCATGGGCATCGAGATCCTCCGCAGGCGAAGAGTCGAGGCGAGCCTGAGCCGCAGCCGTGCGATGCTCAGGGAGGTCCTCGATTCCGTCCCCCTGGCCATACACTGGAAGGATGCTGAAGGCATCTACCTGGGCTGCAATGCGGTATTCTCGGCCCTAGCCGGGATCGCCCCGCCCGAGGCCGTCGTCGGCAAGACAGATTTCGACTTTCCCTGGCCCCGTTCGAGGGCCGAGGCCTTCCTCGCCGAGGATAGGGAAATCCTCGAAAGCGGGGCCTTAAGGCGCTACCCCGCCAAGGCCCTCCAGCGCGCCGACGGCTCGAGGGTCTTTGTCGATTCGATCAAGGCCCCCCTGCTCGACGAGGAAGGTAGGGCCTACGGCGTCCTTGGGATCTTCGAGGACGTGACCGAGCAGAAGAGGGCGAAGGCCGCCCTGCGCGAGACCGACCTCTTCAACCGGGAGATCATCGAGAGCGCCCACGAGGGCATCGTCGTCTACGACCACGATCTCAGGTACAGGGTGTGGAACCCCTACATGGAGGCCTTAAGCGGTGTCCCCGCTGCCAGCCTCCTGGGCCGGAGTCCCGAAGAGGCCTTCCCCTTCCTCGCCGGAGCCGGCGTCCTCGACAGGATATTCCTCGCGCTGAGTGGTGAGGTCCTCCCCCCCCTGGACTTCGCCTTCTCGAACCCTCCCCCCGGCAGGTCGGGCTGGGCGACGGACACGAGCGCGCCCCTGCGCAATTCAAGGGGCGAGATCATCGGGGTCATCGGGATCGTGCAGGACATCACCGAGAGGAAGCTCAACGAGACCAGGATCCTCTCCGGCCTCGCCGAGAAGGAGACCCTCCTTAGGGAGCTCTACCACCGAACAAAGAACAACATGCACGTGATCTCCTCGCTTCTTGGACTCCAGAGGGAGAACTTCTCCGACGCGAAGATGCGCGTGGTCCTCGACGACATGTGCAACCGCATCCGTTCGATGGCCATGGTGCACGAAAAGCTCTACCAGTCGAAGAACCTCTCGAGCATCAACATCGCCGACTACGCTTGTGACCTGGTCGTCGCCCTCAGAAACAGTTTTTCCGTGCGATCGGAGGTCCAGGTCCAGCTCGAGTGCGATGACATCGTCGTCCCGATCGACATCGCCGTCCCCTGCGGCCTCCTGTTGAACGAGCTCATCTGCAACGCTTTCAAGCACGCCTTCCAGGGGGGACGGCGGGGGGAGATGAAACTGTCCATCAAGAGAGGGGAGGAATCGACCATACTCCTGCGGGTCGAGGACGACGGGCCTGGTTTCCCCCAGGGCTTCGATCCCCTGAAGGACGGCAGGCTCGGCATCCAGACGATATGCGCCATAGGGGAACTCCAGCTCGGCGGCATCGTCAGCTTCGACAGCGGCAAGGGCCTCTCGTGCTCGGTAGCCTTCAACTCGGCCTCTGTATGATGAGGCCTGGGCCAGGGAACCCGGACCAGGGAGCCCGGGCCTCACCTGGCCCGGGGCGCGCCCATGGGTCTCACCTGGCCTTGGCGACCCTGTAGCGGATGATGGTCCAGTAGTCCCTGGGGCTGACCAGGGGCATGCCCGGGCCTTTCAGGTATTCCTCCTCGTGCTCTCCGACCGCCGTATAGCCCTTGGCCTCCATGAAATCCTCGAGCCTCCCGATGGTGGCCGGCTCCGATTCATAGCTCCCGCGATGGAGGATCTCGGCGACCTCTCCATAATCCCAGGTCCCCAGCTTCGCGACCATGCCCTGGGTCGAGACCTTCTGGGGAGGGAGCCCGATCCCCTCGGGCAGGGGGATCGCGACCGATCCCGACCAGGGATGGTTCTTGAATTCGCGCAGCCTCTTCTGGGCGCCGGACTTTGTGTCCACGGGGAGGCGGTATCGGGCCTTTGGCGGCTTCATCGCAGGACCCTTGGGGCTGGCCCCGAGGCTGTAGTAGGTCTTGAACAGGGCCGAGAAGGCCTGTCTGATGACGGTGTCCGCAGGTCCGAGAATTCCACCTCGAGAACCCGTTCGCTGCCCATGGCCCTGATCCGGGGTTCCTCCAGCGCAAGCCAGGGCCGCAGGTCGGGCCCCCGCAGGAAGAGGAGCCAGGCCAGGGCGGCGAGAGCGACAAGACAGCCAAGGACGACAAGGACGATCGCTGATAGATTCATATTCCCTCCCAAAAGGATTAAGCATCCTAGGCTCGAGCCTACATCGGCGCTGTGACAGCCCTATGTCAGTGTCTCGTGGAAAAAACCCGCGTGGCCGGCCCTAGCTTCGGGGGGAGCAGCCTGAGTTGGCGGCGGCGAGGAGGGAAGCGGCCTTTGCGAGCTCGGCGCGCAGCTCGGGCGGCTCCAGGACCTCGACGCCGGGGCCAAAACCCAGGAGGGTCTGGACAATCCAGTTCCCCTCGGGAACCTGGAGGACGACGCCGAGGTCCCCGCCCTCCCGGGCTTGGGAGCCCTCGCTGCCGAACCACTCCTCGGCCCGGGCTGAGCTGGGGGCATCGAAGCGAAGGACTACCTTGCGCAACCCGCCGCTCGGGGCCTCGAGCGCCCGAGGATAGGCTGCGCTCCTGCGCTTGAACCTCTCGAGGCTGAGCTCGAGGGATCGCATCCGGCTGAGCCTGAACAGGCGATAGTCTCCCCGGAGACGGCACCAGGCCCAGAGATACCAGGCGTAGGCCTTGAACACGAGGGTCATCGGCTCGACCACCCTCTTCTCCTTGGCCTTGCCATAGGACGAATAGGTGAAGGAGACCACCCGCCTCTCGGCTATCGCCGGCTCGAGGCGTTTCACGAGCTCCCTCTCCTCCTTGCGCGCGCCCCAGGGGAAGAGGTCGATCACCACCCTGTCCTCGAGGAATTCCGAAGCCCTTCCCCTGGGGGCAAGGCTCGTGATCTTCTCGAGGGCAGAGCCAATGGCCCCGTCCTCGAGGGCCATGTTCAGGCCCTTGAGGGCCGAGATGATCGCACGCAGGTCCTCGAAGCCCAGTAGCCTGCGGTCTATCGTGTAGGCTGGATCTATGCCGAAGCCTCCCCCGGGCCCCGGGCTCGCGACGACGGGGATGCCGGCCTCGTTGATGGCGTCGAGATCCCGGTAGATTGTCCTGACGCTGAGCTCGAAGCGGCGCGAAAGCTCGGCAGCGGTCACGCTCTCGCGGCCCAGAAGGAGGATGACAATGGAAAGCAGGCGGTCAAGTTTCATTTTGAGGCCCCACCCTGAAGGAGACTAGCCCACAGGGAAGGCCTATCAAGACCGGTGGCCCGCGGCCCTCACTGCTCGCCGGCGACCCGAGGCTCGCCAGCGACCTCATCCATTACTGGTCGCCAGCGACCTCATCCATTACTGGTCGCTACGGTACTCGGAAAGCTCCTGGAGCTCCTTGAGCTTCTGGATGGCCTTCTCCTGGATCTGCCGCACGCGTTCGCGGGTGATGCCCAGGAGCTTGCCGGTTTCCTCGAGGGTGCGCGGTCCCTCGCCGTTGAGGCCGTAGCGCAGTTGGATTATGGTGATCTCGCGCTGGCTCAGGTTCTTGAGGACATTGCCCAATGTGTCCTGGAGGGTCATGGAGAATACTTCCTCGAAGGGCTCCACGACGCTTTCGTCCTTGATGAGGTCGGACAGGTGGGTGACATTGTCCTCGTCGACGGTGGTGTCCAGGGAGGCGGTCTCCTGGGAGAGCTTCATGATCTCCTTGACCTTCCTCGAGTCCATCCCGAGCTTTTCTGCCAGCTCCTCGGGATTCGGATCACGTCCCAGCTCCTGGGTGAGCTGCTTCGCTACGAAATAGCACTTCTTGATCGTGTTGAGCATGTGGATGGGGATGCGGATGACCCTGCCCTTGTCGGCCAGGCTCTTGATGATCGCCTGCCTGATCCACCAGGTCCCGTAGGTCGAGAAGCGGCAGCCGCGGGTGTAGTCGAAACGCTCCACCGCCTCGATGAGGCCGATGTTGCCCTCGTCGATCAGGTCGAGCAGGGAGAGGCCCCGGTGCTGGTAGTTCTTCGCGATCGAGACCACGAGGCGGAGATTGGAGGAGATCATCTTGTTCTTGGACTGGACAAGATCGCGCTCGGTGCGCTCGCGCTCCTTCTGCCACTCCTCGCCCCCGATCGCCCCGGCGAGCTTCACCTCGTCAAGTTCCTTGACCCTGATCCTGGACTTCTGGATCTTCTCTCCGATGCTGATCTCCTCCTCGGCTATGAGCAGGGGGTAGCGGGAGATCTGCTTGAGATAGAGGGCGAGGGGGTCTGTTTCCTTGGCGTGCTTGGGTTTCTTGCGCTTGGAGAGGGGGGCCGCAGCCTTGCTCCTCTTTCGCTTTGGCTGAACGGGCCGGGGATATGCGCCGTCGCTCATCGATCCACCTTTCCTTTGTTGCCTGGCCCAGCGACCGGACACGGACCACGGACTCGCCGCGCTCTCATCCGGAGTAACAGTTTTATCTTACTCATTTCCCCACCAATTTCAAATATCGAAGATCCAAAATAGTGCCCTTAGTCACGGGGAGCCACCGCGGGATCGACGGCCTCGCCGTTCTTGAAGACAAAGAAATACGCCACGCCTCCGCCTTCCTTCAGGTCGGGTCCGACCTTGCCCAGTTCCTGTCCGGAGCGGACCTGCTCGCCCACCTTGACCCCGAGGCTGTCGTTGCCCCCATAGATGTAGATGAGGCCGCCGCGTGACTGGATGAAGACAACTTGGCCATAGCCTCGGTAGGGGCCGGCCGAGACGACGCTGCCCGAGGCGACAGCCTTCTCGGCCTCGCCCTGCCTCGACCGTATCATCACGCCGAAGAGCTTGCCGTCGAGGTATACCGGATCCCCAGCGCAGGGCCATGACACCTTTCGGTCAACGGTCTTGGGCGAGACCTTCATCGTCGCGGGAAGGGAGGTCGCCGCCACCGTGCCAGGGCCAGTACTCTGGCCAGTACTCTGGCCGGTGCTCGGGCCGGTGCTCGGGCCGCTGCCGGCGAGGGGCGGCGGATCTGCGGATCCGGGAGCCTGGCCAGGTCCTGGGTTGGCTCCGGCTGTCCCCGCGATGGCTGGGCCACCGCCCGGGATCAGCAGGGCGTCGCCGACCTTGATGACGGCCTGGCTCTTGAGCTTGTTCACCGCCCGGAGTTCCTCGATCCCGATGCCGTAGTCCTTTGCGATGCCGAAAAGGGTCTCGCCCTTGGCGACCTTGTGCAGGCTGGGAATGATGAGCCTCTGGCCGATCTTGACCTTGAGCGGGTCAGAGATGCCGTTCGCCGCCGCGATAGCGTCGACGCTGAGGCCGTAGCTGCGAGCTACTGAGTACAGGGTCTCTCCCTTGACAAGCACGTGGTACACCGTCTGCGCGGCCGGGGCACGCAGGGCCGCCGTCGCGAGCAGGATCGCGAGGATGGCGCGCGCGGCCGGGGAACGCGCCAAGGCGTGGCGATGCATGGGAGGGCTCATCTGATCCGAGTATCGGCGCTCGGGCCAGGTTTATTGAGGAGGCCTTGGCGGTGGAATGGGGGAAAACGCTCTTCCTAGAGGGAATAGCCGATGTAGAAGCGGAAACCGCCCTCGGCCCTCGCGCTTGCGTCCTCGGCCTCGCCCTTGAGGTCCAGGGGACGGCTCAGGCTGCCGAAGTACTCGGCACCCCAGATGAAGGGCGGGGGGATCCTCAAGGCCAGGCCGGCCGACCATTCGAAGACGGCGGCGTAGCCGGGATAGGGAAGCAGGGGGTCGGCGTGGGCGCGATGGGCGAGCTTGGCCTCGAGGACCGCGACATCGCCAAGTCGGAACTGGGCCTCGGCTCCGGCGTTGACGACGTTCCAGAGGAGGAAGGTATCGGTCTTGCGCGGTATCTCCCAGGAGAGGCCCAGGGTCCAGTCGGCCCCAAGGCCGCCCGAAGCCTGGCGGCTCACCCCCCCGATGCCCAGCCTGACCTGGCCGGGCCGCTGCGAAACCGCCGTGCCCTCGAAGGAGCGGTACCAGTCCCAGGTGTAGCCCACGAAGAAGAGGGACTTGCCCCAGAAGCCAAGGTCGAAGCTCTGGGATACCCGGAACTCCTCGGCCTCGCTCTGCGAGCTGCCGATCTCGAGGTGGGCGGTGGAAAAGACCGTCCTGACCCATACCCCTTCCCCGCTGCCAAAGGCTCCCTCGGCGCTGCCCTTGAGGTCGAAGGGAAGCTGACTGGCTCCGCCCTTGGTCGAGAGGCCGAGGGGCAGATAGACCCTGAGGCCCAGATACTCCCTGGGCAGGTGGAGGAAGGCCCAGCGCCAGGCCTGGGCCCGGGCGGCGCGGCGGACGGCGGGGTCGCGGATCTCGAGGTCGACGCTTTTCCAGGCCGCCAGGAGGGCGGCATCCTGGGTCGCCAGCCGCCGGATCGCGAAGTCAAGCTTGTCCCTGAGATAGCCCCTGTCGGGCGGGAGGGAGGGCCCGGCGCGCAGGAGGGCGGCCTTGGCGTCGGAGAGGGCACGGCGCCCGATGGCGAGACTGTCCCGCACCGGGACGAGGCGCTCAAGCGGGTATGAGCTCGGGTCGGCCAGGATGGGGGCCGAGTCGTCGAGGCTGGTCTGGGCCTTGTCGGCAGCCGCGAGGGAAGCGTCGATGAGCTCCGAGGCTGCCCTGGAGGCGTCGTCGGCGGCGAGCTCGGCCTCGGCCTTGCCGATCCGCTGGATGCCGGCGAGGGCAGCGTCGCGGTTCGCCTGGAGGGAGCGGCGGAGCTCTGCGGCGCTGCGCCTGCCCTTGGAGGAGAAGATGCTCGAGTCGCCGAGGGCCTCCATGAGGGAGAGTCCGGTGTGGGCCGAGTCACGGGCCATCCCATAGGAGCCGAGGGCCTCGCCCAGGCTGCCGTCGGCCTCGGCGCCCGAGGCCCGGCCGACCTTGGCCTCGGCATCGGCCTGGGAAGCCTCGGCCTGGTCAAGCAGGGAGATGGCGGCGGCGAGATAGGGTCCGCGCTCGACGATCCTGACCGACTCGTCGTCGATCCTCACCGTGACAAGGGCGGTGTAGCCACTGCCCGTCTTGAGGGCCGACTCGACGGTGAAGGACAGGCCTACCGGGGGCGAGCCAAGGAAGACCTCGGCGAAGAGCCTGTCCTTGCCCAGGCCGGAGAAGAGGGAGTGGAGGGCCGCCCCTCGGGCCTGCTCCTGCGCCTCGGCCTGGCCGCTTCCCGTGGCGGAGGCCGTCGCAAGATAGGACGAGCCCTCCTGGCGAAAGCCCTCGGCGGGAGGGGCAGGCTTGGCGGTCTGGGAAAAGAGGGGGAGCAGGGAGGAACAGGCCGCGAGGACGAGGAGGAGACGGCGCATGATTCCTCTCTAGGCCCCAGGGGACACGCTTGAGCTGGTGGAGGCCGTCTTCTCGGACACGGCGAAGAGCCAGGCGCCCGCGTCGTCGATCAGCTTGGACAGGATGACGATGTGGACCTCGTTCTTCGCGCGCTCGACCTCGCGGGACCAGCGGGGCCCGCCGAAGCGTTTGGCCAGCCTGGCCTTCGCGGCCTCCGCGAAGGCCAGGAGCTCGGCGCGCTCTTCCTTTTCAGGAACCGCAGCGGCGCCGAGGCTGCCGATGAGGTAGGCCGAAAGCAGGGCCAGGACGGCATCCCGGGATCCGGCCCCCTCGCGGAGTATGGGAAGGGCGTCTACGATGCGGCGCTGGAGGACGAGGCTGAAGGCGTAGTCGAAGCGGAGCCAGTCCCTGGACTGGACTTCCCTGGCCTCGAGGTACTTGGCGAAGAAGTCCTCAGCCTCGGCCGGCCTGTTGCGCAGGAGGCGGGTAACTCCGAAAAGGAGGGCGCTCGAGCGCAGGAGGGCGGGTTTCTTGGCCGAGAGCTCGGCCTCCAGACGCTCGATACCGTCGACGTTGGACTGAAGGAGGTAGGCGTTGACGAGGAGGCGGACATGGGTCGCGCGGTAGCGCTTCTTCGCGAATATGAGGTCGACGAGGTGGGCCGAAAGGGCTCCCCAGTCCTCCCTTTCCACCAGGGTGAAGACCTTGCGGTTGGCGAGGAAAAAGGCGTTGAGGGCGGCGATCAGGGCAAGGAAGAAGAGGGCGAGATACCAGTTGCCCTTCCAGAAGCTCAGGGAGTATTCTCCTCCAAGCAGGAAAAAGGGCAATAGGAAGACAAAAAGAAACGAAATGATGATGACAACGTTAAAAAGTACGAAGATTGTTCTAAATTTCAATTGCCGTCGCTCCTATAATCAATGATAGGGCCCGAGCATCGGGCAGTGTAGACCCGGCTCTTCGGCAGGGTCAATGGGTGGTACATGAGCGCCATTTCGCTTAAGGACCTGAAAGCCAAGGTCTTCTTCTCCTCGCCCCTCTTCCTCGACTCGGGCTACATACTCCTGGCCCCCGAGACCCCCGTGGACGAGGGCCTGCTCAAACGCCTCACCCGTTGGGAATTCCGCGAGGTCCACTCGAGCGGCCACATGCTCGACGAGGCCGTGGACGAGGCCGAAGCCTCCCAGGCCGAGGCCGACGCGGCTCCCGTCATCGCCGAGGGCGCGGGCGACCGCGAGAAGCTCGAGGTCCTTGTGGCTTTCTACGGCGATTTCACAGCCTATGTCGACTCCCTGTACACCCGCTTCGTGACCAAGACCGAGCTTGACTTCAACGAGCTCTCCAACCGCATCAAGGGCCTCTACGGCCTGATCTCGGAGAACCGCCGCTTCCTCCTGCGCGCCCAGTCCCAGTTTCCTGCCCACAAGAACTACCTCGTGTCCCACGCCGTCAGATCGGCCGTCTTCTCGATCATCCTGGGCAACGCCCTCAAGCTGCCACCCTTCAGGCTCATCGAGCTCGGGGCGGCCGCCGTCCTCCACGAGATAGGCATGATCAGGCTCCCCTCCCACCTCTACATGGCGGGCCGCCAGCTCTCGCCCATCGAACGCAAGTCAATCACGACCCATCCCGTCCTGGGCTACAACCTCCTCAAGGAGCGCCAGGTCCCCCTGGCGGTCTGCCTGGCCGCCCTCGAGCACCACGAGCGCCTCAACGGAGCGGGCTACCCGAGGGGCCTCACGGGGGACAAGATATCCCTGTATTCGCGGATCATCATGGTCGCCTGCTCCTACGACGCCGTCACGGCCGACCGGCCCTACAAGGCTGCCCGGGACGGCTCCTCGGGCATGCTCGACATCCTCAAGAACGAGGGCAAGCAGTACGACGACAACGTGATCCGCGCCCTGGTCTACAGCCTATCCATCTACCCGATCGGCACCTACGTCATGCTCAGCAATGCCAAGGCGGCCCTGGTCATCGACGTGAATCCCGAGGACCCGCGCTATCCAATAGTCCAGGTGCTGGGAGCCAAGAGCCCCGACGGCAAGGAGCTCGTCATCCGCACGAGCGAGGCCTCGGTCCGCGTCCAGCGTCCCATGAGCCACGAGGAAATCGAGAAAGCCACGGCTTCTGCCATCGCCTAGACTAAAGGCTCCCTCCGGCCTCCTATTTCCCTTTTCCCCACCTTCCGATAGAATCACCTGCACGAGAACATCCCCTGCAGGAGAGACATCATGGACTACTCCCCCCTCCAGAGCGCGCGATATGCCTACGCCCCCAAGCTTCCCGCGATCCTGCGCGGACCCGTGAACCAGGCAGCGCCCATCAAGTGCGGCATCGCTGAGCCCACCGTCGACCGGGACAGGCTCAAGGCCATGTTCCCGCGCAGCTACGGGATGCCCGAGATCAGGATCGGCAAGGGCGACAATCCCCAGGCGAAGCGCCTCATGCGGGTCGGGGTCATCCTCTCCGGCGGCCCCGCTCCCGGAGGGCACAACGTCATCGCGGGCCTCTTCGACGGCCTCAAGGCAGGCAACGCCGAGTCCGAGCTCTACGGCTTCCGCGGCGGCCCCGGCGGCCTCGTCGATGACAAGCACATGGACATCACTGCTGAACTTGTCGACCGCTACCGCAACACGGGGGGCTTCGACCTCATCGGCTCGGGACGCACCAAGATCGAGAGCCCCGAGCAGTTCGAGAAGGCCCTCGCGACCGCGAAGCGGCGCGCTCTCGACGCCGTCGTCGTGGTAGGTGGCGACGACTCGAACACCAACGCGGCCCTCCTCGCCGAGTACTTCGCCGCCTCCGGCGAGAAGATAGCCGTCCTCGGCGTGCCCAAGACCATAGACGGGGACCTCAAGAACGAGGCGATCGAGACCTCCTTCGGCTTTGACACGGCGACCAAGCTCTATTCCGAGCTCATCGGCAACATCGAGCGCGACGCTGCCTCGGGCCGCAAATACTGGCACTTCGTGAAGCTCATGGGCCGCTCGGCCTCGCACATCGCCCTCGAGTGCGCCCTGCAGTGCAGGCCCAACGTCGCCCTGATCTCCGAGGAGGTCGAGGCCGGCGGCATGGGCCTGGGCGAGGTTGTCGGCACCATCGTGGCCTCGGTCAAGCAACGCGCGGACGCGGGTGAGAACTTCGGCGTGGTCCTCGTGCCCGAGGGCCTCATCGAGTTCGTGCCCGAGATGAAGGTCCTCATCGGCGAGATCAACGAGATCCTCGCCAAGGGCGAGGCCGCCTTCAAGTCCCTCGCGAGCTTTGTCGACCACAAGGCCTTCGTCCTCGAGCGCCTTTCCGCACCCTCGGCCAGGCTCTACGAGAGCCTGCCGCGCGGCATCCAGGAGCAGCTGCTCTGGGACCGCGACCCCCACGGCAATGTCCAGGTCTCCCGCATCGAGACCGAGAAGCTCCTCGCCGAGATGGTCAAGGCCAGGCTCGCCGAGCTCGCCAAGGAAGGGGCCTTCAAGGGCAAGTTCGACTTCCAGACCCATTTCTTCGGCTATGAGGGCCGCTGCGCCTTCCCCTCGAACTTCGACGCCGACTACTGCTACTCCCTCGGCTACACAGCCTTCCTCCTCGCGGCCTCCGGCCTCTCGGGCTACATCGCCTCCGTCAAGAGGCTCTCCTCCCCCGCCGCCGAATGGGAGGCAGGGGGCGTCCCCCTGGTCTCGATGATGAACATCGAGCGCCGGCACGGCGAGGACAGGCCTGTCATACGCAAGGCCCTCGTCGACCTCTCCGGAGCCCCCTTCCGCGAGTTCGCGGCCAGACGCTCGGCCTGGGCCCTAAGCTCCGACTACCGCGTCCCCGGCGGCATGCAGTATTTCGGCCCGAGCGAGCTCACCGACAGGCCCACGGCGACACTCCTCCTCGAGAGGGCGGAGCCGGGGAAGCGGGGCTAGGGGCCAGGGGAAGCGGGAAGTCAGGGATGTTCGCCTTCCTGAGGCGCCTGTTCTCAAGGCGGGGACCCGCTCCCGAGCCGGGCTCCCTCGTCGAGGAGCTCTGGATAGCCAGGCTTTCGGGGCCCGGGCCTGGGCGTTTCCTCGAGGCAGAGGAGGAGGGCTACGCGGCCGCCTACCGCGGCGGCGGCGTCAGGGGCGGCCTTGCCAGAGAGGGCCGCAAGCCTGGAGCGGGCGGTTCTGGAAGCCCGAGCGATTATCTGGAATTGGAAATCGCTCGAGCAGGGCTCTTCGCCTGGACAGAGGCACCCCTCTACCGCTACGCCGACTTTGTCCTCGAGGGCGAACTCGAGCTCCCCCCTTCCTCCCCCCACGCCTCGGCCGGCTTCCTCTTCCGCTACCAGGACGAGGCCAATTTCTACACTGCCCTCGTGTCCAACCGCGGCTACTTCAGGCTCGATGTCGTGTTCAACGGGACACCCCGGCCCCTCATCGCCTGGACTGAGATCCCCAGTGGCCCGGGGGCCACTATCGGTGGACCGGGGGCCGCCACCACCTTGGCTGGGGCTAGCGCCAATGAGCCGGGGCAGGGCATCGCCGAGCCCGAGGCCGCCCACGGCTCATCCCTGCATTCCCTCAGGATCATCGCGCGCGGCAGCCATTTCACTGTCATCGTCGACGATGCCTGGGCCGGTGAAGCAGTCGACGACAGCTTCCGTCTGGGCGAGATCGCCTTCGCCGGCCAGAACTACGGAGCGGGGGGAGGGCTTGCGAGCCAGGGGCCCGGGCCTGCGGCTCCCTCCGCGCCCGGCGGCGCCGCCGCGCGGATCGGCCTCTTGTCCTGTATGCTGGATTCCCGGCCCCTTTCGGTGGAGACCTGGTACTACCGCTGGAACTACTACCTCCTGCCCCGGCCGGGGACAAGGAGGCGGCTCGCCGAGACCTTCTTCTTTATGGGCGAGCACCTCGCGGCGGCGATACAGCTGCGCAAGCTCGAGCGCCATGGCAGCCTCGACGCCGAAGAGCTCTTCCTCAAGGCCGAGGTGAGCCTGAGGCTTGAGCTCCACGACGAGGCCGCGGCTGCCCTCGAGGCCTGTCTCGCCCTCGAGCCGGGACGCCGCGACGCGGCCGAGGAAAGGGCCAACCTCCTGTACATAAGGGGGGACTATGCCGAGCTCAGGGACTGGCTCTCCCGTCTCCTCTCCGAAAACCCGGCCTCATCCAGGCTTCTTGGCCTCCTGGGCCACTCCCGCTTCGCCCTCGGCGACTTCGCCGGCGCGGCCGAGGCCTACCGCTCGGCCGCCCTGCTTGAGCCCGAGCAGGCCCTCTTCAGGATGAACGAGGCCAGGGCCTGGGACCAGGCCAAGCGCAGGGACGAGGCGATAGTGGCCTATCTCGAGGCTGCGCGGCTTTTCTTCCGGAGCGAGGCCGACGACGACCTCGCCCTCGCCCTCCACCGCCTCACTTCCCTGCGGGCCAGGGGCACCGAGGTCAGGGAACTGAAAGCCAAGGTCCTCTACCGCCAGGGAAGGCGGGAGGAGGCCGGGAAGCTGCTTGCCGAGCTCATCGCCAAGGGCTCGACCGATTCGGCCATCCACTACCTCCACGGCCTCCTGCTTTCGGCCCGGGGAGAGAGGCAGAAGGCCCTCGAGCGCTTCGAGCGGGCGGTCGAGCTCGAGGCCGACTATCCCCTGTACGCCTTCCGCCATGCCGAGACCCTCTTCCTCCTCCATGCCCAGGCGGAGAGGGTCGACGCCGCGATCGCCAGGGCCCTCGAACTCGGAGGCGCCGATGGCTGGGTCAGGAACCTCGCTGGCCAGGCCGCCCTGGAAAGGGGGGAGATCGAGACGGCGCGAAGCCACCTCGAGGCCGCCCGGGAGGCCCTTCCCCTCGCCCCCGAGCCCGCGATCAACCTGGCCGAACTCGAGGCCCGCAGCGGAAGGCCAGACAAGGCCATCGCCATACTCGCCAGCTTCGGCGAGGACGCGGCCTGCCGCAACGAGGCCGGGAACATCCTCTCGAGGCTCCCCGGGATCGACGAGGAAGGCCTCCAGGCCGCCGCCAGGGAATACGAGAAGGCCTCGGCCCTCGATCCGGGCAAGGCCGAGTACCAGGCCAACCTCGCCGCGGTCTACCTCGAGCAGGAGCGCTATTCCGACGCGGAGGTCAGGATCCGCCGCGCCCTCGACCTCGGAGGAGACGCGAGGACCTGCCTCCTCGCGGGAAACCTGGCCCTCGTCTACGGAGACAGGCCCCGCGCCGAGGCCTCCTACCGGCTCGGCCTCGACCTGGCCCCTGCCGATCCCGCCCTCCTTTTGGCCCTGGGCAGGCACTGGATCGCCGGCAAGCAAGGCAAGAAGGCCGCCGAGATCCAGAAACGGCTCGAGCCGGTCGATGCCAAGAGGGCGGCCCGCCTCGAGCTCGAGATCGAGGAGCTCGAGACCGAGGGCCTCTCCTGCGCCTCCTGCGGCCGCGCCTGGAGGGTTCCGCGCAAGCTCCCAGCCCAGAGCGCGAGCAGCATAAGGGCGATGCCGCCCGACGAGTCCCCCGCCGGCTCCTGCCCCCGCTGCGGCAAGGTCTTCTGCATCGCCTGCAGGAAGGCCAGCCTCGTGGACAGCCGCTTCACCTGCCCCGACTGCGGCGAGGCCCTCAAGCTCGCAGACGACCGCCTGCGCTGGCTCGTGAGGGAGCACCTCAAGGCCTAGGAGCCCATTCCCGCGCGCGCCTTGTCATTTTGCCTGAGACGGGCTACAATTACGGGCGAACACATCGCCCGCTACGCAGGACTAGAACCGTGAAATCCATATTGCTTTTCCTTATCCTGGCCTTCGCCGTCCTCCAGGCCAAGGCCCAGGACATCACGACCGCAGACGCCTTTTTCGCCCAGATGGCGGATCGATACGCCCAGGTCAAGGACTACGAGGCCCACCTGTCGATCTCGGTCAATGGCGACAAGGCCCCCATGACAGGGGCCGTCTCCTTCAAGACCCCGAGCCTGCTGCGCATCGACTTCGTCCAGCCGCCCGACCAGGTCATCGCCTTCGACGGGACGACCCTGACGGTCTACATACCCAGCTACCGGGCTGTGCTCTCCCAGTCCGTCGGCGACAAGCCCAGCGGAGCCGGCGGAGCGGCCCTCGCGAGCGCCGAGGGCCTTCGCATGATGAAGCGGAGCTACACCTTCGCCTTTGAGACGAGCCCCTCGCCGGTGCCCCTCGAGGGAAGCCCGAGCGAGATGGTCGTGCGCCTTACCCTCAACCGCAGGACGGTGTCCGAGGGCTTCAGGACCCTCAAGCTCTCGGTGAACCCCGAGACCAAGCTGATCAGGAGGATCGAGGGCTGGACCCTGAGCAACGACAAGCTCGTCTTCGACTTCTCGGCCATCAAGGTGAACCAGGGCATCCCGGATTCCCGCTTTGTCTACGATTCGCCGGCCTCTGCGAACGTCTATAACAACTTCCTGTTCAAATCCGATAATCAGTAAATAGAGGAAGCTTAACAGCATGGTTCCCATTGGTGATCAACTGCGCGCCGCGCGCGAACAGAAGGGCTTGAGCCTCGAGCGAATCGCCGACGAGACGAACATCGCGAAGCGCTACCTGGCCGCCCTCGAGGCCGAGGATTTCGGCGTCTTCCCTGGTGATCCCTACGCGATCGGTTTCCTGCGTAACTACGCGGAATACTTAGGCCTGCCCTCGGACGACTTCGTCTCCTCGTTCAAGAACCTGAAGATCCAGGAACAGCCCGTACCGATCAACGACCTCATCCCCAAGCGGGGCCCCTCGACCATGATGATCGTCGCCGCCGCGGCTGGCGGAGTCATCGTCATCGGCCTCGTGCTCCTCCTTGCCCTAGGAGGGAAAAAGGGCGGGGCTGTGGAGAGCGCAGGCGCCCACCACGCCCCGGTCGAGTACCGCCTCGACAGGAGCCCCTTCGAGAAGCGGCTCTACATGGGGGACTCCCTCCTCGTGAACTCAGGGACCGACACCTACAAGCTCCTCATCGTCTCGATAAGCGACGCAGTCACCATCGACACCCCTGCCGGCCCCTCCCGCCTCATGCTCGGCGAGGAAGGCACGATAGACCTCGAC
The DNA here is from genome assembly GCA_025356015.1 of Spirochaetaceae bacterium. GTDB lineage: Bacteria > Spirochaetota > Spirochaetia > Treponematales > Rectinemataceae > JANXYO01. The sequence continues at coordinate 28,003 of JANXYO010000115.1, forward strand.
AAGAACAACCAGCCCGAGCTCAAGGTCCTGGTGACCGACCTCTCCAAGAAGGACAGCGCGAAGGGGGCCCTGCTCCGCTTCGAGTACGCGAGCGCGGCCGCCGCCCTCAAGGCCTCATCCGAGGCTCCGACGCCGAGCGAGGCCCAGGCCGCGGCGGGAGCCCCGGCCGCTGTCCCCGCTCCGGTCCCGGCGGCGGCTCCGGCAGCGCCGGCGCCGGCGGGCGCCAAGAACGTCGTCCTCTTCGAGGCGGGCAAGAGCCCCTATCCCTTCGTCGTCTCGGTCACCTTCCGCGGCTCGTGCATGTTCCGCTACGAGGTCGACCGCAAGGACCGCGACGAGCGCTACTACCGCAAGGGCGAGACCATCAGCGTGAGCGCGAACAATTCCGTCAAGCTCTGGGCCTCGAACGGCCAGTCGGCCAAGCTGAGCATCCAGGCCTCGGGCGGCAAGAGCGCCGACCTCGACCTCGGCGGCCCGGGAGAGGTCTCCGTGAAGCGGATAGCCTGGTCCCAGACCGATTCAGGGTCCTGGACCCTGAGCGCCCTGGACGTGGACTAAAAAGGGCCGATGCGTTTCTGGATAGACCGCCACGGCTGCGCGAAGAACCAGGTCGACGGCGAGGAGATGCTCGCCAGGCTCGAGGCCGAGGGCCACGAGTACGTTGACGGCCCCGAGTCGGCCGAGCTCATCATCGTCAACACCTGCGGCTTCATCGAGGACGCCAAGAAGGAGTCGATCGACGCCGTGATCGGCCTCAAGGCCGCCCACCCGGGAGCGAAGATACTCGTCGCGGGCTGCCTCGCGGAACGTTATTCGGCCGAGCTCTCGATCGACCTTCCCGAGGCCGACGGCATAGTCGGCAACGCCGACCTTGGATCAGTCATCGAGGCGGCCGAGGAGACGGTGGCCGGCCACAGGCCCGTCCTCCTTCCCCATGCCGCTCCCTCGCTCGGCACGGTGACTCGCAAGCGGCTCTTCGACTTCCCAGGCACGGCCCACGTCAAGATCACCGAGGGCTGCTCGAACCGCTGCTCCTACTGCGCCATACCCCTGATCAGGGGCGATCTGCGCTCCCGGACCGTCGACGATGTCACGCGCGAATGCGCCGAGCTCGTGGGACGCGGCATGCGCGAGCTCGTCCTCATAGGCCAGGACCTCGGCTCCTACGGCAGGGACTCCGGAGGAAGCAAGCTTCCCGAGCTCCTGGCCGCCCTCTCTGCCCTCTCCGGCGAATTCCGGGTCCGCGTCCTCTACATCCACCCCGACAACTTCCCCGAGGCCATACTTCCCATCATGGCCGCCGACCCCCGCCTCCTGCCCTACTTCGACCTCCCCTTCCAGCACGCCTCAGGTTCCATCCTCAAGGCGATGAACCGAAGGGGCAATGCCCAGGTCTACCTGGCCCTCATCGCGCGCATACGAAAGGCCCTGCCGGACGCCGTCCTGCGCTCGACCTTCCTTGTCGGCTTCCCCGGCGAGACCGAGGATGACTTCCGCCTCCTGCTTGATTTCCAGGAGGAGGCCTGCCTCGACTGGCTCGGCAGCTTCGCCTACTCCCGCGAGGAGGGGACGGCCGCATTCGCCATGGCTGGCCGCGTGCCGAAGAAGGTCGTGGCCGAGCGCAGGAAGCGCGTCGAGGAGACTCAGGAGCGCATAACGCGCGAGCGCCTCGAGCGCTTCGTTGGCCGGACCCTCGAGGTCCTGGTTGAGGAGCCTGTCGAGAGCGCCGCCGACGCAGACGAGGACGAGGAGCCCCTATCAATAGGCCGCTCCTGGCTCCAGGCCCCGGAGGTGGACGGCCTCACCGTCCTGCGTGGGCGCTTCGAGCCGGGCGCAGTCGTCATGGCCAGGGTGCTCGCGGTGCGCGGGGTCGACCTCGACGCCCTGCCCGTCTCGGCGAAGGGGACGGCCGCCGGGAGCGCCCGAGTAGAGACCAGGTGAAGGCCCCAAGGCCAGGATGAGCGATACGAAAGCGGGCCTTGCGCCCTACCTGTCCTCCCTCAACCCCGAGCAACTCGCGGCGGTGCGGCACGAGGGCACGAGTCTCCTCATCCTCGCCGGCGCCGGCTCGGGCAAGACGAGGGTAATAACTACCAAGATAGCCTACCTGGTGCGCGAGCGGGGCATCGACCCTGCCTCCATCCTCGCCGTGACCTTCACCAACAAGGCCGCGCGCGAGATGCGCGACCGGGCCGCCTCACTCGAGCAGAGGTGCTCCCGCTCCGTGATCAGGACCTTCCATTCCTTCGGCGCCTGGTTCCTGCGCAGGAACGCCCAGGCCGCGGGGCTCGACCCTAACTTTGTCATCTACGACGACGACGACGCGACGACCCTCCTGCACGGCCTCCTGCCCCAGAACACAAGGATTGAGTGCTCGCGCATGGCCCAGGCGATAGCCAGGGCCAAGGACTACGGCCTCGAGCCAGACTCACCCGACCTCTCCCTGGCCTTCAGCGAGCCCCAGATGCGCCGCATCTACCAGAACTACCAGGAGAGGCTGAAGGCGACCGGGAACGTCGACTTCGGCGACCTCATCAGGCTGCCGGCCAAGCTCCTGCGCGAGGACGATGCCGTGAGGCGGCGCACGAGGCAGCGCTTCCGGGTGATCCTCGTCGACGAGTACCAGGACTCCAACGTGGCCCAGTTCGAGCTCCTGCGCGCCCTCGCCGGGGCCGAGCCGGGCATCGAGGCGGCCTACCTCTGCGTGGTCGGCGACGACGACCAGTCGATCTACCGCTTCCGCGGGGCCGAGCTGCGCAACATCCTTGAGTTCAGCCGCATCTTCCCCGGCACCGACATGGTCAGGCTCGAGACCAACTACCGCTCCTACCAGAGCATCCTGGACATAGCCGGCGAAGTCGTTTCGCACAACTCGGGGCGCCTGGGCAAGACCCTCAGGGCCGAGCGGGTCGGTGGGAAGCTTCCCACCCTCGCCCTCCTCGAGGACCAGGACCAGGAGGCGGCCTTCTGCGCCCGGGTCTGCCTCGAGCGCCGCAAGGCCGGTGGAAGCTGGAACGACGTGGCCATCCTCTACAGGACGAACGCCCAGTCCCTCTCCTTCGAGAAGGAGTTCCCGCGCCACGGCATCCCCTTCCGCCTGGTCGGGGCCCTTGGCTTCTACGAGCGCGAGGAGGTCAAGGACACCCTCGCCTACCTCAAGATCCTCGCGAATCCCCGCGATGAAGTAGCCTTCAAGCGCGCTGTGAACAAGCCCAGCCGAGGGGTCGGCGACACCAGCGTCGAGGCGGTGATGGACGGCGCAGCAGAAAAAGCAGGCAACCTCCTCGCGGCCTCCGCCGCGTGCGCCGAGTCCCTGCGGGGCAAGGCCCGATCGGGCCTGCGCGATTTCCTCGCGATCCTCGAGGAGGCGCGAGGAAGGATCTGGTCCGAGGCCCCGGCCTCGGCAGACGCAGGTGCCTCGCCCCCGGCCAACGCAGGGGATCCCAGCAGCGCTGTCCTCGACGAGGCCCAGGCCGACGGCATGCGCCGCACAAGGCCGCCCGAGGCGGGCGAGACGAGCCTCTCCACGATGGTTGAACGCCTGGTCATGCGCTCGGGCCTGAGCGAATACCACAGGAACCAGGACGAGATAGCCGGCACCCAGAAGATCGCCAACCTCGACGAGCTCATCAACGCCTCATCACTCTATCCGGCCAGCCTCGAGGGCCTCTCGGAGTACCTCGAGACCATCGAGCTCGACAGGAGCCTCGCAGCCCGGGACAACGAGACCGACGCTGTGACCCTCATCACCATGCACAACACCAAGGGCCTCGAGTTCCCCCTCGTCATGGTGACGGGTCTCGAGCAGGGCCTCTTCCCCCGCGACGACGACGAGGGCGAGGAGCTCGAGGAGCAGCGCCGCCTCTTCTATGTCGCGATAACCAGGGCCAAGGACCTGCTGTACCTCACCGCCTGCCGCTGGCGCCGCCTCCACGGCCGCCTCCTCGAGACCCTGCCCTCGCGCTTCCTCGGCGAGATCGGGAGCGAACGCATCGAGAAGGCCGCCGGGCTCTCCGCGAAGGCCGAGGCCCGCCCCGGTTTCCGCTACGGCCCCCAGGCCCAGGCGGGGAGCCGCAGGGACGAGTACGCCTATGCCCAGGCGAGGGGCGGGCCGAGTACGGGGCCCGAGAGGATATGGAGGGCTGGAGAGGCCGTCTACCACGACGACTACGGGGCCGGGGTCGTGATCAAGGTGAGCCCGACGCCGAGCTCGGGCCCCCTCGTCGTCGTTCGCTTCGAGACCGGCAAGCAGGCCCAGTTCTTCCCGAAGTTCACGACCAAGCTCGAAGCGCAGAGGGGATAAAGGGATGCACGGCGATCGCGAACAGCAGGACCTCCTCCGCCTCCTCCCTGCGATCAGGCGGGCCAGGCTCTGGCGCCTCTACGCCGAGGACGGGAGACGCTTCCTCGACCTCTGGATGGACGGAGGCAGGGCTATCCTCGGCAGCAAGGGCTCTGGCATCGGCACGGTCGTCAAGGCCGCCGTCGATGTCGGGCTCTCGAAGCCCATGCCCAGTGTCCGCGAGCGCAGGCTCGAGAAGGAGCTCCTCGCCCGCTATCCGCTCTTTTCGGCGGCCCGCTTCTACCGGGACGATGGCCGTGCCCGCGCCGCGCTTGAGCGGGCCTTTGGGGACGATGCCATCTACGACCCGGCGAGGCGGGGAGAGGCCGGGCCATCGGCCAGGGCCATTGTCCTGCGCCCCTTCGCCGAGGCCCTGTCTGAGCCCGGCTCCAAGGCGGGCGGGGACTTCCCCGCGGCCTTTCCCCTTATTCCCTGCCCCGCCCCCTTTGCTCCTGCCGTCCTCCTTTTCAGGGACAACAGCAGTGCCGAGCTCGCGGGAGGGGATCTCGTGGCCCCCCTGTATCTGGCTGCGGCCTCGCGTGCCCTCGCCGAGTTCGCCACGTTCTCAGAGGCCTACAACGAGGAGCACTGGCGCAGGACCGACAGGCGGCTCTCAGGGCACTTCGAGCGTCGCGGCCCCTGGCTCTACGCCCTGCCGGGGACGGCGGGACACGCCGCCTTCTTCAGGGCCGCCCTCGCCTCAGGGGTCCTCGTGTCCCCAGATCCCGAGCTGCCCTGCCTCGTGCCCGGGGACTTCGACGACGGCGAGCTCGCGCGGCTGCGCGCGGGGCTCGACGGGATGGAGGTATAGGTCGTGCCAGGCGAACTTGTGGCCCTGGTCGAGGCCTCCTTCGGCACGATCTGGGTCTACGAGGACTTCTTCCTGATCAGGACCATCCCCGGCCATAGCATCGGGAAGCAGGACCTGGGCCAGCTCATGCTCATGAAGCTCGAGTACTACGTCGACAAGCCCGTATGCGCGATCCACGACAACAGACACCACAGCATGAGCACCTTCTCGGAGCTCACCCTCATCGACCGCCTCTGCGCGGAGTACCGGGTCATCGGCCTCGTCGTGATCGTCGGCAATCCGCGCAAGGTCCGCGAGTACATAAGCCGCCGCCTCGTGATGAGGAACACGGACTACCGCCTGGTCACCAGCCTCGAGGAGGCCTTCGAAACCGCCAGCCAGCTCATGGAAGCCTCACGGATCCCTGGGGTGCTGGTTCAAAGCGGAGCACAAGAACCGCCGCAAGGATGAGGCAGCCTCCGACCGCCTGGGCCGTCCCCAGCCTCTCCCCGATGATGAGGGCCGAGAGGACGATGGTGAGGACGGGCTCGAGGGTGCTCACCAGGGAAGTGTCGGAGGCGCCGATCCTTGCCATGGCGGCGAAGAGGGTAGTGATGGGCAGGACCGTGGCGATGCTTCCCACGCAAAGGATGCCCACGATGGCCGACACCGTTCCCGGCAGCTTGGCGGTGCCTGTGGCAAAGGTGATCAGCCAGTAGATCACCGCCGCCGCGAGCATGATCAGGGCCGTCGCCCTTATCGGATCGACCCCCTCGAGGACCCTCTCGCTGACGATGAGGTATGAGGCGTAGAACAGGGCCATCCCTGCGCCGAGGGCCAGGCCGACGATCGGATAGTTGCCGGGCCTGAAGAGGGTGAGGGCACAGCCGCCGAGCGAGAGGACGAGGGACAGGGCCTGGATACGGTTGGGACGCTTCCGGAAGACCAGGAGCGAAATCAGGATCACGAAGGAAGGGTAGAGGTAGAGCAGGAGACCCGCGATCCCCGGGTCGAGGATGCTCACCGTGACGAAGTACATCCCGGCCTGGGGGGCGAAGCCCAGGAATCCCAGGAGGAGCATGGCCAGGAGCTTCTTCCCGACCGGAGGCCTGCGGGCCCTTGTCCTCGAGGTGGCGGCGACGATGCACCAGAGGATGGCCGAGGCCACGGTGAAGCGCCAGGCAAGGGCCTGCTGGACGGAGAAACCCTCGCTGAAAATGAGCTTCGCGAAAAGGCCGAGGGTGGAAAAACCCGCTGCCGAGACGAGGGCGAGGAGTATCCCCCTCGCCCTCGCCTTTTCCACGCCGGGGCTCACGGAGAGCCCGAGTCGAAGACCTCGCCGCCGAGCTCGAAATCGCGAAGGTTGATGCCGGAGCGGACCTTGGCAGCCTCGTCCTTGCTCCTCTGGATCTCGGCGAAGGAGAAGCTGCCATCGGCCTTGGGCTCGGCGCCGGCCCAGGCCGCGATCTCCTTCATGACCCGCTCCGGGGCCCCTGCGTCCGCGGGCCTCGCCGCGGCCTCGGCCGGCCTGATCGCCTCGGCCCTGACCGAGGCTGGCGAATCAAGGACGGCGCGATAGGCGACACGGCGCAGGTTCTCGAGCCTGGCCCTCTCGTTGCGGGCCTTGAGGCGGGCCGAGCGGATCGCGGGCACGGCGTAGAAGAAGAAGGCGAAGGCCACGGGCACGGCGCCCAGGACAAAGCCGAGGAGAAGGGCCGGGTCGGCTAGCCCGAGGACCTTCCCGGCGAGCTGGTGCACCATGAGGTAGAAGGCGTCCCAGCCCCGGGTCATCACCAGGCGGCCGGCATAGGTGGCGTTGTACAGGATGCTTATGAGGGGGTGGGGGCTCAGGGCCCCGGCGAGGAAGTAGGAGCCGAAAAGCAGGTTCACGGCGTTGATCGCGCAGAACCAGAAGTTCGACTTAGGAGGGTTCGAGCTGAAGGCGGCCATGGGCCTCATGGGCACTGAGCTGCCGAAGCTGCGGTCGGCCCTGTCCTTGCGCCGCAGGAGCTCGGGGAAGCTGAAGTAGATCACACCCTCCTCGCTCACCTCGGGGCTGCCCCCAAACTCGTAGAGGTAGCGGTTGACCCTCTCCTCGGCCTCGAGGGGAGCCAGGCCGGTGATCGCCATGAACTCGGCCATCGTCATGATGCCCTTGTTGGACTGAAGGAATGCAAGGACAGCCTTTTTCTCTGTCGCGTCCCAGGTGGCGTCGGGGTCCCCATCGCCGAAGACGAAGGAGAAGATGGCCTTGTGCAGGGGTCTCCGGTTGCGGCGCTTCTGCGCGCGGTAGCTCCTCTCGTCGTCGGTCTTGAAGAGTTCGGAATAGAACCAGATGTTTATGATGGTCTGGAAGAGACGGCCCGCGATCATCATGCCGCCAAGGCCTCCGCCGCGCCGGTCGTCCCTCGAGTCGCTACGTCCCGATGCCTGGGCGGCGATGGAGAGCAGGAGAGCCAGGAGGGCCAGGGCCAGGAAGAGGACGAAGTATCCCACCAGCATGACCACGATCCATATCTTGAAGAGATAGGTCGCCACGGCGGCCGCGCCCTTCTTGAAAGCCTTCCAGAAACGCCTAAACGAGGGACCGAAGCCCCTGTACCTCGACCTGAGGCCCGCAGGGAAGGAGTAGAGGATCTCCCCCGACTCGGTGACCTTGAGCCTGGCCCCGTACTCGTCGCTCACCGCCTTGACCTCGGTCTCCACCTGGGTCTTGGGCAGGCCGGTGAGGGCGACCAGGTCTGCCGTCGTCGCGGCGCCCGAGCGCTTTCGGAACACGTCGAGGAGCTGGTCCCTCACCTTGTCGGGGACGTAGTCGTAGACTTTCTTTTCAACGCTGCTCATTGAGCCTCCGGTCCATGGATCCGTCGCGTGGCCCCGCTCCCCGAGGCTCCGGCCCTTGGGCCGGGAGGCTCGGAGACCAGGGCCAGGGCCCGGTCGTAGAGTTTCTGGTATTCCTCGGCGGAGCGCGTCCAGGAGAAGCTCCGCCCCATCGCCCGCTGGCGCATGGTGTCGATGTGGGCGGGCCTGTTGTACCAGGCCCAGACAGCCCAGCCCACGGTGTCGTAGATCGACCTCGGGGTGAGGTGGTCGAACATGAAGCCAGTGCCCGTCCCGGTCTCCTGGTTGTAGTTCTCGACAGTGTCGGCGAGCCCCCCGGTGCGGTGCACGATGGGCAGGGTGCCGTAGTGAAGGGAGTACATCTGGTTGAGGCCGCAGGGCTCGTAGCGGCTGGGCATGAGGAAGAAGTCGGCCCCTCCCTCGATGAGGTGGGCGAGGCGCTCCTTGTAGCCGATCTGGGCACGGAAATTGGGGAGCCTCGAGGAGAGGGAGCGGAGCTCCTCCTCGCACCAGCTCTCGCCCGAGCCGATCACGGCGAACTGGAGGTCCATGTCGCTGCAGATGCGATAGGCGCTTCCAGACAGGGGGCCGAAGAGCTCGCCAACGCCCTTCTGGTCGGTGAGCCTCGTGACCATGCCGACAAGGGGGCGGCTGGGGTCCATGGGGAGGCCGAATTCCCTCTGGAGCTCGACCTTGCAGCGCTGCTTGCCAGAGAGGTCTGAGGCCGAGAAGGTCTGGGGCAGGTAGGGGTCCATCGTGGGATCCCAGTCGTGGAGGTCGACCCCGTTGAGGATGCCGACGAGATCGGGGGAACGGAAACGCAGGAGGCCGTCCAGGCCAAAGCCGAAATCGGGGGTCTGGATCTCTCGGGCGTAGCTTGGGGAAACAGTCGTGAGGCAGTCGGCTGCGGTGATGCCCGACTTGAGGAGGTTCACCCTGTCGAAATGCTCGAAGCCCGCGCCGTGGAAGAGCTCCCAGGGAAGGTTGAAGTAGGGATACGAGGACTTGTCGTAGACGCCCTGGTAGCCCAGGTTGTGGATCGAGAGGACGGAGGCCGTCTTGGCGAACTCGCTAAAGCGCTCGGCGTGCCTGAGATAGACGGTGGCGAGGGCCGAGGGCCAGTCGTGGGCATGGAGGATGTCGGGAATCCAGGAGAGCTTGCGGCAGAGCTGGAAGGCGGCCCGGGAGAGGAAGGCGAAGCGTTCGGGATTGTCGGCGAAATCGGGCTCGGCCTTGTCACCGTAGATGCCGTCGCGTCCAAAGAAGCGCTCGTGCTCGAGGAAATAGACGGGCAGCTCCGAGCCGGGCAGGGTGCTGGTGTAGACGGCCGCCCATTCCTCGCCCACTCCGACCGGAACGCCCAAGGGGCCCTCGATGAGCCTGAGCTTGCTGCGGTCGACGCAGTAGTAGCGCGGCAGGACTATCCTGACGTCGTGGCCGGCGCGCGCCAAGGCGCGGGAAAGGGCCGAAACCGCGTCGCCCAGGCCTCCAGCCTTCGCGAAGGGAACAGCCTCGCTCGTGACCATCAATATCTTCACGGACGCACTCCTTCACATTTCAGGCTCTGAAAAGATGGTCTCTGACAAAGGCGCCCCAGCCTTCCGCCCTAGTATATCAAGTTGCGAGGCCGATTGCCAACGAGGACGGCTTTCGGGCAGAGCACGCACAAGGAGAACCTTTTGGTGGCCCCATCGTAACAGAAGATGGTAAAATGCCCCGTCGGAGTGAGGAGGTTTCAAGCATGGCAATCATAGGCGAATGGATCAGCTATGGGGACTCTATCGGCTACCTTGCCCTTCCCGACCGGGCCCAGAAACCCCTGCCCGCGGTGATCGTCATCCAGGAGGTCTGGGGCGTCGAGGACCATATCGAGGATGTGACGAGGAGGATTGCCGCCGCCGGCTACGCGGCCCTCGCACCCGACCTCTACGCCCCCGGAGGCCGGAGGCCCGAGGCCCTTTCGAGGGAGCGCGTGGCAGAGACCATGGCCCTCATGGGCGCGATGGCCCCCGCGACCCGGGCCGATCCCAAGGCGAGGGAGGCCGAGCTCGCCAAGCTCCCCTCGCCCCAGGCCGAGAGGGTCGCCGCGACCTTCGCCGCTGCCTTTTCCTTCGTGGGCCCGGGCAGGCTCGACGCCCTCCTGCCAGGCCTTCGTTCGGCCTTCCGTCACCTGCGCACCGAGAACCCGGCCACGAGGGGCCAGAGGATAGGCTGCGTGGGCTTCTGCATGGGCGGTGGCCTCTCGGCCCTCCTCTCCTGCGAGGAGGAGGAACTCTCGGCCGCGGCCATCTACTATGGAAGCGCCCCTCCGACCGAGAGGATAGCGAAGGTCGCCTGCCCCCTCATCGGCTTCTACGGGGCCAATGACGCGCGCTTGATGGCGGGCCTCCCCGTCTTCGAGGCCGCGATGTCTGGAGCCGGCAAATCCTTCGAGAAGCACATCTACGAGGGGGCAGGCCACGCATTCCTCAACGACACAGGACCGGCCTACGAGGTGAAGGCGGCCCGGGACTCCTGGTCGAGGCTCCTGGGCTTCTTCGCCCGGACCTTGAGCCCCTAGGCGCGGCATGCCGCGCCGAGAATGCCTCGTCATGGCCAAGCCGGCGGGGCCGCGCTGCAACTTCCGCTGCGCCTACTGCTACTACCTGGGCAAGGCCGCGAACCTGCCCAAGGCCCCCGGTCGGATGGACAGGGGCCTGCTTGAGCTCTACATCGCCCAACGCCTCGAGTCCTCGCCCGGCCCGGTGACCCACTTCGAGTGGCACGGCGGCGAGCCGACCCTTCTCGGCCTCGAGTACTTCAGGACCATCGTGGAGATCCAGAAAAGGCTCAGGCCCGAAGGCAGGAGGATCAGCAACGCCATCCAGACCAATGGCAGCCTCATCGACCGCGGCTGGGCCGGCTTCCTGGCCAGGGAATCCTTTTCGGTCGGCCTGAGCCTCGACGGACCTGCCCGCTTCCACAACGCCTACAGGAAAACCAGCGCAGGGGGCGCGAGCCACCACATGGTGATGAGGGCCTGGCGCCTTCTTCGCGAGCGGGGGGTCTTCTGCAACATCCTGTGCGTCCTGGCTTCCCTGAACGCCGCTGAACCCGAGGAGACCTACGGTTTCTTCCGGGGGATCGGGGCAAGCTACCTGCAGTTCCTCCCCCTCGTCTCCGCCGACCTGGCCGGGACGCCATCGCAGCTCGCGGCGGAGCCCGAGGCCCTGGGCGAGTTCCTCTGCAGGGTCTTCGACCTCTGGATCAAGGAGGACCTGGGCAGGATCGTCATCCAGAACTTCGACGAGGCCCTGAAGGCCGTCCATGGTGTCCCCCTCTCCCTGTGCATCCACCGCGAGACCTGTGGAGACGTGGTCGTCCTGGAGCGCGACGGCAGCCTCTACGCCTGCGACCACTTCGTCGATCAAGACCACCTCCTGGGCAGGCTCGGCATGAGCCCAGGCGACCTCGGCATGAGCCTGGGAGGCCTGGCCCGCGACCCGCGGCTTGTCGCCTTCGGTGAGGCGAAGCGCGGCTCCCTGCCCGCCTATTGCCGCTCCTGCGAGGTCCTCTCCTCCTGCAACGGTGGCTGCCCCAAGGACAGGTTCGCCCTGACGCCGGACGGGGAAGCGGGTCTGAGCTGGCTCTGTCCCGCCTACAGGAGATTCTTCACCCACAGCAGGAGCGCCCTCACCCGGCTCTCGGCCCATATCAAGGCTGGCCTCAAGCCGAGCGCCTTCGAGGCTTGAGGAGCCCGGCCGCCGCCGTGTATAGTGCCTTCCATGGCAGCAAACGTCTACTTTGTCGATTTCCGCGCCCAGAGTTCCAAACGCAACCTCCTTTCCAAGCTGGAGATGCTCTTCGCCTCGGCCGGCCTGTCCTCTGTGGTCAGGACAGGCGACCTCTGCGCGATCAAGGTCCACTTCGGCGAGCTGGGCAACGACGCCTTCCTGAGCCCCGTCTACGCCCGCAAGGCCTCCGACGCGGTCCGCGCAGCCGGAGGGAAGCCCTTCTTCGCCGACACCAACACCCTCTACTCGGGCTCGAGGCACAACGCCGTGGGCCACCTCGAGACGGCCGCCCTCCACGGCTACCTCCCCCCCGTATGCGGAGCCCCCTGCATCATTGCCGACGGCCTCAAGGGCCGCGACTGGCGCGAGGTCGAGCTTGGAGCGAAATGGTACAAGAGCGTGAAGATCGCCTCGGGCTTCGCCGACGCCGATTCCATGGTCGTCCTCACCCATTTCAAGGGCCATGAGATGGCTGGCTTCGGCGGGGCCATCAAGAACCTCGCCATGGGTTGCGCCCCGGCAGCGGGCAAGAAGGAGCAGCACTCGGTGCGTTTCTTTGTGCGCTCCGAGAAGTGCGTCGCCTGCGGCGAGTGCGTGGAAGTCTGCCCCGCCGGGGCGGCCAGGCTCGAGGGAAGCGCGGCCTCGATCGACAAGGAGGCCTGCATAGGCTGCGGAGAATGCGCCTCGCGCTGCCAGGCCAAGGCGATAAGCATGGACTGGGCCACGGAGATTGTCCCCTTCACCGAGCGCCTGACCGAATACGCCCTCGGGGCCGTCAAGGACAAGGCCGGCCGCGTCCTCTACCTCAATTTCGTGAAGGACGTCGTGCCCGAGTGCGACTGCAATCCCTTCTCCGACGCCCCCCTGGTGGCCGACATCGGCGTCCTCGCCTCTACCGACCCCGTCGCCATCGACCAGGCCTCACTGGACCTGGTCACGGCAGCCCCTTCGGCCGCGGGCTCGGCCACCGAGGGCCGGGCCGGCCCCGGGGACGACAAGTTCGCCATCCTCCACCCCGAGACCCGTGGCCAAGTCCAGCTCGAGTATGGGGAGAAGATAGGGCTGGGGAGCCGGGCTTACGAACTGGTGAAGATCTGAACACTGGCGGGGAAGCCTGATCGCGGTATACTTATGTCCGTGAGCACACTAGGCCAGAAGCGCCCCGCCCGAGCCTCTGCTTTCGTCGCCGCGGCCGCCCTCGCAGGCGCAGCCATGGTGGCGGCAGCCGGTTTCTCATCCTGCAGTTCCGACGTCTTCGCCAGCTACCGCAATTCCGGCCAGGACTTCATCCTGGGAAAGGGCCTCAGCCCGGGCAACGTCGACCTCGGCCTCGCCAACTACGAGAACCCCGGGCTCTGGACCTGGTCCTGGCGCGGCTCCTCAGACGCCTCGACCTTCAACTACATGGACCTCATCTCCCAAGGCACGGTGGGGACGACGGCCACGAGCGGGCCCTCGACCTTGAGCGCGAGCTCTGAGGTCTACCTGCTGAGGCTGAACAATCTGATCGCGAACGGGGATTTCGAGACAGCCTTGACCGGCGATTGGTCTGCAGATGTCGGGCCGCCTACGGCGAGCATCACCGCCGGTCCGGCTGGCAAGATACATGGATTGGATTCCCTAATCATGGCGATGGCAGCCAATAGCAGTGTCCGGTATCGGCTGCAGGCCCTGGCCGATGTCCCCACCTCGACCTCGGCCCATGGCTACAAATGGGCCATGTTCCTTGGCAGCGCCGATTTTCACTACAGCCTCCAGGACTGGGGCACTGCTTTCCTGCCCGGGAATGTCATTGTCGCCAACCAGCAGGTTCAGGCAGGCGCTGCGGATTTTATCATTCTTCCGGGCCTCCTCGACAGCCTCTCGCTCTACAACACCACCTCGGCCCTCACCTTCGGTTCCAATGGTCCTGAGGGAGCCACCATCGACGACGTCCGGGTCCTGCGCAAGGACATCACCGGCTATGCCCTGCGCCTCCTGCTGCGGCCTACAGACACAAGCCCCAGCCTCGTCATTGGCCAGTACGAGTTCTCGGTCTGGGTGAAAAAATCGCCTCTCTCGGCCTACATCACAAATACCGCGGGCAAGAACCCCTACGCCGCGATGAAGGTCACCCTCTCGATGAACGAGATAGCCCCCATGCCCTCGGTACAGATCCAGCAGGCCTTCGACGTCACACCGGGCGGAGGTACAGGCAACGACGCGAGCTCGGGCTGGACAAGGCTGGTCTTGAGGATGCGGAGCGGCATCAATTTCATCGAGAGCGTCAGCGGTTCCTTCGCGAGCCGGACGGTGCCCGTCCTCGAGCTGGGGATCTCGCCGACAGACAGCACGAGCCTCCTCGACATCGACTCGGGCGAGATCCTCATAGCCCAGCCCGAGCTGCGCTTCTACCTAAACGGTTATTGAGTCAGCCGCGACCCGATCTCGCTCGGCATTGACCTGCGTTCGTGTACATTCGTGCGCCTTCGTGGCTGATTGCCCTCCGTTCGGCCCCCCCAGTCCTATTTTATGATCAGCACCTTCCTTATCTCGTCGATGCCTTTGGCGACCACCCTGATGAAGTAGACGCCTCGGGCTACCGGCTCTCCCGAGAGGTTCTTCCCGTCCCAGAAGTAGTTGTAGGTTCCTGCGGCCTGTTTGCCCGAGAAGAGATGGCTCACGACATCACCATCGAGGGTGAAGACCGTGATTGTCAGCGAGCCCGCGTCGGCGAGGACAACCTGCAGGGCCGTGCGCTCCCCTCCCTTGGTCGGATTGATCACATTGTTGAGGATGGTCACGCTGCCGCGCTGCTGCCTGATGTCCTGGAGGCTGAAACGGAAGAGGTCGAACTGTCTCGGGTCGTCGGGGTCGGCGGCCCGGGCGCTCAGGAGGTTGTT
>JANXYO010000117.1 GCA_025356015.1 Spirochaetaceae bacterium
GCAAGAAGCTCCAGGAGATCCTCGCCCTCGAGGCCTCCCTCGCTCCGGCCCTCGCCGCCCTCGCGTCAAGCCAGAGCACAGCGGCCGAGGCCTCCCTCCTGGCCGGCCCCGTCGCCCAATTCCACCTCGGCGGTTTTGGGAAGACGGCCGAGGACGAGGAGGCCAAGGCGGGCATGGGCTCCGGCCGCGAAGCCGCGAGGCTCCTGGGGAGGCTGGCCCAGGCCGAGGCCCTCGCTCCCCTCGTCGACTCCGCCCTCGCCCTCCTGGCCGAGTTCGGCGAGCGCTACCGATCGGCGAAACGCTCCGCGGGAATCATGAGCTTCCGCGACGCCGCCGTCTGCGCGGTTGACCTCCTCGGGCGCAGGCGCGAGATCAGGTCCTACTGGAAGCGGCGCTTCCGCTTCATCATGATCGACGAGTTCCAGGACGACGACGAGCTCCAGAGGGAGCTCCTCTTCCTCCTCGCCGAGGCTCCCGAGGCCTGCGGTCCCGGAATCCCCCAGGCCGCAGGCCTCGCGCCCGACAAGCTCTTCTTCGTCGGCGACGAGAAGCAGTCGATCTACCGCTTCAGGGGGGCCGACGTCTCGGTCTTCCGCCGCCTCGCGGGCGAGCTCTCAGGGCTGGCTGGCGCCTCGGGACCCGGTGGCGCGGCGGCGATGCCCTCGCTGGGAACCAACTACCGCAGCGAGCCCTCCCTGGTCTCCTTCTTCAACGGCCTCTTCGAGCGGGTCTTCGCCGACGCGCACGAGGATTTCGAGGCCCGCTTCGAGACCATACGGCCCCGGGACCCCACGCCTGGACTCGAGAGCCGCCTCGTCTACCTCGCCAAGAGGAGGACGGCCGCAAGGCCTGGCTTCAGGAGCGATGCCGAGGCCCTGGCCGAGGCCATCGCCTCCTTCATCGACGGCTCTGTGGGTTCCCTCATGGTGGGCGGCCAGGAGAGGGGCAGCATAAGGCCCGCGGCCTTCGAGGACTTCGCGATACTCCTGCGCTCGACCTCCAAGCAGTACATCCTCGAGCGCTTCCTCCGCCTCCACCACATCCCCTACGCCGTCGGCGATCCCCGCGGCCTCTTTGTGGAGTCCCCCGCCAACGATCTCTACGCCGCCCTGAGGCTTGCCCTCCTCGACGACGCTCTGGCCTACGCCACGGTGCTCCGCTCTCCCCTGGTGAGGCTCTCCGACGACGGTTTTGTCGCCGTCCTCGCAAAAGGCCTGGCCCCCTTCGCTGGGGAGGCCTCCCTCGGCCTCGACCCAAGGGACAGGGAGAGGTACGAGCGTGGCGCCTCCATCCTTGCCGGGCTCCGCTCGAGGGCCGACCTCTGCCCCCACGCCGTGCTCGTCTCCTGGCTCTGGTACGAGGCCGGCCTCAGGCTCGGCGTCCTTCGCAAGAGCGAGGCCCAGCCCTATCTTGAGCACTTCGACTATCTATTCGCCCTCGCCGCCAGGGCCGACGCCGAGGGCAAAGGCCTCGCGAGCTTCGTGGCCGAGCTTGAGCCCCTCATGGGCAGACCCGAGCGCATCGACGAGCTCGAGGCCCCGAGGGAGAGCTCCCAGGGCGTCAGGCTCATGACCATCCACAAGGCCAAGGGCCTCGAGTTTCCCGTCGTCATCCTCCCCGATATGCAGAACGCTGGCCGGGTCGAGGGGGCCGGGGCCGCGTGGTACCCCTCGTCACGAGTCGGGGTGACGCTCAACCTGAGGCCATGGGACGAGCCCAAACCCAGGACGGCCAACGTCTTCTACGAGCTCGCCAAGGAGGAGGACGAGCGCAAGCGCGCGGCCGAGACCAAGAGGCTCTTCTATGTCGCCTGCACCAGGGCCATAGCCCACCTCGTCTTCGCCGGGGTCGAGGGCGGAGCCAATCGGGGATTGTCATTCCGCTCCCTCCTTGTGGCAGATGCCCCGGCAGGCCCGGCCGAGCCCTCCGGAGACGGATCCCAGGCCGAGGACGGATCAGTCCCCGAGAAGGAGCTCCTCCTTCCCGAAGGCGTCGAGCTCATAGAGGTCCCCGACCTTGGCGAGGAGGCCTACCACAGGCTTTTCGCCGGAACGAGGGCCCGCTCCCTGGAGAGTTTCCTGCCCGACTATGAGCGGGCCGAGGCGATCGACCGCAGCCTGCCAAGGCGCAGCTTCCCGGTGGACGCGCTCAACGGAGCCTACGAGACGACGCGGGCCCTGGACGGATACGAGGAAAAGCTCCCCGACTGCGCCTACGACAGGGCCGCGGATAGGGTGAGCGAGAACGTTTTTGGCAGCCTCTGCCACGCCGTCCTCGAGGCGAGGCTCGCCGATCCCCCCCGGCCCCCCCGCTTCCCAAAGGAACTGCTCGGCCTGATCCCCGAGGACCTGCGCCAGAGCCTCCTAGTCGAGGCACTGCGTCTCGCGGCAGGATTCGAGGCCTCGGAGCTCGCAGCAAGGGTGAAACGCGCGAGACGGAGGGTAGAATTCGGCTTCATCCTCGACCTTGGCTCGGATTTCTCCGCAGAAGGGAGGATCGACCTCCTCGCCGAGCTCGATGACGAGATGATTGTCGTGGATTTCAAGTCCAGCCGCTTCCGCCACGAGGGGGCCTACGACGCCCAATTGTGGCTCTATCGTTCCGCCATTGAGGCGATTGCGCCGGGTAGGCCGGTTTCAAGTTGGCTTTTCTGGCTCCGCGACGCCAAGGCCGAGGAGAGGAAGGCGGATTTCGGGCCGCAGGAGGTCCTGGCCTGGATCGGCGCCCTCGCGGCCCAGGACGGGGAAAGCCCGGCCGGCGCAGCCTTGCGTGGGCCGGACCTACGCCTATACTCTAGAGGAAGCAGTTATGAACAACGAAAAAATACTGATCGTCGAAGACGAGAAGATAATCGCCCTCGACCTCCAACGGCGACTTGAACGCTTCGGATACTCGGTCGTCGGGATGGCGGCGGACGGCCTCGAGGCCATAAGCCTCGCGAAGGACCGGTCGCCCGACATGATCCTCATGGACATCATGCTGGCGGGTAGCCTCGACGGCATCGACGCGGCCAAGCAGATCCGTGCCAAGTTCGGTATTCCGGTCATCTTCCTCACCGCATACACCGACGAGAAGACCCTCGAGCGCGCCAAGGAAGTCGAGCCCGCGGGCTACATCCTCAAGCCCTTCAAGGAGCGCGAGCTCTGCACGACGATCGACATCGCCCTGTACAAGGACAGCATCGACCGCAAGCTGCGCAAGCAGGAGCGCCTCTTCTCGGCCATACTCCACTCCATCAACGACGGCATCATCGCGACCGACACCGAGCTCAGCATAGGCTTCATGAACCCCGTGGCCGAGGACATCACCGGCTGGCGCGAGACGGCGGCCAAGGGCAGGCACGCCTCGACGGTGCTCACCCTCCATGACACGAGGACCCAGCGCGAGCTCCTCATCGGGAACCCGCCCCTGATCGACGACAAGCCCTATTTCTTCAGCGAGGTGTCGATCAAGAACGCCCTGGGCCAGTCGGTCATCGTCGACGGCTCGATCACCCGCCTCCACGAGAAGGAGAACGAGGCCGAGGGTTTCCTCATCGCCCTGCGCGACATCACAGAGATGAAGCGCATGTCGGAGACCATCAACTACCAGGCAAGCCACGACATCCTCACCGGCCTCTCCAACCGCGAGGAGTTCTCCTTCAACCTCAACGAGCTGCTCAAGGGCATAAGGGCCATGAACGGCAAGCACGCCCTCCTCGTGATCGACGTCGACCGTTTCAAGGCCATCAACGATACCTGCGGGGCCCTCGCCGGCGACGAGCTCCTGCGCCAGGTGGCTGCCCACATCCAGGCCAACATCTCCCGCAAGGACATATCGGCCCGCATCGGCGGGGACGAGTTCGCGATCATCCTCAAGGACTGCGAACCAGCGGATTCGATCAACGTCGCGAAACGTCTCCAGGAGGCCTTCGAGCAGCGCAAGTTCGCCTGGCAGGCCGCGGCCTTCCCGGTCTCCCTGTCCATCGGCATCGTTCCCCTCACGGCGGCGAGCCACGACACCCACGCCATACTCGCGGCCGCCGATGATGCCTGCCACCTCTCCAAGGAGGAGGGCGGGAACAAGATCAATGTCTTCAGGTCGGAGGACGTGAAGTTCCAGAAGCGCCGCGGCGAGATGGAGATGATCGCCAAGATCAACCGCGCCGCCGAGGAGAATCGCTTCGTCCTCTGGCACCAGCCCATCGCTCCGCTGGACCCCTCCATGGGCCTCACGCCCAAGGCCGAGGTCCTCATCCGCCTCGTCAACGACGACGGCAGCATCGCGCGGCCCATCGACTTCATCCCGGCCGCCGAGCGCTACAACCTCATGCCCCTCATCGACCGCTGGGTGATAAAGAACTCCGTGGCCGCCTACAGACTCCTCACCGACCGCGACGACCCGCTTTCGCGCAACCTCATCTCCATAAACCTCTCGGGCCCCTCCCTTCTCGACGAGTCCCTGGTCGACCTCATCCTCTACGAGGTGGGTAGGCACGGGCTCTCACCCTCGAGCTTCTGCTTCGAGATCACCGAGACGGCCGCCATCCAGAACCTCACCTACGCCATCCGTTTCATGAAGCGCCTCAAGGACGAGGGCTTCACCTTCGCCCTCGACGATTTCGGCTCGGGCTTCTCTTCCTTCAGCTATCTCAAGAACCTCCCCGTCGACTACCTCAAGATCGACGGCTCCTTCGTCCAGAGCATCGACGAATCCCTCGTGAGCTACACGATGGTGGAGTCGATCAACTCGATCGGCCACGTCATGGGCCTCAAGACGATAGCGGAGTTCGTGAAGAGCGAGGCGATCAGGAAGAAGCTGGTGGAGATCGGGGTGGACTACGCGCAGGGATACCATATAGCGGAGCCGTCGCCGCTTTTCCGGTAGTAGAAGAAGCGAGATGCAACCAGGGCAGCGCCCGGGCTAGCGCAGGGCGTAGATCCATTCCGCGAGCATCTTCGGCAGGACCTGGCGGCGCGGCCATACGAAGGAGGGCCGAACTCTGGATTCCCCTCTAAGCGAGCGGGCCGCATGAGGGATCGCAAGCAGCTTGCCGGTGCCCGCTCCGGAAACGCCGACCTTTCCTTTTCGCTCGAGCGTTTCGACGAGTCTGGTTTCTTTCCCTCCACCGCGAGGTCGAACGGCTACACGCTACTCCTGATTGAAAAGGGCCGGGCTAGGCTCAAGGTGGGCGAGTGCGCCATCTCCCTCGACAATGGCGGGCTGCTTGCGGCGCTGTCGCCCTACCAAGCCTTTGAGCTCCAGGCGGTCGAGGACTATGCTGGCATCCTCGGCCTGCCAGCGAAGGCTCTTTCCCGCGAGTGTATCGAAGGCACCGGGAAGGGCGCACGGGCTGTCATCATTGATCGCCTGGGTTCGGCCCGTGGCATGCTGCGCGGGAATTCCTAGAGCTGCACATAAACCTGCCGCTGGGCAGATCGGGACGGCGCTGCCAGCTGCTGACTCTTCCTGGCGCTCTGCGCGCCATCTAGCCCCTACATCGAGAAGAAATGGAAATTGCCTACGAAGCAGTCAACCAAGGCTGGATCGAAATGCCTGCCCCGCTCCGCAACTGTGTGCTCCAGAGCGGCCTTCCGGCTCCAGGCCTTCTTGTAGGGCCTCAGGGCGTCGAAGACATCGACCAGGCCCACGATGCGGCAGGAGAGGGGTATGGCCTCGCCCGTGAGGCCATGGGGGTAGACTGGGCCCGGCCTCCGCGTGCTCGGCGATGAAATCAATCCCCTCTTCCCCCTCCGCGCTCTCCGCGGTTCTTTCGGTCGTCAGCCACCACCGCCGCCACGGCCTCCTCGAAGGCCGGAACCTCCTCGAGGCTCTTGGCCGGCCGCAGCTCCTCGCCCATCGAAACCGCGAGGATCCTGGCCCTGCCCTCGGCGGCGAGGGCTGCGTCGACATTGTCCAGGGCGAACTCGTGCCCGGCCGGGTCGTTGCCCGGGATGGCGTAGCCAGAGCCCTCGACCCAGTGCTCGGCCCTGAAGAAGTTGGCCTTCTCGAGGAGGGAAGCGGCGCGGTAGACGCGCACTCCGACGTTGGTGTAGGCGGAGGATCCGCCGAGCCCATGGCCTTGGAGCTTGGCGTGTCCGAAACCCCGGGGGACGCCTGCCTCATCGAGGGCGATCGGGTAGGCGGGAGAGGGGATGAGGGCGGCGGGGATGAGGAGCTCGATGCCTTCGCTTGCATCGAGGGCGAGGAGGGAGGCAATCGCTGTCTTTCTCGAGCTCGCGTCCCCGCCGAAGTTGGTGATGACGTAGTCGGCCTTCGACCACAGGGAGCGAGCCTGCCAGGCCGCGTCTCCGTGGCCCAGTGGCTTTCCGAAGGGGGCCTCCTGGCTGCGGTACAGGCGGCTCTTAAGGTCCAGGCCGAGGGGGGCGAGGACCTCGGCGTCGATCCCATCCTCCCAGCCCCTGACCACGATGACATGGCGGCCGAGGCCACGGACGGCGGCGAGGGCGTAGGCGGCGATCGCTATCGACCTCCCGCCCTTGAGGTAGTCGCGGACAGGAAAGAGGCCGCGGGGCTTCGCGGGGTCGAAGGCCGCGGCCACCTCGTCCAGGGGCGAGGCGGAACCAGCGGCGACCCGCACCCTAGCGGCCTCGAGGGACTTCTGCCAGCGCGAACCGGATCCAGCCAGCAGGGTGAGGCAGACAGTCCTGGGCGCGAGCTCGGCGAGCCAGGCCTCGATCCCGGGAAAGGGAGGAAGGCCGGAGGCCCTGCGGCCCTCGTTCCTGGCCTCCAGGGCGATTCGGGCGATGGAGTCGCGGGCGGCGAAGGCGGCGGCGTGGGCTGTCCCCAGGAGGGCCGGGAGGGAATCAGTCAACGCATTCCTCGGCCGCATGCGCGGCAGGATCCCCTGCGCCGGGGCTGTCGGCGCCGAGGATGGCGACGCGCTCCTCGCCAAGGGCACCCGCGTTCTCGATGCCGAGCTCGGCGACGTGGTCGGCGAGATGCTCAGCCTTGACGACCCTGTACTTGATGACAAAGCCCGAGGGCCTGTAGGTCATCTTGGCCTGCCTGAGGCCCTCGTCCCCGAGGTCCTGCTCACGGTTTATGGTCTTGTAGTGCTCTGGAAGGGCCTGGGCGAAGGCCTGATTGATGAACTGGTAGATGCCCTTGTAGCCCTCGATGGCCTTCTCGAAATGGATGGCGAACATCCTGCCCCTGGCCAGGGGCTCTCCGAGGCACCAGCCCGCCGGCTTTCCGTCGACATAGTAAACGCAGCCCCTCATGCCAAGAAGATCAAAGGTCTCCAGGGCCTCGCGCGAAGCCTTGTAGTCCCCGTCGAAACCCTTGAGCTCCCGCCACTCGTCGAGGACGTGGATGGCGTCGCCCAGGTTGTCGCGTCGCAGGGGCTTCTGCTCGTAGGAGTAGGCGTTGATGAAGGCGTTCACGAGGTTGCGCTTCTTGTGGTAGGTCTTGCCGGTCAGCTCCGCGAGGTCGGTCCTGAGGTAGAGGTAGTCGAAATTGTTGCGGTCCTCGACCACGCCGTAGCCCTTCATCTCGAGGGCCGCCCTGTGGGCCTCGGCCTGGCTCTCGGAGAGATTCTTGAGGTAGTCGTGGCCGGCCATGAGCTCGTCGAGGATCCCCGCCTCGGGCAGGGAGCAGGGGGCGTAGAAGAAGGACTTGCCCTGCTTCGAGCCCTCGACGATGAAGGTCTTGCCCGGTATGCGGGAAACCCTGTAGCCGTAGGTGTGCCGGAACAGGTAGAGGTTCGAGAAGTTGAACTCCGAGATCCCGTCCTTTATGAGGTTCAGGGCTGGATAGAGTTCCTCGCGCATCTCGAGGGAGACGGGGGCGAAATTGGGATATTCGGGGATAACCATGGACTACATGATACGGAAAGCACGATATACGGGCAAGGACTGGCAGGTTTTCCCGGGGATTATCCCTCTGGTGCCCCTATTTTCCGCCCGATCCCCCCTCCTTTTTCAGGCCATGACCCTGTTCCTTCCCCCTTGCTTGGCCTGGTACAGGGCGCTTTCGGCGGCCGTGACCAGGACGGCCGAGGCGAGACCCAGCTCGGGGCGGATCGCGGCGCAGCCCACGCTCACGGTCAGGATGCCCGAATGCGTGTCGCCCAGGGAAATGGCCAGTCCCTCCACAGCGGCTCGAAGGCGCTCGGCGACCTGGAGGGCTGTCTCGATGTCGGCGTTGGCTATGAACACAAGGAATTTCGCCCCCGCGTACCTCGTTATCGAATCCGTCGAGCGCTCGAGGGAGGCCGTGAGGCAGGCGGCGATCCGCCTTAGGGCCTCGTCTCCCGCCTGCCTGCCCCGGCTGTCGTTATATGCGGAAAAACTGTCGACGTCGACCATGAGGACGGCGACGCTTTCCCCCTCGCTCCTTGCTCTCGCGATATCCCGCTCGAGCCTGTCGTCCAGGCCCCCGCGGTCGAGGGTGGCGGTGAGATGGTCATAGGCCTCGAAGCGCTCCAGCCTTGAGCCGATCTCGTCGGAGCGTTTGGTGGCCTGGGCCAGGGCGGCCTTCACCGTGGCGAGGCCCGAGCGGGCCACCCGTGTCGAGAAAAGGGCGGCGGCGAGGGCGATGAGGAAGGCGTACAGGACGAGGGCGAGGGGACTCGTCCAGGGACGGCCTCCCACATGGACGGGAAGCCGCAGGCCCTCCTCGTTCCAGAGTCCGTCGTTGTTCGAGGCCTTCACCCTGAAGACATAGCTTCCGGCCGGCAGGTTCGTATAGGAGGCCCAGTGGCGGTCCCCGGCGGGGATCCATTCATGGTCGAAGCCCTCGAGCCTGTAGGCGTACTGGTTGCGGTCGGGATCCCTGAAATCCAGGGCGGCGTAGCCGAACTCGATCGAGTTGTCCTTCCAGCCAAGCTCGAGCTGCCTGAGGCGGGAAGCGGCTACGGCGATGGGCTCGTCCCGGCCGGGCCTCCTGACCGAGGTGAGGAGGACTGGTGGACGGTGGGTGTTGTACTCGTAGCGTCCTGGATCGAAACGGTAGATGCTGTCCAGGGCGCCAAAGTAAAGGCTGCCCTCGGGATCGCGGAAGGCCCCGGTGTAGAACTCCCGGTTGCGCAGGTCGTTGTAGACGGTCAGGCTCCGGAAGGTCCCGGTCTTGCGGTCGTAGATGGCGATGCCCGACTGGGTGGCGATCCAGAGCTCGCCCAGGCCGTCCTCGAGGATGCGGACCACGGTGTTGCTCGGCAGACCCTCCTTCTTCGTGTAGGTCAGGAAGGAGTCGGTCTCGGGTTCGTAGCGCATGAGGCCGCCCCCCGCCGTCCCGAACCAGAGCACCCCCAGGGAATCCCTGAAGATCGTCCTTATCGAGTCGTTCGAGATCCCCGTGCGTTTGGCCGGATCGTAGAAGTAGCGCACGAAGCCGCGGCCGGCGAGGCGGTTCAGGCCATTGTTCGTCCCGACCCAGAGCCTGCCGCGCGAGTCGTATTCCAGGGCGAAGACGAGGTTGTCCGAGAGAGAGGTGGGATCCTTGGGGTCGCTCGGGAAGTGCTCCACCCTCCCCGTCTGGATGTCGAGGCGGTCGAGGCCGGAACGGAAGGTCCCGACCCAGATCCCGTCCTCCGGGTCCTCGGCCATGGCATAGATGATCTCGGATGAGAGCTCGCCCGTCTTCCCTGGGCCCGGCCTCCACACGTCGAAATCACCCCTCTCGGGGTCGAAGCGGGCGAGGCCGTCGTTCGTGCCTGCCCATATCCTGCCCCTGCCGTCCTCGTGGATGAAATTGACGATATCGTTCGGCAGGGATCGAGGCAGGCCAGGTTGTTTTCGGTAGGTCTTCCAGATTCCGGTCGCGTGGTTCCTCACGGCCAGGCCCCCGTTGTAGACACCGACCCAGAGCTCTCCGCGGGAATCGAGGTTGATGGCGTAAACCTTGCCCTTGGGAAAGGAGGAGGAGGCCTGGGCCGAGGCCTCGAGGGCCCCGTAGCTCCTGCGGGCCCTCGAGAGCTTATCGATCCCTCCGCCGTTGGTGCCGAACCAGAGCTCGCCCGAGCGGTCACGGAGGATCGAGTAGACGACGTCGTGGGAGAGGGATCCGAGACCGCCCGAGGCCCGGTATCCGGTGAATTTCCCCGAGCCGACATCGTACTCGAGGAGGCCTCCACCCCAGGTCCCGACATAGATGATACCCGGCTCGGCGGTGCTCAGGGTGTAGACCCTCTCGTCAGAAGTCGGATGGTTCTCGAAGAGCCCTGTCTCCGGGTCGAGACGGGAGATTCCGCCATACCAGGTTCCTATCCAGAGCGAGCCCGCGAGATCCTCGTCGATCGCCATCACAAAGTCCGAGAGGATGCTCGAGGCCTGGCCGGGAATCTTCCTGAAGACGCGGAAGGACTCTGTGTCGTAGTCGAAGAGGGCGAGGCCCCCGCCCGAGGTCCCGACCCAGAGCCTGCCCCTGCGGTCGATGTGGAGGGCACGTATTGTGTCGGCGCCGATGCTCCCTGGCTTTTGCGAGGAGAGGTAGCGGCGGAAGCTCCCGGTCTTCTCGTCGAGGCGGTTCAGGCCCCCAAGGGTGCCCACCCAGAGCCTGCCCCTCGCGTCCCTGACTATGGCGGTGACCACATCGTTTGAGAGGGAATCCTCCCTCCCTGCATCGCGCCTGTAGGTGGTGAAGCCGTTGTCGACCAGATCGAGGCGGCTCAGGCCCCCATAGGTGCCGGCCCAGAGGATGTCGTCGTCCATGTAGAGGGTCTGGACCTGGTTGTGGGCGAGGCTGTTGGGGTTGAAGGGCTCGCTCTCGAAAACCTTGAAGCTGTGCCCGTCATACTGGTCGAGACCCCCTTGAGTCCCGAACCAGAGGAAGCCGTCGCGGTCCTGGGCTATGGAGGAGACCGAGGAGTTCGAGAGCCCCTCCCTCGTGCCTAGGACAGAGAAGACCGCGAGGTCGGGGCTCGACTGATCGCAAGCGACGCGCGAAGGCGTAGCTATGAGGAGGAACAAAAGCCAGATGCATGCCGGGAATCGGAGCTTGGGCCTCATGATGGTGAGGGACATACTATGGCGGGCGCGTATCAGTTGCATAGCTACGGAACGCCATGCATAATCTCGGCACCATGGAAATCCACAACCAGCTTCTATCAAGGCCCTACACTCCAAGCCTCGTCGAGAGGTTCATACGCTACGCGAAGATGGCGACCACAAGCGATCGCCACATCGAGGCCATACCCTCGACCCCCGTCCAGTGGGAGCTCTCCCGCCTCCTCGCCGACGAGCTCAAGGCCCTTGGCGTCACAGACCTAAGCCTCGACGAGCACTGCTACCTCATCGCCCGCATCCCCGCCTCGCCCGGCCGCGAGGCCGTCCCCTCGATCGGCCTCATGGCCCACGTGGACACGGCGAGCGACGTGAGCGGGACCAACGTGAAGCCACGCCTCCTTGAGGCCTATGACGGCAAGACGATCAGGCTCGACGAGGCCGGCACCTGGCTCCTCGACCCGGCAGAGAATCCCGACCTCTCCGAGCATCTGGGCGACAGCCTCATCGTGACCGACGGGACCACCCTCCTCGGCGCAGACGACAAGGCCGGCGTCGCCGAGATCATGACCACCGTGGACCTCCTCCTCAAGCACCCCGAGATCCAGCACGGCCCCCTCGAGATAATCTTCACGCCCGACGAGGAGACCGGGAAGGGCATGAACCTCTTCCCCCTCAAGAGCCTGCGCTCGGTGGCCTGCTACACCGTCGACGGGGGCAAGGCCGGAGAGGTCGAGGCCGAGTGTTTCACCGCCTACGCGGCCCACCTCGAGTTCAAGGGCAGGTCGATCCACATAGGGGCGGCCCGTGGCAAGCTCGCCAACGCCGTGGCCATGGCCGGTTCCTTCATCGGCATGCTCCCCCGCAGCGAGAGCCCCGAGGCTACCGATGGCTGGTACGGCTACTACTGCCCCCTGGAAGTCTCCGGCGGGATCGAGAAGGCCAGCCTCGACGTCTTCCTGCGCGACTTCAAGCGCGAGGGCATGGACAGAAGGATCGAGACCATCCACGCGATCGCGAAGGCCGTCGAAGCCCAGTTCCCCCTGGGCTCGGTCGAGGTGACGATCAACAAGCAGTACATCAACATGAGGGAAAAGCTCGACGAGAGGCCCGAGGTCCTTTCTCGCGTGATGGAGGCGGCGACCAGGGCCGGCGCCGAGCCCTTCATAAAGCCCATAAGGGGCGGCACCGACGGAGCCCGCCTCACCGAGATGGGCATCCCGACGCCGAACATCTTCACCGGGGGCTACAACTACCACAGCCGCTACGAATGGGCCTCGGTCTCCGACATGGCCCTCGCCGTCGAGACCCTGGTCGAGCTCGTGAAGCTCTGGAACGAGGAGCCGCGGAAGTAGGATCCCTGCCGCGCGGCGCACAGCCTTTGCCGCGCGGTGCACAGCCTTTGCCGCGCGGTGCACTGCCATTGCCGCGCCCTGCACTGTCATTTCCGCGCCCTGCACTGCCATTTCCGCGCCCTGCACCGCCATTTCCGCACGGTGCACCGCCATTTCCGCGCGGTGCAATGCCATTGCGGCGCGATACAATGCCTCCGCGGCGCGCTGCACTGACATTGCGGCGCGGTGCGGGGCCTCCGCGGCGCGCTGCGCTGGCGTTGCCGCGTGTCTTTGGGACCTTTGGCGCGTTGGAGCTCAGGTATCAGGCGGCGGGGGCCGTCCTCGTCGTGGCTGCAGGTCTGGTTGAGGTCGTCTCGAAGGCCGGCATCGCGATGGACCAGGGCCCCTCGATCGAGGCTAGGTCCTAGACGAGCCTGAAGCGCGAGGCCTCGGCACGCACAGCGGAGATGTACTCCTTGTTCCTGAGGCCGAGGCCGGCTATGTCGCCAAGGGCCTTGTTGATCCCGATCGTACCCTCGGTGATCCTGTGCATGCCCTCCTTTATCTCATCGGTCTCTGCCAGGAGCTTCTCGGCCTCGGCGCTGATGGCCCCGCTTGAGCGGGTCATCTCGACCGAGCCCTCGCGAACCTCGGAGGTGATGGAGTTGATGTCGGACAATGCCTCGAGGATCTGCCTGCTGCCTTCGTCCTGTTCGGCCATCGAGTTCTTGAGCTCGCTCTCCAGCCTCTCGATGCGGTGGATCAGACCGAGGGTCTCGTCAAAGGAGCTCTCCACCTCGCTCGCGCCAAGGACGACGGTCGCGATGCTCTGGGTGATCAGGAGGATGCTCCTCTCGACCTCGGTGGACTGGTCGGCAGCCATCTCGGAGAGTTTGCGGATCTCGTCGGCTACCACCGAGAAGCCCCTGCCCGCCTCACCCGCGTGGGCGGCCTCGATGGCAGCGTTCATCGCGAGGAGGTTGGTCTGGGATGCGATGGAGGAGATGACGGAGTTGGCCTCCATGAGGCCGGCCGACATCCCCTCGATGCCCCTGATCTGCTCGTTGACCTGGGCGAGCTTGCCCTTGCCGCTGTCCGCGGCGGCCACAAGGACGAGGAACTCCTCCCCCATCGAGGCGACGCTTTTTGACATGGCCCTGAGATTGGCCACCATCTCCTGGATGGCCGAGGAGGATTCGGTCACGCTGGCCGCCTGATCCTCGATGCGGCCGTCGAGGCTCACGAGGCTCGAGCGGATCTGGCCGATGGCGGCCGAAGTCTCGGTGACTCCCGCCGCCTGGGCCAGGACCCGCCGGCGCATGCCCTCGATGTTGGTGGTGATCCGCTCCACTGTGGCTGCCGTGCCCCCGAGCTCGGCCGCCAGCTCGTCCCCCGTCTGCGAGAGATGGAGGGTCGCCGAGCCGACCGAGGCCATGATGGAGGCGAGCTTTCCGGCGAAGTCGTTGAAGGCCAGTGAGGCCTCCCCCGACTCGTCGCGGGAGAGGACGGAGAGCCTCCGGGTGAGGTCGCCGTCGCCCGAGGCTATCTCCCTGAGGTTGGCGCTCATCGCCTTGAGGGGCTTCGCGATCCTGCGCGCCACGGCAAGGGAGATGAGGAGGGAGAGGGCGAGGACGGCGAGGCAGATGCCCGAGACCAGGATCACCCGGCCCCGGTAGATGGCCGAGAGCTCGGCCCGCTTCGCGCCGACGATGGCATCGATGTCGTCGATGTAGGCCCCCGTCCCGACCACCCAGCCGAAGGGCTCGAAGGCGAGGGAATAGCTCCGCTTGGGGTAGGCAGCCTCGTTGGCCTTCTTCGGGAACCAGTAGTCGCTGTAGCCCCCGCCCGAGCGGCCCGCCGACACGATCGCCTTGATGAACTCGAAGCCCTTCACGTCCTTCGCGTCCATCCGGTTCGTGCCCTCGGTCTGCCGTCCGAGGAGGACCACGTTGGTTCCATCGTAGGTGTCGGCCCAGAAATAGCCGTCCTTCCCGTAGCTCAGGGTCCGCAGGAGATCGGCGGCAAGCTTTCTGCCGGCTTCGGGCCGGAGCTCCCCCTTCGCGACCCTCGCCTCGATGCCGGCGAGAAGGCTCACCGCGATCTCGACCTCGCTCTTCATGAGGCGGTCGAAGCTCGCCCTGAGCTCCTTGTCATAGGAGTCTATCGATGCCCTGCCGTCGGCCCGGATCATCGCGATGGTTACCGACTCTATCGTCGCGCCAAGCATGACGACTATGAACGCGGCTAGAGTGACGATCTTGGTCACTATGCTTTTCATGGCTACCTCGTGAGTTGGTATGTGGAAGGCTATTTTGTGCGGGCGATCGTCTGCTTGTTGCGGGTGTGCCGGCCCTCGCGCTCGGGCCGGCTGGGGAATTGATCCTGTCGGGAGGCTTTGAGCCCTGGCCCAGCTGTTCCGCATGGCATCCTACAGGAAATACCAAAGAAGGACTACCGGTAGACCCTCCAGGCTGAGAGCCCGGGCCTTCACGGCCCTCCTCCAGAATTTCCAGGCCTCCTCGGTTCCATCAAACTCAGTTCAAGCCTAGGCCGCGACCGCAAGCCGATAGAGCCGCGGCCACACAAAAAGAAAGCGCCCCGCTTGCGGCGGGGCGCTGCTTTTGGAGGAAGCTTCTCTAGTCGGGCCTATTTCTTCTTCTTCGATGCCTGGACAGCGTCGGCGAGGCGCTTCTGGATGTCGGCGACCTTGGCCTTCACGGTGAGGGCGCTGTCGCGGGCGTCGAGGAAGCTGCCGGAATCGAGCTTCTTCCTGGCCTCGGCGCCGTCGGCCCTGGCCTTGGCGAGGTCGGCAGAAAGGGCCTTTAAGTCGATCTTGAGCCCGCCCAGCCTCTTCGCCGAGGCGATCGCGGCGGCGGCATCGTCGTAGGAGGACTTCAGGCTGGCAATGAGGCTCTCGGCCTCGGCCTTGACCCTGAGCTTGGCGGCCCCCGCCTCGCTGATCGCGCGCTGGGCGCTGTTCGAGGCCTCGAGGGCGAAGGTCTTCGCCGAGTCGTAGCGCTTGGCGGCCAGTTCCTCGTCCATGCGCGCCAGGGAGGCCTTCGCGCTGCGAAGCAGATCGGCCTCGTAGACGACTGCGTCGGCGTCGCTTCCGGCCTTGGCCACTGCAGCCCTGGCGGCATCGACCTCTGCCTTGGGGGGCTTCGCGCAGGAAGCGAGGACCATGATCAGGACAAGGGCGATTGCCCACTTTGCGTACTTCATGCCAGAATTTCGGGTGTTTGCGTTCATAGCATAAATATCGACCGAAAGAATCTTTGTGAAAAGCCCCCCATCGTGTAATCTTGACGAATGACGAGTACGCGCGCCACTCTCGTGTTCCTCTCGGCCCTGGCGGCGGGGGCCCTTTTCGCGATTGCCGGAAGCTCAGGAAGCCTCAAGGACTCGGCCGAGCGCCTCGAGATGGGCTTCGCGTCCCTGCGCCCCGTGGAGCGCGCGGCCAATGTCCTCCTCCTCGACCCGGGCGCCAAGGCCTCGTCCCTGAACGACGCCAGCCTCTCGGCCGCCTTCCTCAGGATGGCGGAGTTCGAGGCCCGCGCGGCCATCCTCGATATGCCTTCGGACTGGGCAGCCGCGAACAGACCACACGCGGCCATTTCCCGGAAGGCCCTCGGCTCGGCCTTCGACCTCGAGTTCTCCCGGATGGACTCGAACATAAGCGAGCTCTTCTCTGCCCTGAAGCGGGGCTCGATCAGGGCCGACGAGGCCCCGGGCTATGTGTCGAAGCTCCTCGAGCTCATCGACGCGGCCAAGGGGAGGCTCCTTGACGAGGCGACGAGCCGGGACGAGGAATCCGAGGCGGCCCTCGGCCAGAGCCTCAGGTTCTTTGGCGGGGTCTTCCTGCCCTTCGACCTGGGGCCAAAGACGGGAGGATCAAGACAGCTGGGCATCGAGCGCTTCGCCCTGCGTGGCCTGGCCATGATGCGCAAGCGCCCTGCGGCCTCCCTGGTCCCTGTGGCTGCCGGCCTCCCCCCCTTCGCTGGGGCGGCCGGGGTCGGCTTCGTCTCCCCTTCGGGCCTCAAGCCAGGCTCGAGGGCCCGCGTCAAGCTCCTTGTCGAGGGTCCGAACGGGTACTACGGCCAGATTGCCTTTTCCGCCCTCCTCGAACTCCTGGGGAATCCCGCGATAGCCCTTGATGACGGGAGCATGACCTTGAGGAACGCGAGGCTTCCGGGCTCGGCCGCGGCCGACATCATCGTCCCCCTGGACGAGGAAGGCCGCCTCCTGGTCGACCTGCCGGCTTCGGGAGCGGCCTCGAACTTCAGGCGACTGCCCTGGTCGGACTTCGACCTTCACGCTGGCCTCGAGGCCGGGCTCGTCGCCGCCCTGCGCGGCATGGAGGGCTCGGGGTACCTGGCAGGACGCGGCGAGTACTCCACGATGGTCGACCTCTACGACTATGCCGCTGGTCTCCAGGCCGAGCTCCTGTCGACGGGCAGGGCCGACCGACTCGAGGAGTGGAGGAAGTCGCGCGAGCGTTTCTTTGCCCTCGCCGATTCCTTCCTGCGCAGCCCGGCCGAGGACGAACTGGCCGCCCCCATCCTGCGCGAGCTTTCAAGCCCGGGCCTCGGCGGGGGCGAGACGGTCGCCCTCGGCGCGCTCAGGAAGAGCTTCGCCGCGGCGCGGGAGCTCGATGCCGACCTAGGCGATCTGCGCTCCAGGATGAGGGCCGCCTTGAGGGATTCCCTGTGCGTCGTATCGCCGATCGAGGCCTCGCTCCTCGCCTCGGCAACGATCATCGATTCCATCGTGTCGCGGAGCTTCAGCCAGGAAGTCCCCGCCCCGGTGGTCATGGCCTCGAGCCTGCTCTGCGCCCTCGCCGTGGCCTTCGCCGCCCTCGGGCGCAGGGCGGTCGCCCCCCTCGTGGTCGCCGCCTCGACGATCATCCTGGCAGTGGGGGCATCGGCGCTCCTGGCCCTCTTTGGCGGCTGGTACTTAAACCCCATAGCCTCGGGTGGAGGCGCCCTCGGCGCCCTGGTCGCGGCTATGGCTCTCCGACCCCGGTCCCGAGCCTCAGGATCAGATCCCGCAGAAGCCTGAGCCTCACCACGACGCTCGGATACTTGTCGCCATGGGCCCGGTAGCGCTCCCCGTCGTCGTGCCAGTTGCTCTCGGCCTCGCCGAGGAAGGCGCTCGCGCGCAGCTGCCTCCAGAGCAGGGAGGGATCCTTTAGGCTGGCCGAGGGCCTTCGGGGGTCAAACTCGATGACCGAATCGTGGACCCCCCTCTGTTCCTGGGGCGCCTCGTCGGTGCTCTGGAGGTACCTGATTTTGCCTGCCTTCAGGTCCACCGACTGGATGATGGCCGAGTGCACCACCTCACCGTCATCGGTGCGGAAGGCGATCACGTCCCCGGGCCTCAAGTTTGAGATCCTGTCCTCGACCTCCTCGAGATCCCGGTTCGCCGGGTCGAAGTAGCCTGCGCCGACGAAGAGGGCCGAGGCCGAGGCCTTGGGCGCCCCGACGGATCGCCGGACCGCCTTGTCGAGATCGATTCCTCCCCTGGCCGCCACGGCCTTGAGCTCGCTCCACACAAAGCCCGCGCAGTCCATGCCGATGCGTCCGACGCAGTAGAGGTAGTTGTAGACATCGCTGATGCCCACGGCCTCGCCCTTCACGAGGACAAAGGGCTTGTGTGGCATCCCGGGGTAGAGGCCCGACTTCATGCGCGCCAGGTAGAACCAGTCGCTGCTCGTCGTCCAGGAACGCTTCTCGAGGTCGAAGATGATCGCCTTCTCGCGGCCGTCGGTGAGGGCAGCGACATAGGAGGCGAAGTCGCCCGAGGCCAGGAAGGCGTCGGCCTCGCCCCACTGGGCCTCGGGATCTGCCTTGCCGCCTCCGCTCAAGGATAGGTCGACTCCGGCGAGCTCGGAGCGCTCGTTGTTCTCGGCGAAGGGGATGCGCAGGGTGACGAGCCTTCCATCGACGACATAGGTCCTGAAGCAGCGTCTGAAGGCTTCCTCCAGGATCGCCGGGACTCCGCTGCCCCACTCCCTTGAGACCCGCGACAGGGCGGCGAGGCCATAGGACTCGGCGTGGCCCCTCCTCTCGCTGCGCTCGGCCCCGGTGAGGGGACGCTGGACTGGAAAGAGGGAATCGCCCTCGCCGGGAGCCGCCGCGGCCGGGCCAGCCGCGAGACAGGCGAGGGCCAGGGCGAGGGCGGCCCAGGCCGACCGGACGGCCCAAACCGACCGGCCGGCCGCGAGGGCGCGCAGGGGCCTTCCGCCTAGGCCTCGACGCACATGGCTATCCCCATGCCGCCGCCAATGCAGAGGGTGGCGAGGCCCTTCCTGGCGCCGCGGCGGCGCATCTCGAAGAGGAGGCTCGTGAGGATGCGGGCGCCCGAGGCCCCGATGGGGTGGCCGAGGGCTATCGCGCCGCCGTTCACGTTGACCTTCGACATGTCGAACTTGAGTTCCTTGGCGACAGCGAGGGACTGGGCGGCGAAGGCCTCGTTGGCTTCGATCAGGTCCAGGTCGCCGAGACTCCAGCCCGCGCGCTTGAGGGCGAGGCGGACAGCCTCGACAGGGCCGATGCCCATTATCGCGGGATCGCAGCCATGCCAGGCGTAGGAGGCGATGCGAGCCAGGGGCTTGCCGCCGTGGCGCTTGCAGGCCTCCTCGTCGGCGACGATGAGGACGGCCGCCCCGTCGTTGAGGCCCGAGGCGTTGCCAGCGGTCACCGTGCCGTCGCTCTTGAAGGCGCTCTTGAGCTTGGCGAGGGATTCTGCCGTGACCCCGGCCCGGGGGAACTCGTCACGGTCGAAGATCACGGGGTCACCCTTCCTCTGGGGGATGGAGACGTGGACGATCTCGTCCTTGAAGCGGCCCTCGGCCATGGCCGCTTGAGTCTTGTTCTGGGAGGCTGCGGAGAAGGCGTCCTGCTCGGCCCTGGTGATGCCGTACTTCGCGGCGAGGTTCTCGGCGGTCAGGCCCATGTGGTAGTCGTTGAAGCTGTCCCAGAGCCCGTCGCAGATCATCGAGTCGACGAGGCTTCCGTCGCCCATGCGGTAGCCGGTACGCGCCTGCTTGAGGAGGTAGGGGGCCTGGCTCATGCTCTCTGTCCCGCCGGCGAGGATGAGGGAGGAGTCGCCGGCCCTGATAGCCTGGGCGGCGGCGGCGACGGCGCGTAGGCCCGAGCCGCAGACCATGTTGATCGTGGAGGCGGTGCGGGTCTCGGGGATACCTGCCTTGATGAGGACCTGGCGGGCCACGTTCTGGCCCAGGCCGGCCTGGAGGACGCAGCCGAGCATGATTTCCTCGACCTCCTCGTTCCCCACCTTGGAGCGGTCAAGGACGGCGCGGACGGCCGTCCTCCCGAGCTCGGCGGCGCTCACCGCCGCGAGACCGCCACCGAAATTGCCTATCGCCGTCCTGGCCGCGTCGAGTATGAAAGCGTCTTTCACGTTTGTTCTCCCCTTATTCGATATCGGAGCACTGGCAGTTGCTCATGACGACAACGTCGCCGTCGGTGTGTTCCTTGATCCACTCGGGCGTGTAGGGCTTGAACCACTCAAGGAGGTAGTACTTGCCGCCCATGACCTCGAAATAGCCAAGGTCGGTGACGATGAGGTTCACCTCGTTCGCCGCCGTGAGCGGGAGGGTGCAATGTCGCTTGAGCTTCGAGGCGCCGGACTTCTCGAAGTGGGTGGTGGCGGCGATGACGATGCGCGAGCCCGCCACGAGGTCCATGGCCCCGCCCATGCCGGGGACCATCTTGCCGGGGATCTTGTAGTTGGCAAGGTTGCCGTCCTGGTCGACCTCAAGGACGCCGAGCACGGTGTAGTCGACGTGGCCCCCGCGTATGATCGCGAAGCTCGTCGCCGAGTCGAAGAAGCAGCCCCCGGGGAGGACGGTCGCCGGCACGGCACCCGCGTTGGTGAGGTCCTTGTCCTCCTCGCCCTTCTTCGGCGCGGGTCCCAGGCCCATCATGCCGTTCTCTGACTGGAGGATGACGGTGACGTCATCGGGGATGAAGTTGGCCACATAGGTGGGCAGGCCGATGCCGAGATTCACCACGTCGCCCGTCTTGAATATGCGCGCTATGCGCCGCGCGATGATGTCCTTGTTCTCGACGTACTCGATCATGCCTTTCCCCCTTGGGCCATCACCAGATAGTCGACGAAGATCGACGGGGTGTGGACCTCGTCGGGATCGATCTCGCCCACCTCGACGATCTCCTCGACCTCGGCCACCACTATGGCGCAGGCCGTGGCCATGAGGGGATTGAAGTTGCGCGCCGTCTTCGCGTACTGGAGGTTGCCAGCCTTGTCGGCGCGCTTCGCCTTGATGAGGGCGATGTCCCCTCCCAAGGGCAGCTCGAGGAGGAAGACCTTGTTGCCTATGGTGAGGACCTGCTTGCCCTCCTCGACCTCGGTCCCGACCCCCGTGGGGGTGAGGAAGCCGCCGATGCCGGCCCCCGCCGCGCGCACCCGCTCGGCCAGGGTGCCCTGGGGCACGAGGTCGACTACCGTCTCGCCTGAGTTCATCTGTCTCTGGGTCTCGCCGTTCGTGCCGATGTGGGACACGATGACCCGCTCGAACTGCTTGTTGGCGACGAGGGGCGCGACGCCGGTGACCCTGGCGTTCTTCGCGTCGAGGATGGCCGTGTCATTGCACACAAGGGTGAGGGAGCCGGTGCCCGCCTTCGCGAGGGCCGCGATCACGGCGTCGGGGGAGCCGCATCCCAGGAAGCCGCCCACATGGACGACCATGCCCTTCTTCACTAGGGCGGCCGCCGCGTCAGCGCCTATCACAGGCTTTATTACCATAATTAGTACCTCCAGACAAGACAACCATATGAAAATTGAACCGCAGAGGCGCAGAGGGTTCTTTCCTCATGACGAGGGCCCTCTTAGGCCCGAGCCTTCTCCACCAGTTTCTTCGCCACGAAGGTGGCGACATGCTCGGCGTAGGTGCCCTTGCCAAAGCCCGCATCGGCGGGCTTGCGCCCGCCGGACCGCAAGGAAATGGTTATGGGCGTCGCCTTCGGCGACGTGCGGTACATATCCACATGGTTCTCGGGGCTTTGGCAAGGCCTAGGCAAGGGATTTCTCCACCAGTTTCTTCGCCACGAAGGTGGCGACATGCTCGGCGTAGGTGCCCTTGCCAAAGCCCGCATCGTATCCAAGCTCCACCGCGAACTTGTTCGAGATCCTCGGGCCGCCCGCTATGCAGACGAAGCGGCCGCGCTCGCCGCGCGCCTCGAGGAGCTCGATGAACTGGGTCATGTTCTCGACGTGGACGTCCTTCTGGGTGACGATCTGGGACACGAGGATCGCGTCGGCCTTGACCCTGGCGGCGAACTCGATGAGCTTCTCGTTGGGCACCTGGGCCCCGAGGTTGTAGGCCTCGATCATGGGATATCGCTCGAGACCGAAGTGGTGGTTGTAGCCCTTCATGTTCATGACGGCGTCGATGCCCACGGTGTGGGCGTCAAAACCCGTGCAGGCCCCGACCAGGACTATCTTCCGTCCCAGCTTGGCGCGGATGTAGTCGTTGGTCTCGTCCATCGACATGACCTGGTCCTCGCTGTGGACCTCGGCCGACTGGACCAGGTCATAGTCAAGGCCTGCCTCGGTCGTGGCGTAGGCGACATAGAAGGAGAACTCGTCGCTCACCGCGGCGGAGTGGACGACCTCGCAGTCCTTGAAGCCCCAGCCGAGGACCGAGAGCCTCGCCGCCTCCCTCCCCCTCGGGCCGTCGGGCACGGGCAGGGTGAAGGAGAGCTGGACCTTGCCGTCGTCGAGTGTGTCCCCGTAGGGACGGATCACATTAGCCATAGTTCACCTCGTTCGCGAATCAATGTGCTTCCTCTGCATCTCTGCGGTCCATATTCCAAGAGAGATCCTATCGTGCCAGGCCGAGGGCCTTCTTCAGCTCGTCCTCGACAGGATTCCAGTACTCTGGTCCCTTCTTCACGAGGCCCTCGAGGCCCTTGCCCCCGTCCTTGGGGCGCTTCACGTCGGCGAAGAGACCCTGGGCTATGGAATCGAGGAGGCCCTTCTGGGCGATCTCCTCGAGGAATACGACAGTCTCCTCGAGGACCTTGTTCGCCCTCGTCTTCACGATGCCGCCTTCGCGGAACTCGATCTCGTCGGAGAAGCCGGCCATGGAGTTCATGACATACTTCGCCGATTCGAGGCCGAGGAAGCGGTCCATCATGAAGGGGGTGTGGATCGCCTCGGTGAGCATCCCAAGGAGGTGGATGCCCTGGTCCGTGGCCTTGGAGATGAAGTTGAACATGGAGTCCATCACGTGGCCCTTGAAGATATCGCCCGACATGAACTTGGTGGGCGGCATGTACTTCAAGGGGGCTTCAGGGAAGATCTCGCGGGCCATCTGGGCCTGGGCGAGTTCGTAGAGGAAGCCGTTCTCGATTCCCGGTTCCATTTCCATCGCGTGCCCCAGGCCCATGAGCCTGGCCGGCATGCCCGCCGCGTAGGCGAAGCGCTCGTTGAGGAACTGGCTCGCGAGGACGGTGTTGGCCTTCTCGAAGGCGTCGCTCGTCGTGAGGTAGTTGTCCTCGCCCGTGTTGATAGTGATGCCGGCGTAGGCGTTGATCATGCGGCTGAACTTCTGGTCGACGAAGGTCCTGTACATGTTGATGTCGCGGAA
Source organism: Spirochaetaceae bacterium (assembly GCA_025356015.1). Classification (GTDB taxonomy): domain Bacteria; phylum Spirochaetota; class Spirochaetia; order Treponematales; family Rectinemataceae; genus JANXYO01. Next base: position 22,911 of record JANXYO010000117.1, read on the forward strand.
GAGGATCCCGTACATCGAGTCGTTGAGCATCATGTCGAGGCGCTCTATGGCGCCCATCGCGGCTATCTCGGGCATGCAGAGCCCCGAGGCGTAGTTGGTCAGCCAGATATAGCGCTTCTCGCGCTCGGCCACCTCGTCCAGGGCGGCGCGCATGATGCGGAAGTTCTCCTGGGTCGCGTAGGTGCCGCCGAAGCCCTCGGTCGTGGCGCCATAGGGGACGTAGTCGAGGAGGCTCTGGGCCGTCGTGCGTATGACGGCGATGACGTCGGCCCCCTTGAGGGCTGCCGCCTGGGCCTGCTTCACGTCCTCGTAGATGTTGCCGGTCGCAACGATGAGGTAGAGCAGGGGCTTGGAGTTTCGGTCCTTCCACTCTTCGAGCTTGGCCTCCCTGTGCTTCCTGCTGAGGCCCACCCGCTTTAGTCCCTCGGCGACGAGCTCCTCGGTCTTCCGCCTCACCGCGGCTCGGTCGCCCAGGGGGAAGTCCGTCACCTTGAGTCCGCCGGCGATCTTGGCGTTCAGCTCGCCCACGCCGCCGCCCGAGCGAAGGAGGGCATTGACGTAGGGGGCCAGGGCTCCGCTCTCGAGCTGCCCTTTCAGCTGGTCGACGACCAGGTTGGGCACTGGTGCCCCGTCGGCGTTGGACCCGTCGGCACCGATGAGCCGCAGGGCGGCCCTCTCCACAGTAACCGTCGTATGGCCCGCGACGAAGTCGAGCACGGGCAGGGCTATGCGCTCGGCCAGCTCCCTCGCGCGGTCTATGCGCTCCTTCGACAATCCAAGCTTGTTCCGCATGTCCACCTCTTCTTTATTATCGCGACCGGCGGCCATCAAAGGTCGCCGCAGTTTCCGTATCTCGATTCGGCAGCCTCGACGATGGAGGCATCCAGGCCGAGGAGGGCCGAGATGGCTATGGCATCGCTGCCTTCCGCGCTCCCGCCCGGGTCGTCGGCTATCTCGTACCTCATCATACCGTTTATCCGCCTGATGCGCTCGCCCACTTCCTCGCGCGAGAGGAGGCCTTCGCAGGCCAGGCGGCGGTCGAGGCCGCGCATGCGCAGGTATCGCACGCCGGGTATGCGCTCCACCCCCCTGAAGTGGGTGGAGAAAAGGCTCATCGTGCCCTCGAGGGACAGAAGTCCCGCGATGGCCGCCGAAAGCAGGGCCTCGGCCTCGCGCGAGCTCGTCGTCCTTGCGAACTCGTCGAGGGCGAGGAAGGCGCCGCCGTCGCGGGCCCGGTTCCAGGCCTCAACGAAGGCCCTGATCTCGAAGCCGAAGCCCGAGAGTCCCTCGCTCGGCCTGCCCTCCCCCTTGAGCTCGCCCACGTAGGCGATGCAGGAATAGACCCTGGTCGAGTATGAGGCGGCGGGGACATGGAAGCCTGCCTGGGCGAGGACCTGGAAGAATACCAGGCTCTGGAGGGCCACGGTCTTGCCACCCATGTTCGAGCCGAAGAGGACTGCCGCCCCCTCCTCGAGGCCGAGGTCCAGGGGGGCGTAGGCCAGGCTGAGCCTGCTGCATTCCCAGGCGCAGGGGAGGAAGCGTCCGCCCTTGAGCTCGAGCCCCGGAGCGGCAGCCGTCCCCGGCCCGAGCCGCGGCCTCGTCAGGCCCTGATCCATGGCGAGGACAGCCCTCGCCCTCGCGAGGTCGAAGCGGCACAGGGAGTCGACGTAGCTGGCCAGGGCCGGCAGCTCGGCTATGACCTCGGCAGAAAGCGTGGCGAGGACCTCGGCCTCGAGGGCTCGCTCGCGGTCCCTTAGCGCTTCCCTCTCCTCCTCGAGGAGGAGGACTGCCTCGGAGGGGAGGATGCGGACGATGCATGACCTGCCGTCGTAGGCTTCGACGGCGAAGGCCTGGGACTCGCCGACTGAGGCGCTGTCACGGGTCCCGAGCAGGAGCCTTGCCTCCTCGTGTGGCAGGACAAGGAACTCCCGGCCGGCGAAGTCGAGGCCGCGCTCGAGCCTGGCCCGGCTTTCGGCCTCTCTGGCGGCGGCCGCGAGGGCCGCGTCGGCATCGCGTATCGCGCTGCGGACGGGGGGGAGGCCGGGATGGAAGGCGTCGGCGAGGAAGAAGGTCTCGGGATCGCAGCCGCCCGAGTCGAGCCTCGCGGCGAGATCCTCAGATCCGAAGACAAGGTGGAACCGATCCTTGAGGCGATCGGGCAGGAGGGCGAGGAGGGATTTGAAGTTGGCGAAGAATTTCTTGACCTGGAAAAGCTCGACGAGCTCGATCGCCTCCCCCGAGGTCTCCAGCGGCAGCCGCGGGATGCGCCGCAGGTGGTAGCTGATGCGATCGAGGCACGCTCCGTCGGCCTCCCCCATGAACGCAAGCAGGGCCTCGGTCTCATCGTAGAGGGCCTCTATCGAGGCGGCCTCGCCGAGGACGGCTCGCCTGTCGCGTTCGTCCTTGCCATAGGGGGTCAAGGGCTCGAAGAGGGTCCAGAATTCCTCAAGCCTCCCGAAGCTCCAGGCCTCGGTGGTGCAGACCCCGCGGCGAGCCTGTGGCTCAGGCATGGACGGCCTCGTAGGGGTTGTACACGATGTGCGACGCAGCTTCCTCGTCACCAAGGGCCTTCTCGAAGTCGCTGCGGCCAAGGTCCCGGAGGACCACCACGAAGCCGCCGAACTCCACTCTTCCCCGCACGGCGAGGCACCTCTCGCGCAGGAGGGCCCGCAGGGCCCCGCCGTCCAGGAATACCTTGGTCAGGTCGTCCACGACGAGGCTCCTGGCCGTTTCCGGCACCGCGGCCAGGCTCTCGGCCGTCAGCGGTCCATCAACCTGGTGGACGGGCTGGGGAAGCAGGGGACCGGCGAGGGGCAGGCCGGTGAGGGTCCACAGCCTCCTCATCGCCTTCGCGTGGCGGCCCAGGTCGCCGGGCCCGACCCTCGCGGCATAGACGAAACGGGCCCCCGCGAAGGCCGAGACCTGGGTGATGCGGTTCAGGGCCCCGTCGACGAGGACTGTCCTCGCCCAGAGCTCGCCCCGGATCAGCGAGATGGCATGGGCGGCCAGCTCATTGCGCTCGCTGCCCACGAGGACCACGTGGCCGTCCCGCCGTGCCCGGGCCACGGCGAGCCTGCCCAGGGCCGTCGAGCCTGGCAGGGCCTCGAGGATCTCGCTCTCGCAGTCGGCCTGGCGCAGGAAGCGCTCAGCGCTCACGAAGACCTCCCCGGAGCGGCAGGCGATGCGAGGGGAGCTCCCTGCTCCGCCCTGCGGGGCCGCCCTGTCCTGGAGGGCGGGGGCCCCGTCGAAACCGGTGCCGAGGAAGGCTGGCCTTTCCCCGGCCTCGCGGAGGAGTCCGAGGGCGCGCACGAGGAGGCTGGTCTTCCCGCATGCCTTCCCGGGCCCGGTGATGAAGGTCACCCGGCCCAAGAAGTCGGCGCTGGAAAGCTCCACGCGCGTGCCCCCGTTCTCCCCGCTGTCCTTTAGTGCGCCGCTTTCCGGGCGGCGCGGACGAGGTTCTTGGGCTCGAGGACCTTCACCGTGCCCTCGAGGAGCTGGGCGACGCCGCAGGTGGCCTTGAGCTGGGGCTCCTCGTAGCAGATGCGGCACTGGCCGCAGTTCTCCTCGTAGAACTTGGGCTCGTCGTAGGTCGTGATGACGCCCTCGTAGTTGCGCAGGATCACCCTCTTCTCGTTCGAGGTTATGAGGTAGCTGGGCATGACGGGGGTCTTGCCGCCGCCGCCGGGGGCGTCCACCACGAAGGTCGGGACGGCCATGCCCGTCGTGTGGCCGCGCAGATTCTCGATGATGTCGATGCCCTTGGACACCGTGGTCCTGAAGTGGGCGATGCCACGCGAGAGGTCGCACTGGTATATGTAGTAGGGTTTCACGCGGATGGTGAGGAGCTTCTGGACGAGCTTCTTCATGAGGACGGGGCAGTCGTTCACGTCGCGCAGGAGGACTGACTGGTTCCCGAGGGGTATGCCCACATCGGCGAGCTTGCGGCAGGCTTCCTTCGCGTCGGCCGTGATCTCGTTCGGGTGGTTGAAGTGGGTGTTCACGTAGATGGGGTGGTACTTCTTGAGCATGTTCACGAGGCCGTCGGTGATGCGCATGGGCATGACGACGGGCACCCTTGTGCCGAGGCGGATGATCTCGACATGGGGGATCGCCCTGATCCTGGCGATGATGCCCTCGAGCTTCTCGTCGGAGTAGACCAAGGGGTCGCCGCCGGAGATGAGGACGTCGCGGATCACCGGGGTCTTGGCGATGTACTCGATCGCCTTGTCGATGTTCGAGGCCTCCATGTCCATGTCCTCGAAGCCGACGAGACGGCGCCTGGTGCAGTGGCGGCAGTTCATGGAGCAGATGTTGGTGATGAGGAGCAGGACCCTGTCGGGATAGCGGTGGGTGAGGCCTGGCACGGGGGAGTCGACGTCCTCGTGCAGGGGGTCATCCTGGTCGCTCGGGTCCGAGAAGGTCTCAGGGAGCCTCGGAACGGCCTGGAGCCTCACCGGGCAGACTGCATTTTCCGGATCGATGAGGGAGGCATAGTAGGGCGTGATCGCCATGCGGAAGGTCTTCAGGACCTTCCCGATATCCTCCCTGTCCTGGTCGGAGAGCTTTATGACCTTCGAGAGGGTCTCGACGTCCTTGATGTCGTGCTTCATCTGCCAGCGCCAGTCGTTCCAGTCCTCGCTGCTCACGTCCTTGAACAGGGGGATGCGCTTATAGTCGTAGGTCTTGTAGTCATGCATAAAAACTCCTTGTGTCAAGAGCATCGATCGAGAGGAAAAACCGCAGAGACGCGGAGACGCAGAGAAGAAGAAGGAAATGGCCAAGAGATGGTCGCGGACAATCCCAGATCACCAGTAGCATTTTGTCCTTCCCCATCCTTCGACCTTGAGTTCCCTCTGCGCCTCTGCGGTTCATTTCTTCTATGTGCTTAGGCCCTTAGTTTCAGTTCCTTGCGCACATCGTCGGGGCTCGCGGGAGTGAGACCTGCTTCCTTCGCCAGCCGGGCGGCGCGCTCGACGAGCTCGGCGTTCGACTTCGCGAGGACTCCCTTCGAATAGTAGACGTTGTCCTCGAAGCCCACCCTGATCCAGCCTCCCCGCGCTATCGCGGCGTACTGGGCGGGCAGTGAGGCCCTTCCGATACCCATCACCGTCCAGTTCGACCCTGCGGGCAGGGGGGCGAGGAAGGCCTCGAGATTGGCAAGGCTGAAAGGCACTGCCCCCGGCACGTTGAGGACAAAGCCGTAGTGGAGGGGAGCCTCGATGAGGCCCTCCTTGAGGAGGATGGCGCTCGAGTAGACGTGGCCCAGGTCGAAGCACTCAAGGGTAGCCCTCACCTTGTGTGCGCGGAACTCGGCGGCGAACTGGCGCATCACCGGCAGGGTGTTGACGATGTAGTCGTTGCCGAAATTGACAGTCCCGCAGTCGAGGCTGGCCATCTCGGGCTCGAGCTCCATGACCGGAGCCAGGCGCTCCTCAGGCGTGTCGCCCACCGCGCCACCCGTGGTGATCTCCACGACGATGTCGGTCCTGGCCCGGATGAGCTCGATGGCCCTCTTGAACACCTTGGGGTCCTGGGTCGGCTTTCCCGCGGCGTCGCGCACATGGAGGTGGAGGATCGCCGCCCCAGCCTGTCTCGCCTCGTAGGCGGTCTGGGCCATCTCCTCGGCGGTGATCGGGAGGGCCGGGTTCTGGGCCTTGGTCGTCTCCGCCCCCGTGCAGGCGCAGGTGATTACTATCTTTCCCTCAAGCATGAATCAGCTCCTTTCCTAAAGGACGAACCGCAGAGACGCCGAGACGCCGAGACGCAGAGAAGGATCAGGGTGAAAGTACGATCCTCTTCACGCCATCGCGCAAAAGTCGGTGGTAGAAGTTCAGGAGTAGCCCGACTTTCCATCCACCCAAGCGAAGATAGGTCAGCACCTGAGCTTCATGGATGGGATGCAGATCCGTCGCGGCTTTCAGTTCAACAACTATAGCGTTCTCAACGACCATATCGATTCTGTATGATCCCTCTCCGTCAAAGCCTTGTGCGGATAGTCGCCCTCATCGAATGATCCAGCCATTCTCCAATTCCTCTCTGCGGCTCCGCGTCTCTGCGGTTCCTCTTCTCCCCTATTTGACCGGGAATTTCCGCGCCGTCAGCTCGAGGCTCTCGGCGATCGCGCCCAGGGCCTTCTCGAGGTCGGCGGCCGTGTGGCGGTGGGCGATGTACCAGTGGTGGAAGGGCTGGACGAAGAGACCACGCCGGATCGTCTGGGTGTAGAAGTATTCACGCCTCGCCTTGTAGACCTTCTCGCCTGGGGTGCCCGCGGCCTCGCCCGGGCCCTGCTCGAAGGTGATGTAAGGCATGGGCGGGATGCCCGAGACCATGCACGGCACCTTTGAGTCGGCGACGATCTTGCGAAGACGCTCGAGGAAGACGGTTCCGCGCTCCCAGATGGAGGCGGGGACCTTCTCGCGTTCGAGTATGTCGATGCACTTCATAGCGGCGACCATCTCGAGGCTGTTGGGGAAGAAGGTCGAGGATACGAAGACCTTCTTCTCGACGACGCTCATGAACTCGCGCTTGCCCACGACGGCGCTGATCGCGTAGCCGTTGGCCATGGCCTTGCCAAAGGTCCCGAGGTCGGGGGTCACGCCGTAGCGCTCCTGGGCCCCTCCCATGGAGACGCGGAAGCCGGTGCGGACCTCGTCGAAGATGAGGACGGCACCGTGTTTGGTGGCGAGCTCGCGCACGCCCTTGAGGTAGCCGGCCGGGGGCTCGACCACGGGATGGGCGTTCGGGTGGCCCACGGGGGTGATGATGATACCGGCCACCTGGTCACGGTGCTTCTCGAGGAGCTCCTCGAGCTCGGCCAGGCTGCCGTACTCGAACTCAAGGGTCAGGTTCGTGAACTCCTCGGGGACGCCTCCGCGGACCTCGACGCACCAGTCGTGCCAACCGTGGTAGCCGCAGCGCAGGATGAGCTTACGGTCGGTGTGGCCACGGGCGATGCGCACCGCCAGGGTGGTGGCGTCGGAGCCGGTCTTGACCAGGATCGCCTGCTCGGCGCAGGGGATGAGCTTGGTGAGGCGCTCCTCGAGGGCGTTCTGCACGGGCTGGACCAGGGAGAAGCAGAAGCCCTTCTCGTCGATCTGGCGCTTCACGGCCGTGTTGATCTCGGCCTCGTCGTAGCCGAGGATGATCGGCCCGTAGGCGCAGAGCATGTCGATGTAGTCATTGCCGTCGACATCGACGATGTGGCCGCCATAGCCGCGGTCGATGAAGATCGGGTACTCGCCCTGGACGAAGTTGTAGGGCCTGCGGATGCCCATCACTCCGCCGGGGGCGAGACGCTTGGCTTCCTCGAACATGGAAAGGGACCTGTCGAGCTTGAGCCGGGGGAATTCGGCCGTCATGAGGTGAGTCCTTTGTGGAGGGAAGGGGGGTCTCGTCCACCCACCGGTTATGCCCGGCCTCCCTGTACCGGCGTACTCCCTTGAATGGGACACGCCGCGCCGGGGACGGGGAGCCCCCGGGCGACCGCTGCCATCCGTCCTCCCCATGAGGGCGGTTGCCGGCGGTCACGTACATTCTGACATGCAATGCGCAGGCTTTAGGGATCACCTGCGGAGGGACGGACAGCCCCCGCTGCCGCTGCCGCGCCAGCTCGCCGTCCCTACCTTTCCTTTATACCATGGTTTTCGTCTTCGGTCGCGGGCCTAATGCGCGAAGACGGGCGAAATCGGCTTCCAAGGGCCCCTTGCGCCCGCCCAGCAAAGCCCGCCGGCCCTCACTTCATGTACTGTTCCTCGAAGAGCCTGCGCAGACCGGCATTCTCGCGGAGCTCCCAGAGGGTGATCTCGGCGTGGTCCTTTGTGTAGCCGTTGCCGATGATCATGGTCACGTCCTTGCCGATGCCCTCGGCGCCCAGGGCCGCCCTGGTGAAGCTCGTCGCCATAGAGAAGAAGTAGACGATGCCGTCGTCCTTGACCGGCAGGATTGACGCCATCTCGGTGCCCTGGATGTTGACGCAGTTGATGCAGAGGTCGACTTCCTTGCCACCGTTGACCTCGAGCACCGCCTCAAGGATGTCGGTGGGCTTGGTGGCGTCGGCGGTGATGACCTTGTGGGCGAGGTGGAGACCCTCGAGGACCTTGCGGGAGCGCTCCGAGTGGATGTTCGCGATGACATTGCCCGTGGGCCCTACCCGCTTCATGGCCTCGTAGCAGCAAAGGATGCCCGACTTGCCGCCCGCCCCGAGGACGAGGACGGACATGCCGGGCTTCACGAGCTTGGCGGTCTGGGCTGGGGCTCCGGCGACGTCGAGGGCGGCGAGGGCGAGGCCCTCGTCCATGTCCGTGGGGAGCTTGGCGTAGATTCCCGACTCGAAGAGGATGGCCTGGGCCTCGACCTCGAGACGGTCGATCTCGGGATGGACCTTGAGGATCTTGTTGATCTTGAGGGGGGTGAGGGAGAGGGAGACGAGGGAGGCGACCTTGTCCCCGACCTTGAGGTCGCGGTCCTTGAGGGCCGAGCCGATCTTCGCCACCTTGCCGATGAGCATGCCGCCCGAGCCCGTCACCGGGTTCTGCTGCTTGCCCCGCTCGGAGACGATGCCGAGGATGATCGTCTTGATCTTCTCGATGTCGCCGCCGGCCTGCTCCTCGATCTGGGTGAAGGAGGCCGAGTCGATGTTGAGGGCGATGACGTCGAGGAGGATCTCGTTGTCGTAGACGACGGACATGTCGTTGCTGATCCTCTGCGCCGTCTGCGGCATGGCCCCCGCGGGTTCGATGACGCGGTGGGTACCGTACTTGTTGCCCATGGGCATGGCTGTCCTCCTAAAGGTCGTCTCGCTGTCTGTGAATGCTATCCTTATATAGTCCGGGTGGGTCAGGCGTCAAGTCGCAAAATGTCGTTTCACAGGCTGACACGAAGACGAGCGGGGGCCGCCCTGCCGGACGGCCCCCGCTCTCGAACTCTAGTCAGGAAGAGAGGCTAGAGGATCAGCTTCGCTCCGAGGACAAAGCGGATGTTGGGAACATAGGGGTTGACGATGGGCTGGCCAAGTCCGTTCACGCTGTAAGAGCCATAGTAGGGAATGTCATAGGAATTGCCGAAATCGTCCTTCCCCGTAAGGTGGCCGGGTATCCGGAAATTGTAGGCCATCTTGCCGAAGATGCCGATCGGACCGAGGTTGACGCCCAGGCCAAAGGCACCGTACCAGTAGTAGTTCGCCGCTATGGGCAGGCTGCTATCGCCGTTATACGAGGGATTCTCGCTGGAATTGGCGTAGCTGTAGGCCATCAGGCCCACGCCGAGCTCGCCAAAGGGATCGAGGAAGGCCCGCCCGCCGAAGATGTGGTAGGAGAGATAGCCGTCCACGTCGTAGTCCACGAACTTGGTGCCGAGGTCCTCGAAAAAGGAGAAGTTCCCCGAGACGCCCAGGCCGAGCTTTCCGAAAATGATCTCGATAAAAGGCCCATAAAAGACGTTCTGGCCGTTCTTGAATTCGCTCCCGATGGAGCTGGCCGACATGGTCGTATCCAGACGAAGGGCGCCCGAGGCTCCGATCACGAGCTGGGCATAGCTGCTTGAGCCGAGCACCAGGACAAGCAGCAAAACGATTATCAGTTTCTTCTTCACGGTATGTCCTCCTTGGAATCTATCCGGCGGTTACCATTACTACTATAGCGCTGCCGGGGGAAATCACAAGCTGGAGGGTCGGCCCGAGGACGGGTGTGGAAAGACGGGTAAAATTGCACTAGAGTTGTTCTATATTTAGCGTGAAGGCTGGAATCCCTAGTCAAATGCATTCGCATCCCTTTCGGAGGTAATCGATGAAGCGTCTCCTGGTTCTTATATCCATCCTGCTCGTGCTTGGACCTGCGGCCTTCGCCCAGAACAAGGGCGCGCTCCAGATCGTGTGCAACCAGAGCGGTGCCCAGGTCTTCATAAACGGCAGGCTCATGGGGACGACAGCGCCCAACATCGCCCTGCTTCTGCCCGCCGGCCAGTATGCGGTCAAGGTCGCGAAGGCGGGCTTCCTGCCCTACGACACCACCGTCAACCTGAGCTCGAGCGGCACCGTCATCAACGTGAACCTCGTGCAGCCGGGGGCTCCCCCGCCACCACCCCAGGCCCAGAGGATGAACACCCTTCCCCCGCCTGCCCTCCTCAACAACTTCAGCATCAGCGTCCAGTCCAATGTCCCGGGCGCCCAGGTGATCATCAATGGCAACCCGGCAGGCACGACCCCCTTCTCCTCCCAGGTGCCCGTCGGATCCTACACCGTGCTCGTGCGCGCCCCCGGATACCTCGATTACAGCCAGAACGTCCTCGTGAACGGGGTGGTCAACCTTCAGGCCAACCTGATTCCGATTGCCTTCTCCCTTTCGGTGAACGCGAACGTGGCCGGGGCCGAGGTCATCATCAACGGCAACAGCGCGGGCCGGACCCCCTTTAGCGCACAGGTCCCCGGAGGCTCCTACTCGGTCCTGGTCAGGGCCCCCGGCTACCAGGACTTTAGCCAGAACGTGGTCGTCTCCGGCGCGGCCCAGGTCAACGCGAACCTCCAGCCCTTGAGCTACCAGCTCAATGTGGTGGCGACCAACGTCAACGCGGCCCAGGTCCTGCTCAACGGCAACCCCATGGGCCAGACCCCCTTCGTCAGCATGCTCCCACCCGGGACCTACGGCCTCACGGTCCGCGCTCCAGGCTACCTCGACTTCTCGACACAGTTAACCCTCACGGGGACCCAGACGGTCACCGCCACCCTCATGCCCTCCCTCGCCGGCTGGCAGCTCAGCTTCCCCGAGAGCTTCGTCAACAAGGACCTCAAGGGCGACCACGCGGCCCAGGTCCAGGTCTACATCGACGGCGTCCAGCAGCGGGCGGCGAATGGCCAGCTCGCGGCCGGGAGGCACGTGCTCCGCCTTGTCGCCGGTGGCCTCGCCTTCGAGACGAACATTGACGTCCAGGCGGGCAAGACCTACACCTTCGAGCCCACCCTCGGCCTCATGGTGCGCTAGGTCCGAAGGCGCAGTCCCCTAGTCCCCCTAGAAAAGGCAGGAGCCGGACCCCCTTCCAGGGGCCCGGCTCCTGCCTTTTGGGTGTACTTTCGCGCGGCCTTGGTCTATACTTCGAAGCGATAGCGATAAATCAGGAAGAAAGCGGCATGATCGAAATACGCGAATACGAGCAGCTTGCCAAGGATACCGGCGCCTTCAAGGACATAGAACTCGACATGCTCAAGGAGACCCTCCAGGCCTGGAAGGTCAAGCCGGGGGACCCCTTCACCCTTCTGGACCTCAGGGACGGGAGGATCCTGGCAGGATTCGCGATCCTCGCCAGGGCCCCCGACACCGATTTCACCTTCGACGTGAGGGCGATCTGCATCGAGCGAGCCTACATCGGCACGGGTGTGGGCAGGCGTCTGATCGAGATGGTCGAGGAGGAGGCGATGAGCGACACGAGCTCCGCCATCGTTAGGTTCGAGACATCGAGGCGCAAGGAGGACGCGATCGGCCGGGGCGTCTTCACCGAGTCGGGCTACCTCGCCATCGGCCACATCGCCGACTTCTACGAGGCCGGCGACGACTATTTCATCTACGCGAAGCACCTCCACCGCTCGCCCAAGAAAGCCGAGCCGAAGGCCGCTGCCCCCGCCGCGGAGCCGGGCAAGGCGGCCGATGGCGGAGCCGGTACCACGCCGGCTCCACCGGGAGCAAAGCCATGACCATCGGCGCGATAGAGGCGGGAGGAACCAAGTTCGTCTGCGGCCTCCTGCAGGCCAACAGCTCAGACCGAGCCCGGCCCCAGCTGATCGCGAGGGCAAGCGTCCCGACGACAAGCCCGCTTGAGACCCTCGAGGCCGCCCTCGCCTTCTTCACCAGCTCCGAGTACGGCCACGCCAAGCCCGACTGCTTCGGCATCGGCTGTTTCGGTCCCGTGGACCTCAAGCCCAAAAGCGACACCTGGGGCTACATCACCTCGACACCCAAGCCGCTGTGGAGCAACACCGACATAGCGGGCTTCTTCCGCTCGAGGCTCTCCCTACCCGTCGCCTTCGACACCGACGTCAACGCGGCCGCCTATGGGGAATTTCTCTGGGGAGCCGCGAGGGAGCTCAAGGATTTCGTCTACATCACGGTCGGGACGGGGATCGGCGGCGGGGTCTTCTCGGGAGGGGACCTCGTCCACGGCATGATCCACCCCGAGCTGGGCCACCTCAAGCTCGCCCGCGAGCCGGGTGACGGCTTTGCGGGATCCTGTCCCTTCCACAGAGACTGTCTCGAGGGCATGGCCTCGGGTCCCGCGATCGCGGCGCGCTGGGGCAAGCGCTCCGAGGAGCTTCCAAGCGGCCATCCCGCCTGGGAACTCGAGGCCCGCTACCTCGCCCGCGCCATCGCGGCATGGACCTTCACCCTCTCGCCCGAGCGCATCATCGTCGGCGGGGGCATCGGCATGCGCGAGGGCATGGTCGAGCGGGTCGCCGTCCTGCTCAAAGAGGAGCTCGGAGGCTATGTCGCCGCCCTGGACTCCCCTCCGCGCCTCGCCTCCTACGTCGTCAGGCCAGGCCTGGGCGCCGAGGCCGGGCTCTATGGCTCGGCAGCCATCGCGATGCGCTTCTGTGCCGACTAGGGGCTCTCCCTTTAACTTCCTGATCAATTTTGCCGAGAATGTGTAGGTGGACTCCTATGCGCTCTCCGACGCTACCGTCGTAACACCGAGGAAGATCCGTTCCTCGGTCTCCCTCCTCATCCAGGGCGGCAAGGTGGCCGGCTATGGCCGCGATGCCCCGAAATCCCTCAAGGTCGGAAGCGCATCCGTCGTCTACCCCGCCCTGGTCAACGTCCATGACCACCTTCGCGGGAACTACCTGCCCCCCATCGGGCCACCAGAAGGCAGCTTCTACACCAACTGGTCGGCATGGGATGTCGACCTCAAGGCCTCCCCCGCCTATCAGGAGCGCTCGGCCATCGATATCGGGAGGATGTACCTCCTCGGCGCCTACAAGAACCTCTTCTCGGGAGTCGGCACGGTAAACGACCACTTCCCCCACGAGCTCAACGCGGCCCAGCTGCCGGGCCTGCCCATCAGGGCCATAGCCGAGTACTGCCTGGCCCACGAATGCTCCTCCTTCGACCTCAAGTGGGGGGATGGGATCGAGATCGAGCACCAGAGGGCCGTGGAACGCAACTGGCCCTTCATCACCCACCTCGAGGAAGGCTTCGACAGCGAGAGCCAGGACGGGGTGGGCATCCTCGAGCGGGCAGGTATGCTGGACGAATACGATGTCCTTATACACTGCATCGGCCTCTCGGACGAGGACATCCGCAAGATCAAGCGCGCCCAGGCCACGGTCGCCTGGTGTCCGGCCTCGAACATGCTCATGTTCAACGTCACCTGCAAGATCCGCAAGCTCCTACGCGCGGGGGTCAACGTCGCCCTCGGGACTGATTCGACCCACACGGGTTCGATCAACCTCCTGGCCGAGATGAAATACGCGAGGGACTGCTACCGCTCCATGTATGGCGAGGAGCTGCCGGCCAAGACCCTCTTCGACATGGTCAGCACGAATCCCGCCAAGGCCCTTCGCCTCGAGGGCAAGGTCGGCGTCCTCGAGCCAGGAGCCTTCGCCGATATCGCGATCTTCAAGGCCAGGTTCGAGGATCCCTACGAGAACCTCTGCGCCGCAGGGAGCGAGGACCTCGAGCTCCTGACCATGGCCGGGAAGCCGGTCTACGGCGACGAGGCCAGATTCGGCTCCTTTTTCGAGGCTGAGATCGAGGATTTTGGCCGCGTGAAGGTAGGTGGCCGCACGATGTTCGTCAAGGGAGACCCCGCTGCCCTCTACCAGGGGGTCAGAAACTCGGTCGGGTTCGCCAAACGGCTCGACTATCTGCCCTTCGAGCCCTGAAGCTATGGCAAACTTTGATGAGCAAGCGTAAACTAAGATGCGCACCATGCAAATAAGTGCCGACGCGGCGTTTCGATCGCATGTCGGGTGGGAGTGAGAGCGGATGCCAAAGGTGGGAAACTACCGCGCGAACTCGGTTATCTATTTCCAGGGCGATGCGAGCGACAAGGTCTACATCCTCCAATCGGGAAAGGTGAGCCTCAACTACTCAGACATCGAGACGGGCAAGGACGTCCACGAGGTCATCCAGACCGGCGAGTTCTTCGGCGTCAAGAGCGCGATGGGCAAGTACCCCCGCGAGGAGAACGCACTCGTCCTCAACGATGCCCAGGTCCTGACCTTCACGGTCCCTGAGTTCGAGCTCTTCTCCCAGGCGAACATCCGCATCATCATGAAGATGCTCAAGGTGTTCTCGACCCAGCTCAGGCGGGTCCACAAGCAGGTCGAGAACCTCCTCGAGAAGCCCGAGGCCCAGAGCCCCGAGGCGGGGCTCTTCAGGGCAGGCGAGTACTACCTCAAGAACCGCCAGTACACCCAGGCCAAGTACATATTCAGCCGCTACCTCACCTATTACCCGGCGGGGAAGCTTGCCGACCTGGCGAGCCACCATCTCGAGATGTCCGAGTCGGCGGCCACGAAATTCGGGGACGGCAAGGGCCCGGCCCCCCTCCTCGCCGATTCCGCAGGCAGGCCCGAGCCCCAACGGGCTGCCCCTGGCCAGGCCCGCGGCCCCGCGCCCCCCCCGCGTGAGGAAGAGGAGAGATCCGAGAGCCGTAGCGGAGGCGAGCCCCTCTCCGGCGCGGAGAAGGCCTACTACGAGGCGGTGAGCCTCTTCAGCTCCGAGAAGTACAAGGAGGCCCTCTCAGGCTTCAAGCGCATCGTCGAGGCCAACGCCGACCGCGAGTACGTGGGGAAATCCCTTTTCGACATGGGACGCTGTCTCTTCATGCTCCAGCAGTACGACCTGACGATCAAGCATTTCACCGGCCTGGTGCAGTCCAACCCAAAGCATCCCGACCTGATCGACACCCTCTTCTTCCTGGGCCAGTCCTACGAGAAGAAAAGCGACATCGAGCGGGCCCGGGGCTTCTACAAGAAGATCCTGACCATGGAGGCCGACGAGGACGCCTCGACGCGGATCAAGGCGACCAAGGCCCTCCGCAAGCTGGAGGAGGCTAACCGTGGCTGATCTCGCCGCCTTCACCCGCTTTGCGCGCACCTACCAGCCCGGCGAGATCATCTTCGCCGAATACGAGCCGGGCGACAGCTTCTACCTCATCCAGGCCGGCAAGGTGAAGATCTCCAAGATCGTCGGGGACCTCGAGAAGACCATCGACATCCTCCAGCCGCCCGAGATCTTCGGAGAGATGGCCATCCTCGAGGGCACCCCCCGCTCGGCCACGGCCCAGGCTATCGACACCGTCAAGGTCCTCGAGTTCAACAGGGCCAATTTCGAAGTCCTCATGATGGGCAACCCCCAGATCGCCTTGCGCCTCCTCAAGCTCTTCGCCAAACGCATCTGGGACCAGAAGCGCCGTTTCATGATCCTCAAGCTCGACGACCCCCAGGCCAAGGTCGCCGACGTCTTTCTCATGTTCGACGAGACCAACGCGGTTGTCTCCGGGGGAAGCGAGCAGGACGGTGAGAAGCGCGAGTTCAAGGTCTCAGTCGAGGACGTCGCCCACTGGGCCGGCATGAGCAACGCCGAGGTCCAGACCATCCTCGGCCACTTCGCCAACCAGAGGCGGCTAGAGCTCTTCCCCGACAAGATCGTGGTGAAGAACATCAATGACTTCATTAGGTTCGTCGGCTCACGAAGGAAGAAATAGCCGCCCTTGATTTTCGCCGCGATACCCGGTATAGTCGGCCGCGTTCCCGCCGAGATAGCTCACTTGGCAGAGCGGCGCACTCGTAATGCGCAGGTACCGGGTTCGATTCCCGGTCTCGGCTCTTTAGGCAAAAGAACCCGCTATGGCGGGTTCTTTTGCTTTGGGAGCCGAGACCGGGAATCGAAGGGAAAGCGATCCGATGAGCGCGCGATTCAATGAGCGCGCTCATCGGTCGAGCCGCCATGGATGGCGGCGAGAGCGCTTTCCCCGGCCCGGAAGGCCGAGACACGATGTCGAGGCCTGGAGGGCGATTCCCGGTCTCGGCTTAAAAAGCGCGATCCCATGAGGGGTCGCGCTTTTAGTTTGAGAGACCGGGAATCGAAGGGTCGCCGCGATTCGATGAGCGGCGACCACCTGCCCCGCAGGTCATGCGATTCGATGAGCATGACCTGCGGCCGAGAGCCCATGGAGGGGCGCGAGGGCAGCTTCCCCGGCCCGGAGAGAGGCGACAGGACGTCGCCGACCGGAGGGCGATTCCCGGTCTCGGCTGTAAACAGAACAGCGTATCGCCTTTGATTACAATGAAATACCGGAGTCACAGAATCCATGTGACTTCGGTATTTTCATTTCTGTCCAACACTCGACCGCTAACTCGACCACTTCAGCAGTCATTCCTTTCCTCGCCTCAAAACGCCGAACTACTGCTCAAACGAGCATAGTTTTCAGTGTAGGCATCATAAAGCGATGCCTCCCCCGCAGTCGGGGAAAGGAGCAAACATGCCAAGAATGCGTATTCCGGTCATTCCTGCCGTCTATTCCAGAGTTATCCTGCCACCTGAACGCCCATGCTGAGTAACGAGACGGAGTCTATGTCAGGTGG
>JANXYO010000130.1 GCA_025356015.1 Spirochaetaceae bacterium
TGGGGGCGAAGCCCTTGGCCTTTATGGTGTCCAGGACGATCATGCAGGGCTGGCCCGTGATGGCCTTGGCCTTCTCGATCGCCTCGTCCATGGCGGCGAAGTCGTGGCCATCGACCTCCTGGGCCTGCCAGCCGAAGGCCTGCCGTGCTTGTACAGCCAGGCTCCGGCCCGATGCCCGCCTTGCGTTGGCAAGGGCATGGGGCCTGTGGGGCCGGCCTGTCGATATTATTTTCTATTTGAAAATAAAGATCAATCCTGTCCCATCATCCTTTCCGGTCGATCAGGGGAACCGTCACGGTCCCGTCGAGGAGGATGGCGACCTCGGCTCCCTTCCCTTTTTCCGCGAAGGCCTCGGCAAATGCCTGGGACAGGTCCTCCCTCTTCTCGATGAAGGCCTTCTTCAAGGTCGCGGCATCGAGCTCGCTGATTGCGCGGATGCTGGCGCGCGCGGCCACCTCGGCGATCTTGGCTGCCTTGTGGTAGCCGAGCCTGTAGCCGGCCGCGATCTTCTCCATCACCTCGAGGGGCTTTGAGGCCGAGCCCAGGAGCTCGATGTAGGCCTTGTCGCCAATACCGTCGCGGCATGAGGCCACAAGGATCAGGATGCCTCCATCTGCCGTCGCGAAGCCCCCGTTGTCGATGGCCTTCTGGGCCTGGTAGAGGTCGATGTCCATGGGATGGCGGGCCACCGAGATCACGATGTCGGCCTGGCTCTTCATCCTCACGGCGAAGATCCGGTTGGCCTGCTCGACTGCAGTGGCAAAGGAGGCGCGGATGTCTCCGGCGTGGCAGCCAGCGAGACGCTGGTGCTTGTCAAGGACGGCCATCACCGAGAATACCTTGCCCGGCACGAGACGCAGGGCGTCCTCCATGTCCTGGCTCACGGGATTGTCGTCAAGGCCGAGGGCCCGGGCCCTCGGATCGAGGGCGAGGCGGTGGTTGGCCTCGACGGTCCTGAAGCCAGCGACCCCGGGCAGGAAGGCCTTGCGGCCCCCCGTGTACCCGGCGAAATAGTGGGGTTCCACCGAGCCTGTCGCAATGATGCGGTCGGCCTCCATGAGGGCCCGGTTGAGGAGTATGGGGGTGCCGTTCCGGGTCGAGCCGAGGTCGACCAGGCTCGCCTCGTCGCGGCAGTCGTGGGCCTCGATCTTGCGCCTGAAGCGGTCGTAGTGCCTCCCCAGGATCTGGCGGTACTCGTCCTCGGTGGGGCCGCGGTGGGCTCCCGTGGCCACAAGGAAGCGGGCACCCCTGGCCTCGAGCTGGTCGCCAAGGGCGTCGAGGAAGGTGGGAGTCGGCGTGGGCCTCGTGGCGTCGTTGACGATCACGAGGACCTTCTGGGCTCCCTCGAGGAACTCCGAGAAGGGCCTGGAATCGATGGGCCTGGCCACGGCCTCCCTCACCGCGGCGGCGGGGTCGGCCAGGGCCTGGACCTCGTTCGGCTCGACGAGGGCGAGGAGGTTCGCGTCGGGGACCTCGAGCTCGAGTTCCCTGCCCAGATAGGGTATTCCGATCTTCATCTTCTCGCGCCTAGCGGACTTGCCGCACCGCCCAGTCAAGGGCGTCCTTGATCATGGATTCCGGCGGGTTCTTCACGTGGCCGAGCTTCGTGAGATCGTCGGCGAGAGCCCTCGAAGCCTTGATGCCGGCCATCGCCCTGTCGTAGACCTCCTGCCAGCTCAAGGAGACACGCGAGACCCCCTCCTTGACCGCCTGCATCGCGACGTCGGCCGCCTGGATGGCGAAGACCTCGGTCTCGTTCATCTTGGCTATGATGTTGTCGGCTTGGATGCCCCGCTTCTCGGCGAAGTCGGCGATGGAGTGGGCGCAGCGGATGGCCATCCCGTCGGTGATCTTGCGGGCCCGCACGAGGAGGGCCCCTTTGAGGAGGCCCGGGAAGCAGACCGAGTTGTTGACCTGGTTGGGGAAGTCGCCGCGGCCGGTGGCCACGATGAAGGCTCCGGCCTCCTTGGCGGCGTGGGGCCAGATCTCCGGCACCGGGTTCGCGCAGACGAAGACGATGGACTTTGCGGCCATCGAGCTCACCCACTCGCGCTTGACCGTGTCGGGTCCGGGCGTGGAGAGGGCGATGAGGACGTCGGCCCCCGCGATGGCCTCGGCCTCGTTCGCATAACGCTTGGGATTGGTCTTCCTGCAGAGCTCCCACTTGCGGTAGTCGGCGGGGTTCTTCTCGATGTCCGAGCGCCCGGCGTGGAGCGAGCCCTTCGAGTCGAAGAGCACGAGCTTGGCCGGGTCGCCTCCGTCCGCCAGGATGAGGCGGGCGATGGTCGTGTTCGCGGCGCCAGCGCCAAGGAGGACGATCCTGACATCGCCTATCTTCTTGCCAGCGAGCTTGAGGGCGTTGACCAGGCCGGCCAGGGTGACGCAGGCCGTGCCTTGGGCGTCGTCGTGCCAGACGGGGATGTCGCAGGCCTCACGCAGCTCATCGAGGACCTTGAAGCAGTTGGGCTGGGATATGTCCTCGAGGTTGATGGCGCCGAAGGAGGGGGCGACCATCTTCACGAAGTCGATGATCTTGTCGGGGTCGTGCTTGCCATCCTTGCCGCGGGAGTCGATGCACAGGGCCACGCCGTCGACGCCACCCAGGTATTTCATGAGGAAGGCCTTGCCCTCCATGACGCCGAGGCCGCCGGGAGGGCTGCAGTCCCCGTCGCCGAGGACCCGGGTCGAGTCGGATACCACGGCCACGAGGTTGCCCCTGTTGGAGAGGGCGAAGGAGAGGTCGTTGTCGTCGCGGATCGCTGTGGAGACGGCCGAGACCCCGGGCGTGTACCAGACGTTGAACCAGTTGAAGCCCCAGAGCCCGCACTTGGGCACGGTCTGCATCTTGCCGCCGAAGAATTCGTGGGCCTGGAGGGAGAGCCGTTTTAGGAAGAGGGTCTGGGCCTTCGCCCTCTGGTCGGGAGTGAGGTCTTCAGGCAAGGCCTTGGAGAGGTTGGCAAGATCGAGGTTGAGTTCCATGTTCCATCCCTTTCGTGTACCCACAGTGGTTTGCTTGCGGCGCAGATTCTATCCCGAGCCTCCATTCTATGTATAGGAGGGGCATTTTACTGATCAAATCTAGATCCCCGCCTTTTCCCTTATGTATTTCCGCGCCTTGATCGCGTACTCGAGGGGATTTGCCTTCGCGGGATCCTGTTCCGCCTCGACGACCCACCAGCCCGAGTAGCCCGCAGCCTTGAGGGCGGCGAAGACGGGCACGAAATCAACACCACCGTCGCCCGGGACGGTAAAGGCCCCCGCCTTCACGGCGGCGAGGAAACTCAGGCCCTCCTTCCTGACGCGTTGGACAACCTCCATCCTCACGTCCTTGAGATGGACGTGCTTTATCCTCGAGCCCCACTTCCTGAGCACGGCGAGATGTTCCTCGCCGGAGAACACGAGGTGACCGGTGTCGTAGAGGAGGTCGAGGAGACCCGTCTTTGTGCCCTCCATGAGCCTGTCGATCTCAAGAGCGGTCTGGACCCCCGTGCCCATGTGGTGGTGGTAGGTGAGGCTCATGCCCTTTTCCTTCGCCCTCTCGCCCAAACGGTTAAGGCCCTCGGTGAGGCGCTTCCACTCGGCCTCGGTGAAGCTCGGCTTCGCGGCGAACACGCTCTTCTCCTGGCCCTGGATCGAGTGGCCCTGCTCGGCCGCGCCTATCACGCGGGCGCCCACGGCGTAGAGGAAGTCGCGATGCGCGATAAAGGCCTTCTCGACCTCCTCGTAGCTCTTCGTCGTCAGGAAGCTGGAGAACCAGGCGTTGCAGATGGTCAGCCCCCGCATTCCGAGCGCCTTGTTCAGCACGGCCGGGTCCCTGGGGTACTTGTTCCCCACCTCGCTCCCGACAAAGCCCGCGAGGGCCATCTCGCTCACGCACTGCTCGAAGGGTATGTTCCCCCCGAGCTCGGGCAGGTCGTCGTTAGTCCATCCGATAGGCGCGATCGCCAGCTTGATTCCGCTATCGCTCATGTCATGCTCCTTGATGAAGATGAATCAAAGGCAACCACGGAGACACGGAGTCTCGGGCGCTGCTGCGTGGTTCCTCTTCTCTTCCGACTGCTAGAACTTCCTCGCCTTTGCCACATTCAGCTTCTGGTCCTGGGCCGCCTTCACGACCTCGGGATTGTCAGAGACCTCGGCCGTGCCTACGCGCCACCAGGACTCGTAGCCTCCGGTCATCGACTTCGCGGCGACCTTGGCGTCTATAACGACCGAGCGCTCCTCCCGGAGGGCCCGCTTGACCGCCCTTCGGAATTCCTCGACGCTGCGCGCGCGCAGGCCCAGGGCCCCCCAGCTCTCGGCGTTCTTCGCGAAGTCGACGGCGACCGCGGCCCCGGTGAGGCCCCCGGTCGAGGCCTCTCGCCTCTTCCACTCGTTGCCGAAATGGCCGATGCCCTGGCTTGACTGGAGGTTGTCGATGCACTGGAAGCCCGAGTTGTCGAGGACGACGACGATGATCTTGCGCCCCTCCTGGATCGAGGTGAGGAGCTCCGTGTGGAGCATCGTGTAGGCCCCGTCGCCCACTATGGCCACGACCTCTCGGTCAGGCTCGGCGATCTTGACGCCCAGGGCGGCCGCTATCTCGTAGCCCATGCAGGAGAAGCCATACTCCATGTGGTAGGAGCCGGGGCTCCTCGTGCGCCAGACCCTCTGCATGTCGCTCGGTATCGAGCCCGAGCCCGAGACGACGATGGCGTCGCGGGGCAGGAGGCGGTCGTTGAGCTCCCCGAGGGCCCTGGCCTGGGAGATCGAGCCCTCGGCCTCCTGGGCGTAGATCCTGTCGACCTCTATCTTCCAGATCGCCCGCTCGCGCTCGATGTCCTGTCCCCAGGAGGAGCGGTAGCCCTCCTTGGCGAGTGCCTTGGTCATCGCGGCGAGGGCGAGCCTGGCGTCGGCCACCATGGGCTCGGCGTTCATCTTGTAGGCATCGAAGGAGGCGACGTTGATTCCCAGGATCCTGCATTCGGGGTTCTGGAAAAGCCATTTCGAGCAGGTCGTGAAGTCGCCGAGCCTCGTCCCGAGGGCGATCACGAGGTCGGCCTTCTTGGCCAGGCGGTTGGCCGCGAGGCCACCCGTGTTACCGAGCCCCGAGAGGTTGTAGGGGTTATCCCAGGGCAGGAGGCCCTTGCCGGCCTGGGTCTCGCCGAAGGGGATGTGGAAGCGCTCGCAGAAGGTCTTGAGCTCCTTCGCCGCTCCCGAATAGCGTGCCCCTCCCCCGCAGATCACGTAGGGGAGCTTCGCGGCCCTGATCATGGCGATCGCTCGCTCGACCATGGCCTGGCCCGGGATCCGGCGCTCGATGTGGTGGACGCGCTTGGCGACGAATTCCTCGGGATAGTCGTAGGCCTCGCCCTGGACGTCCTGGGGCAGGGCCACGGTGACGGCCCCGGTCTCGGCGGGATCGATGAGGACGCGCATCGCGTTGAGCATTGCGGTCATGAGCTGCTCGGGCCTCGACACCCTGTCCCAGTAGCGGCTCACGGCCTTGAAGGCGTCGTTGGCGGTCACGTTGAAGTCGGCGAACTGCTCGACCTGCTGGAGCACGGGATCGGGCTGCCTGCAGGCGAAGGAGTCGGCCGGGAGGAAGAGGACGGGGATGCGGTTGACCGTGGCCGTCCCGGCCGCCGTCACCATGTTCAGGGAGCCGGGACCGATCGAGGCCGTGACGGCCATGATCTGGGCGCGGTCGCGCTGCTTGGCGAAGCCCATGGCGGCGTGGGCCGCCCCCTGCTCGTTCTTGCCCTGGTAGAAGCGCAGGGAATGGCCGCTGCCCGCGAGGGCCTCGCCCAGGCCGACCACGATGCCGTGGCCGAATATGCCAAAGACGCCGGCCACATACTTGGTCTCCACGCCGTCTATCTCGACGTACTGGTTGTCGAGGAAACGGACGAGGGCCTGAGCCATCGTAAGGCGAAGGGTTTTCATGTTGCTCATCCTTTCGGGCCCGAGGCCTGGGCGGCCCGCTCCGAGGGTGCGAGCCATATCTTCGCGTCGCTCGCCTGGACCCAGGCGTGCTCGCCTACGAAGGTCGGCTGCACGTAGCGTCTGCCCTCAAGGTGGCGGATGACCCAGATGTACCACATCGCGTAGCCCGGGGCCGCGGCCTGGGGATGGACCTGGCCCTCGCGGATGAGGACGGTGTCCTTGTCGCCGATGAGGTGGGCATCCTCGCCAATTACGGTGAGGCCGAAGCCCTGGCCCGGGTGGAAGCGGTAGTGGTAGATCTCGGGCTGGGGGTGGTGGTGGGGAGGATAGCTCGACCACTTGCCAGGGGCGGCTACGACCTCGCCCACCACGAGGTTCGCGTAGGGGGCATCAGAGTCGTCGAACACCGTCCGCACGATCCTGGTGCTGGTTTCGCGCATCGTTCCCTTTCCCCTCTCCTCGTCCCTGCAGTCGGCGGCGAGGTAGAGCCTCGGAGAGAAGGCGCGCGGGTTGTCGGTCCTTGAGACGGCGACCTGGGCGCCCCCGGAACCCGCGACCAGCCTCGCTTGCGAGCCAGATGGCAGATGCAGGACGGTCGGCGCCTCGTCAAGGAAGCTCGCGCGCCTCGCCCTGGCCCTTTGCTCCCGGCCAGGGCCGTCTTTCCAGGCCAGGTCGAGCTCGCCCGAGACAAGGAGGAGGGCCTTCTCGTCGGCCTCCCCCGAGTCCCATGCCTCTCCTGCGGCCAGGCTCAGTATCCCGAAGTCCATGAGCATGTCCGAGTTAGGCCCGCCCCTCTCGACGATGGACTCGTAGTCCTTCGCGAAGGGGCGGTCGTGCTTGATGATCATCTTCCCGCGCCCTAGCCGATTTCGGAGATCTTGACGGAGCGTTTCTCCGCGACCGACTTCTTCGCCGCGAGAGCCACGAGGAGGTCCTGGAGCCCATCCTCTCCGGTCACGAGGCAGGGAGTGTCCTTCGCCACGGCGTCGAGGAAGGCGCGCATCTCGGCGATGAAGGCCTCCTTGTAGCGCTCGAGGAAGAAGTACAGGGGCTTCTCGCCCGAGACCCCGGCCTCGTTGGAGAGCCTGACCGTGCTGGGCGAGTCGTTCTCGGCGGCCGCCGAGCCCTTGGAGCCGAAGACCTCCACCCGCTGGTCATAGCCATAGCTGGCCTTTCGCGAGTTGTCGATCACGCCGAGGGCACCGTTCGCGAACTTGAGGGTTATGATGGCCGTGTCGACGTCGCCCGCGTCGCCGATGGCCTTGTCCACGAGGACGGCCCCGGCCGCGTAGACCTCGACGACCTCGCTTCCAGCCTGGAAGCGGGCCATGTCGAAATCGTGGATCGTCATGTCGAGGAAGATGCCGCCGGAGACCGCCACGTAGGCGGGAGGGGGCGGGGCCGGGTCGCGCGAGGTGATCTTGATAATCTGGGGACTGCCGATCTCGCCGGCCGCGACCAGGTCGCGCACCCTGCGGAAGTTGTGGTCGAAGCGGCGGTTGAAGCCCACCTGGAGCTTCACGTTGGCCTTCTTCACGGCCTCGAGGGCCGCCTTGACCTTGGCGACCGTGAGGTCGACGGGCTTCTCGCAGAACACGTGCTTGCCCGCCCTGGCGGCCTCCACCACAAAGTCGGCGTGGGTATCAGTCGAGGAGCATATGAGGACGGCCTGGATCGTCTTGTCCGCGAGGATCTGCCTCGGGTCCTTGGTGACCGTGGGGACTCCCAGCTTCTTCGCCCATTCCTCGATGGCGGGCGTCATGTTTAGGTCGGCGATGGCCGCGAGCCGCGCCTGGGGCATGAAATAGGCGATGTTCTCGGCATGGATCTTGCCGATCCTTCCCGCGCCGATGACTCCGATGTTGATCTGTGCTGACATGCAGGAACCTCCTCTTTGGCTTGAATTCACATATTCAGGGCCGATGGACCATGGCCTTCTCGAATTCTTTCAGGATGTCAGGTAGTCGAGGCTCGCCTTGAGCGCCGAGGTGAGCTCGGGCACCTTGAGCTTCTGGACAGCCGGGGAGAATGGCTCGAATGAGTAGTCCCCGCGGTAGCCAGCGGCCTCGAGACGGAGCATCTGGTCCTTGCTCTTCATCCTGTCGGAGGGGCCGACCAGGACGCGGTGCTCGTCGCGGAAGTCCGACTTCGGCATGTCGAGCTCGACCCCCGATATGTGGACGAGGCCGATGGAGGGCACGCTCAGGCCCTTGCCAAAGACATCGCCAGCGTCGGGGCCGATGTGGAAATGGAAGGTGTCGACGACGACCCGGTAGCCGGACTGCTTCGACTTCGCTATGGCCTGGGCCGCGACCGCGAGGGAGGCGAGGGAGGAGATCCCGAAACCCAGGGGCTCCACATAGCCCAGGATGCCGGCGGCCTGGAACATGGGACCGTAGGCGGCGAGGGCCTCGGCCGTGTCGTCGGCGCGCTCGGCGACGCTGCGCTTGTCGCCGCTTTCGTTGTTCGGGCACAGGACAACCGCGCGGCAGCCGATCCCCTTCGAAAGCTCAAGGAGCTCGGCGAGCTCGCCCGAGGCCTTGGCCCGGGCCGAGGGCAGGTTGAACTTCTGCAGGGCGTTGATCGTGATGACCTCGATGCCGCGTTCGGCGGCGAGGCGGGCGGCGGCGGCTCCCATGCCGTCGACCGGGTCG
>JANXYO010000136.1 GCA_025356015.1 Spirochaetaceae bacterium
GCCTGTCGGCCTTTGGACCGCCGAATTCCCTTTCCTGAGAAGGCAGGATAGAATTCGGGAATGGGAACCCGATTCAAGCCAGTGGACCGCGACCAGCCTTTGTTGTTGCCCTACGACCTCAAGGAATGGCTGCCGGCCAACCATATCGTCCACTTCACGATCGAAGCGGCCGCGATGGTACCGGTGAGCCGATTCGTCGTCAACGAGCGAGGGAGCGGTGACGAGCAATACCATCCGCACATGCTCCTGGCCCTTCTGCTGTATTGCTACAGCCACGGGACCTTCTCGAGCCGCCGGATCGAGAAGGCGACCTGGAGCGATGTCGCCGTGCGCTACATCTGCGCGAACCAGCATCCGGACCATGACACCATCTGCAGCTTCCGCGTCAGGAACAAGGCGGCCGTCTCAGAGGCCTTTCTGAGGATCCTCATGCTCGCGAAGGAAATGAAGGTCCTCAAGCTGGGAACGGTCAGCGTGGACGGAAGCAGGATCAAGGCCAACGCCTCGATCCACAAGAGCATCCGCTACGACCGGGCCCGCGAGCTTGAGCAGGAACTGAAGCTCGAGATCGACAGACTCCTCACCCGGGCCGAGAGCGAGGACAAGGTCAAGGACGAGCGCGGCGACGAGGTCAATGCCGAGCTTGAGCGGCTCACGGAGCTCAAGGCGAAGATGAGGGTCGCGCAG
Organism: Spirochaetaceae bacterium; assembly: GCA_025356015.1. Taxonomy (GTDB): domain Bacteria; phylum Spirochaetota; class Spirochaetia; order Treponematales; family Rectinemataceae; genus JANXYO01. Next base: position 688 of record JANXYO010000136.1, read on the forward strand.
GAGGAGATCGAGAAGCGGGCACGGGACCGGGCCGAGCTCGAGCGCCGGGAATACGAGAAAAAGGTCCGCGACCGGAATGACCGGAACGGCAGGAGCAAGGGAACGTCCATCAGGGAGCCGAAGGAAGGACCGGTCGACACCGAGCAGGCAAACCTGACCGACGCCGAGAGCCGCATCATGCGCAGGAACAATCGCAGCGAGTATTTCCAGGGCTACAACGCGCAGGCAGTTGTGGACGCCGAGGGTACCATGCTTGTCGTCGCGGGCCGCGTGACGAATAACTCAAGCGACGCCGACGAGCTTGCCGTCGACACCGCCGCCATCCCTGCCGTCCTCGGCAAGCCGAGGACGGTCCTCGCGGACAGGGGATACGCGAGCGAGAAGCCGGTCCGGGCCGTCCAGGGCCAGGAGATCACGGTGCTGGTTCCCGTGACAAAAGAGACCGATCACGCTGCCCGGCGCCATGACTTCCGTCCAAGGAAGGATCCCCGTCCTCCGTCCGGTGACAAGCCTTATCAATTGCAGTGGGTCAGGCTGATGGCCGAAGTCATGGGCACCGATGAGGCGAAAAAGTTCTACCGCCTGCGCAAGCAATCGGTCGAACCGGTCTTCGGCATCGTCAAGCAGATCCTCGGCTTCCGCCAGTTCCTGCTACGCGGGCTCGAGAAGGTCGATCTCGAGTGGGAGCTTGTGCTGTGCGCATACAACCTCAAGCGCCTGGCTGTGCTTCGCGGCTAGGCTTCCGCGGCCCTTCGGCCTTCTACGGCTTGCGGGCGGAACCGCGGCGCCCCTCGGCATAAAACCGGCTCGTCAATCGGGCCATACAGGCAGTATGGCCCTCAATCCTCACCGGTTTTCTGCTCGAGGCTCGCTCGCTCCCCGCCCGCATCCAAAGGCCGACAGGCTCCTAGGCGCCCGCGAGGCCGGCTGAGGAAAGGCGCCGGCGTCCCGCCTCGGTGATGATTGTCCCGCCCTTGCCCGGGAAGATCGTGACAAGGTCCTCGCCCTCGAGTTCCCGCAGGAGCCTGCGGATCTCCTGCTCGCTCAGATAGATCCCGCTCTCCTTGGCCCTGCGGTAGAGGCTCCGCCTCCCCAGCCTCGAGCCAGAACGGAAGGCGGCCTCAAGCTCCCCAAGGAGGAAGACACGCTTCCCCTCGGTCCCCGGATTGAGGCTCCTGGCCGGCGCCTTCGCCCCTGCGACCTCGGCCTCGGTGTCAAAGGGAAGGTCCGCGGCCTCGACCCTCTTCAAGGCCAGGTTGGCGATGAACTCGACATAGTTGCGCAGCTCGCGGGCGTTCCCCCTCCACCTGTGCGCAAGGAAGATGCGCTCGGCCTGGCTCGAGAGCTCGAAGTCGAAACCGTAGATCCTCTGGAATTCCCTCATGAGGGGCACGATGTCCTCGGGTCTCTCCCTCAATGGGGGAATGCGGAGGGGCAGGACGTTCAGACGGTAGTAGAGGTCCTCCCTGAACTTGCCGGACTCGACCAGTGCCTCGAGGTCGCGGTTGGTCGCCGCCACCACCCTTATGTCGATGCCGATGAGCCTGTCCCCCCCGAGGCGCATGACCACGCGCTCCTCGAGGACGCGCAGGAGCCTCATCTGCAGGTCGTTGGGCATCTCGCCGATCTCGTCGAGAAAGACCGTGCCGCGATGCGCGAGCTCGAAGAGCCCCGGTTTGCCCCCCTTCCTCGCCCCTGTGAAGGCCCCCTCCTCGTATCCGAAGAGCTCGCTCTCAAGGAGGCTCGCCGGCAGGGCGCCGCAGTTGAATGCGACGAACTGGAAGTCGCGCCTGCTCGAGCTGTTGTGTATCGCCTGGGCGAACATCTCCTTGCCGGTGCCGCTCTCGCCCGAGATGAGGACCGAGGAGTTCGAGTCGGCCATGCGCAGGGCGATGTCGCGGCAGCGCGCGATCGCGGCGCTATCGCCGCGGATGTCCCTGAAGGAGTACCGGGCCCTGTAGCCCTTGCCAAGGAGCTGGGCACTGATCCTGTGCCGCGCCCTCTCTTCCTCGCCGGGCCGCGCCAGGACGGCGAGGGCGCCATAGAAGATGCCCGAGTGGAGGATGGGATCGATCGAGTAGACCAGATCGAGTCCGTCGAACTTCTTGAGCCTGTCCTTGACCGGGGCCCTCGACTCGAGGACGCGGTCGAAGGGAATGCCGGGGAAGAGGGCCGAGCCCTCGGCTCCCAGGGCAGAGCCGGGCGGAAGAGCCATGAGGGCCTTCGCGGCCTCATTGCATACGAAGATCCTGCCCTCTGCGTCGACTCCGGCGACCCCAGCGTCGACGGCTCCCAGGAGGATGTCGATGGAGCTCTCGAGGCGGTTCATCTTGCCAAGGATCGATGCGAGCCCCGAGTCTGTGGTGGCGAGCTCGCGGTAGCTCGCGCGGATATTCCGCCTGTCCAGGAGCCCGACGAGGCCGAGGCGGACACCGATGTCGATGATCGTCCCCACGTCAAGCAGGCAGTTGCCGGCGTCGAACACGGCGAGGCCCGGAGGAGCTGCGGAGGCCTGGCCAAAGACGACGGCTGCTCCGAGCCCGGCCGGAGCGGGAGCCCCCTGGCCGAGGGGCTGCAGGCGCCGCAGGCCGAGGTGGACCAAGGCCGATGTCATCTCCTCGGCCATCGAGGTCGTCGCGTCAATGACGGCGGCGTCCATGCCGCGCGGAAGGCCAGCGAGGGCCTCGAGGCCCGCCTTCGATATCGTGCGCGTCGCGATGATCGCGTTGGCCGGAAGGTCGATGCTGCCGCAGCGCCGGAAGGACTCGAAGCTGTCGAAGAGGACGAGCTCAGCGGCCCCGGCATCCTCGATGCCAGGGCCGTCGGCGCGGTAGGGCCGCAGCTCGATCGAGTCGGCGAACAGGGACGCGATCTGGCCCGAGTATGCGTCGGCGTCCCTGTCGTCCCAGCAGACGAGGGCGAGTGAGCGAGACACCTTCTGCCCCCGCCTTTCCCCTCCCCTAGTAGCCCAGGCTCTCCCCCACCACCACCACGGTGAAGTCGGAGAGGGAGGGCTTGCGGCGAAGGATCTGGTACACCCGGCATATCCTCGTCTCGCCCTGGCAGTCCTGGCAGGTCCCCGTCTTGACGCAGGGATTGGGCTTGTCCAGGCGCTTGTTGTTCATGGGGCCGGCCGTCGTCTCAAGCCGGGCGAGGGCCTCGTCGAGGTCGCGGACGATCTTGTTGGCTCCGACGACGACAACCGTCTTCTTGGGGCCGAAGGTGAGGGCGGCTACGCGGTTGCCGTTGCCGTCGACATTCACTATGTCTCCTTCGAGGGTGACTGCGTTCGAGCCGGAGATGAAGAGGTCGCAGGTGAGCTGGGCGCGGAGGATCTCGAGCTTGCGCGCCGCATCGAGTCCCGGGGCGTTGTGGTCGAGGAGCTCGGCCCCCATCGCCTTGATCCTTTCCTGGGTCCCGAGAGCCTTGACGCTCATCGAACCGCCGAAGCCGACCTTCATTCCTGGTTTCACGAAGGCTGTCACGCGGGCGAGGGCCTCCTCGCCGGTGGCGACATAATGGGCGTCAAAGCCATTCTTCTTCAGCGCCTCGCAGGCCGCCTTACCCTGTGTCTCGTGCTGCCACTGTTCGACCGGGTTCATTTTTGAGTCCTCCTTAGGATCGGCGCTGTGCGCGTCCCGAGCATGATACGCGCTGAATCCCGGACTGTAAAGGTTTCAGGCCCCCTTCGCGCTGGCGGCGGCCTCCAGGCTGGAGTAGAGATCGGCGAACTGTGCCTCGTGCTCCAGGAACACCGGCATGACACCGGGGTCGAAGTGCCCGCCGGAGCCCTTGGCGATGACGGCGACCGCCTCGGCGTGGGGCATGGCCTTCTTGTAGACCCTGTCCGAGCGCAGGGCGTCATAGACATCGGCGAAGGCCATGATCCTGGCTGCCAGGGGGATCGACTCCCCGGCAAGGCCGTCGGGGTAACCCGAGCCATCCCAGCGCTCGTGGTGGGACCTGGCGATCTCGATCCCCAGGACAATGAAGCTGCTCTGGGGATGGATGAGGCGCACGGCCTGCAGGGTCTCGGCCCCGATGATCGTGTGGCGCTTGATCACCTCGAATTCCTCCCTGCTCAGTCTCCCCGGCTTGAGGAGTATGGCGTCGGGTATCCCCACCTTGCCGAAGTCGTGAAGGGGGCTTGCCCTGGCGATCTCCTCGACCAGGGGCCTTGTGATGATGCGCGAGTACTCCTTCCTCTCGTTCAGAGCGCGCGCGAGCAGGGTGCAGAAGCCCTGCACCCTCTCGAGATGGCCCCCCGTGTCGTCATCCCGCGACTGGGCGAGCTTGGCGAGGGCGAAGATGGTCGCCGCCTGGGAATCGCGGATCTCGCGAATCTGCTCGCGGACCACCACTTCCATGCTCGCGCTGTAGCGCTCGACCACGATGGACTGGTAGTCGAAGACCGAGGCGAGCTCGCGAAGCCTCCTGCCCAGGACTGGAGAAGCCGCCTCGGTCTCGGCGACGAGTTCGATGAGGCGGTCGAAGTCCGCCGCTATCGCCGCATCGCGCATCGCGATGGCCTCGTCACGGCCGATGCCCTCGGCCGAACCGATCTCCGGGCCTTGGCCATCCGCCGGCTCTGGCTCCTTGGCGTATTCGTAATCGACGCCGAGGCAGTCGGCGATCACCGCGAAGGCCTCGTCCACGCTGAATGGCTTGAGGAGCCAGCCCTTCATGCCCGATTCCGCCGCCCTCTTGCGCTCGTCGCCAAAGGCACCAGCCGTGACCGCGACTATGGGGACAGCGGCACCGCCAGATAGCTCGGATATCCCCCTCGCGGCCGCGTAGCCGTCCAGCTCTGGCATGTTGAGGTCCATGAGCACAAGGTCAGGCAGCTTCGCTGCGCAGCTCTCCACCGCCTCCCTGCCGCTGCTGCACTCATCGGCGAGGAAGCCCGCGCTCCTCAGGAGTTCCACGAGGAAGGCCCTGCTCTCCTCGTGGTCGTCCACGACGAGGATGCGCGGTGCGGGCTGTCCGGGGGCGAGACCCAGCACCCTGCGCTCGGCCTGCCGCTGAGGTCTTGCAGGCCTCTCGGCCAGGCCGGCCCGCAGGCTTAAGCTGAAGACGCTCCCTCCCGGGCTCCGCGATTCGGCGGTGATGTCGCCGCCCATGAGTCTCGCGAAGCTCCTGCTGATGGCCAGGCCGAGGCCCGTCCCTCCTGCCCCCTGCTCTCCGGCCGAGCCCTGGCTAAAGGGCTTGAAGAGCCGCGAATGGTCTCCCACCATGAGGCCGGGGCCGCTGTCGGCGACGGCGACGCTGAGGCCGATTGTCCCGTCCCGGTCCTGAGCCGCCGAGGCGCGCAGTTCGATCCTGCCGGCCCGGGTGAACTTGATTGCATTTCCCACGAGGTTGACGAGGATCTGCCTGAGCTTGGCCTCGTCCGAGGCGATCGCCTCTGGTAGCTCCGGCCCGAGTGTCACAGCGAGGGCCAGACCCTTCATCTCGGCCTGGGCCCGGAACATCTCGGCGACTTCACGCACCATGGCTCCTGGGTCGAAGGCCCCGAGGTTGAGGGCCAGCTGCCCCGACTCGATCTTCGAAAGCCCGAGGATATCGTTGATGAGGGCCAGGAGGTGCTCGCCGGCGCGCGAGACGGCGAGCAGCCTCGAGCGGGCCTTCTCTCCCGTCTCCGCGTCCATGAGCATGAGCTGGGTGAATCCAAGCATTGCGTTGATGGGCGTCCTGATCTCGTGGGACATGTTGGCAAGGAAGGAGCTCTTGGCGCGGTTCGCGAGCTCGGCCGATTCCTTGGCCTCCTCGAGCTCCTTCTT
>JANXYO010000021.1 GCA_025356015.1 Spirochaetaceae bacterium
AGCTCGACCGCTTCCTCATGAAGCTCGCCATCGGCTATCCCAGCCGGGAGGAGGAGCTCGAGGTGGTCATGCGCCGCGCCGAACGCGGGGGCGAGATCCCCGAGCTCAAGACCCTTGACGACCAGGGCCTCCTGCCCCGCCTCTGCGAGGCAGCCGAGGCCGTCCACATCGAAGCCGATGTGGCGCGTTATGCGGTCGACCTCGCGCGGGCGACGCGGACGGCGGCCAGGGCGGCCGTCGGGGCGAGCCCCCGGGCCTCCCTCGCCATGCTCAAGCTCTCCCGGGCCCGGGCCCTCATGGAGGGCCGTTCCTTTGTCCTGCCCGACGACGTGAAGTGGTGCGCCTTCGAGGTCCTGGTGCACCGGGTCATCCTCAAGCCCGAGGTCTGGGCCGCCGAGACGAGGGTGGCCGATGTGGTCCGCCAGGCGATCGACGCCGTGGCCGTGCCCAAGACCGAGGAATAGGGTGGGAGCTCTCAGGGCCGGCGCGTCGGCGGCCTGCCTCGGCATGGTCATCCTGGGCCTCGCCCTGGTCCAGCCCCTGTGCTTTGTCGCCGCCCTGCCCCTCGCGGCCTGGCTCCTCCTGGGCTTTGTCTCGGGCAGGCCCGAGCCCCTCCTCGAGGCCCACAGGACGCCCTCATCCACCTTCCCCGAGCCCGGCTCGAGGGTCGCTATGAGCCTTGTGGTCAGGAACTCGGGGGCAGCCCTCCCCTTCCTCAGGCTCGCCGACGCCCTCCTCCCCGGCATGAGCCTCGTCGAGGGAGAGCCGACCTGGGAGGGAGAGCTCGCCGAGGGCGGAGAGGCACGCATCGACTACAGCGCGGTCTTCGACCGGGGCGCCTACGAGTTCGTGGCCCTCGAGGCCCTGGCCGAATACCCCGTCTCAGCCATGCGGACTTCCCTCAGCCTGGCCTGCCCGGCTACCCTGATCGCCCCTCCCCCCGCCATGGTCCCGCCCCGGCAGGCCCTGAGCGCCCGCTCCGCGAGGCCCTTCTCGGGGACAAGCCGGCTCCGCAGGAGGGGAAGCGGCACCGACTTCGCCGGGACCCGCGAATACAGCCCGGGCGACCCCTTGAGGAGCCTCAACTGGAGGGCCGAGGCCCTCTGGGACCTGGGCATCGTCAACGTGTTCGAGGAGGAGAGGGCGATCGATGTCGAGATCATCCTCGACGCGAGGGCCGAGGCCTACGAGAGCCTCGGCCTGTTCGAGGCCGCCGCGGCCGCGGCCGGCTCGATGGCCGAGCGATTCCTCAGCGAGGGGGACAGGGTGGGCTTCCTCTGCTATGGCTCGGCCATCGAGTGGATCCAGCCGGGCTCGGGAAGGGAGCAGCGCCTCAGGATCAGGCGGGCGGTGGGCAAGGCCGCCCTCGGCACCCACCCGGTCTTCGAGCGCTTCGACAGCATTCCGGTAGGTCTCTTCCCCCCCGGCTCCCTCATCCTCCTGGTGAGCCCCCTCCTCGGCGTGGACCTCCTTCCCCTGCGCAGCCTGGCCTCGCTCGGCTACGCTGTCACCGTCCTCAGGCCCGATCCCCTCTCTGCCCAGGAAGCCAGGGCTGAGGGCCCTGGCTCCGAGGCCCTCGCCCGCAGGATTTGTGCCCTCGAGGCCGAGGTCCTGATGAGCCGCCTCCTGCGCGCCGGGATCGAGATCCTGGACTGGAAGGTCTCGAGGCCCCTCGCCGCCGCCGTCCTCCACGCCGGAGGCCGCCCCTGAGCCCCCTGGCGGCCCTTGGCTTTGGGAGCCTCGCCACCCTCCCCGTCGCGACCATCCTCGGCCTGCGCTATCTTTCGCTCCGCAGTGCCCTCGGGGAGAAGGGGCGGAGGTCCTATCTTGGCGGGTCGGCGCTTCTCCTGGTCTCGAGCCTCGTGGCTTGCTCCGTCCTCGCCTCGGCTTCTGGCAGCCAGGCCTGGCCGATGGTCGGGGAACTTGTCCTGGTCCTGGCCACGGGCCTCCTCCTGCTCAGGCTCCTGCGGCGCGGCTAAGGAAGCCACTGCGCGCGGCGGCAGCCCCTTGGCGGGAGGCGGCGGCGAGCGGCGATCCTAGTGGGAAGGGCCGCGGACCGAGGCGGCAAGGGCGATGCCCAGGGCCAGGCCGAGGGCGGCAAGGCCCAGGCCACCGAGGCCGTCGAGGCCAAAGTTGGCAGCCGCCTTGAGCCAGGCTCCCTTTCGCATGAAATCAAGGGTCTCGTAGGCGAAGCTTGAGAAGGTGGTGAGGCCGCCGAGAAAGCCCACGACAGCGAAGGGCCGCAGCCGCCTGCCCCCGATCCCGTGCTCGACCAGGCCCAGGGTAAAGCCGATCATGAAGCAGCCGGCGAGGTTGGCGATGTGGGTGCCCCAGGGAAAGGCGCTCCCAAGGAAGCGCGCCGCGGCGCGGGTGAGGAGCCAGCGCGAGGCCGAGCCGAAGGCCCCGCCGATCATCACAAAGAAGAGGTCGCTCATAGTGTTCCTTCACCTTGGGGGGGCAGCTTCTTCCAGTCGACGATGCCCTTGCCGGCCCGGTCTACCTGGCACTGGGGACAGAAGAAGGCATCAAAACCGAGGACTCCCGCGATGCGGATTGTCGTGCCGCAGCGACGGCAGGGCTCGCCGGCCCGGTTTCGCACACGCAGGTGGCCACGCACCTTGTCCTCGATGGGACGGCCTGCCCCTTCGACCTCCTCGATGCCCCATGCGATCACCCTCTGGATCGAATCGAAAAGCCTTCGCCTCTCATCGGCGGAGAGGGCGGAACAGCTGGCCTTTGGATGGATACCCGCGTCATAAAGGATCTCGTCGGCATAGGCATTCCCGATGGCCGAGAGACAGCTCTGGTCCATGATAAAGACCCTGGCCTGGCAGCGCTTCTTCGCGATGAGGGCCGAGAAGGCCTCCCAGGTGAAAGCCTCGCCTGTTATGTCCATGCCCTGGCTGGAATAGCCTGGAATGGCCTCGTAGCTGCCTGTCTCCCCGAGGTAGACCTTGCCCATCTTCTTGTCGTCCCCGTAGTACAGGGTTGAGCCTCCGTCCAGGCCAAGGCTAAAGGCCGTCGAGGGCAGGGCCTTCTCCCCCTGGCCGGCCAGTCTGAGCCGACCGGCGAGCATGAGGTGCATCACAAGGTCGAGTCTTGAGGCAACCTGGCCTGCAGCCGCCCCTCCGCCTCCCGGCTCAAGGGCGAAACGCAGGAAAGGGCCGTGGCGCTCGAGGGAGCCAAAGCTCATTCCTTCGAGGAGGGAAGCAAAGGCCCCGCGGACCAGGATCCGCAGGACAATCGGTTCCTTCACCCCGACCTTGATGATCCGGCGCCCGGCGATGCGGGGACCGAGGTATCTCACAATGTGGACAAGATCGGGAAGCTCGGGCATCTGTTTCCAGCACCTCGTCCTGAAAGTATATGAAAAAGGCCGTCCCGGAGGACAGCCTTCTCATTGCGCCGCGCCTTCGCGCAGTGGGCTATTAGACGTGCTTGACGACCTTGCCGCCCTTGAGGCAGCGGGTGCAGAGCTTGACCGTCTTCACGCTTCCCCCGACCTTGGTCCTGATCTCGAGGAGGTTGGGGAACCAGGTCCGGCGGGACCGGTTCTTAGCGTGGGAGACAGTATTGCCGAATATGGTGCCCTTGCCGCAGATCTCGCATCTTCTTGCCATGATATAGCTCCGATCGGATTGGTAGACGGATCATATCGAAGGGCGGGTGCAGTGTAAAGCCCCGGCGCTGGGCCATCCTGGCCATGCGGCCCAGCGCCTCGCGGTTTCGCCGATCCTTGGCCGCGAAACTGCACGATATAGGACTGTTGTCCCTGGCTTTACGGAACGATTATCCTTCCGGGCGCACCGCCTACCCCTGACGCGGTATGGCAGAGCATGCAGTTACCGGACTGCTTGGCACCAAGCATCTTCCGCTCGGCTCCCTTGAAGCTGACGAGGGCATTGATCGGGAGGGCGAGGCTGGCCCCGCCGGCCCTGAGGAAGAAATTCCCAGCCTTGTTGGTCGTCATCTTGAAAATCTGGCCCTTGGCGTCGGTGATCTGGACCACGGCGCCCTCGACCCCAAGGATGTTGTCAGCCTCGTTGAGCTTGGTGTAGACGGTACCGGCGCTCAGATAGGACGGCGCCTCCCCCCCGCTCGCGTTGTGGCAGGTTATGCAGCTCATGCCCGGGTGCATGTAAGGCGAACCACGGTTGCCGGCGATCCACTTGAGCCCCGAGGGGCTGTCGGCCTTGTCCACAAAGGACGGATTCAGGGGCCTAGAGCCCTCCTGGGCTGACAGGGCCAGAGCGGACAGCCCTGCAAGGGCGAGGCAGGCGAGGAGAGCGACTGCGATCCGCAGCGGTTTCCCGGCTATTTTCATGATCCCTCCTTTGAATATGTCATAAGAAGGGATTATAGGCCGCCAGGGCTCAGAGGGCAACGTTCGGATCGCTGCCAAAAGCCTAGGCCTGGCGGTGGCGCCTCGCGAGCTCTCCTATGAGGACATGGAAGGCCTCATGCCTCCCGGCGCCGATCCTCTCCTCCTCGATACGTTCGAAATCGGCGTAGAGAAGCTCGGCCCTGGCGGGGTCGATGATCCTGTCTGCCATGGGAAAGAGGACCTCGTTCTCCTTCCTGATATGGGCACGAAGGAGTTCGCAGTAGGAGAGGGCGGCCTTCGCGAAGCGGAGCGCCGCACCGGGCCCCTCGCCCAGGACGGCCCTGGCCTCGCCCATCTCGGCCACGAACCGCCTTCCCTCGGCGTGCTCGGCGAGCATCTGGGCGACCGGCCCGGCGCCCATCGGCCCCCCTGCCTTGAGCGCGGGGAAGAGGAATTCCTCTTCCTTGGCGTGGTGGCAGCGGTCGACAAAGGTCCGAAGGAAGTCGAGGATTGAGTCGAGCTCAGCCCCATCGGGGCTTGTGCCCCCCTCGGCGGCCCGGGCTATTGCCTCGACTGAGTCAAGCATCGCGAGCACACCCTCGTGTTCCTCGCGCAGACGGTCTGTTGCCTTCATTCTGATGTACCTCTGCCTTGATATTACTCAGGCCATGCGGGCAAGGGCGGTAACCTATGTTACGGTCTCCTCCCTTGACTCCGGGCCCTTATCATGTTACCCTTGGGTCACATGTCGATGTCTGAAGGTAGCGGTGAGGCGGGCGCAGATGACGCGATGTGGCAGGCCCTGGCCGACCCATCGAGGCGCCTTGTCCTCGATCTTCTGAAAGGCGGCCCCGCGACGACGGGCAGCATCGCAGCCAGGCTCGAGGCTGAGCGGGGCCTGTCGCGTTTCGCAGCGATGAAGCACATCGGCGTCCTGGTCGAGGCCGGCCTCGTCACAATCAGGCGCGAGGGCAGACAGCGCTGGAACTGCCTCAACGCCGCCCCTTTTGTCGCGATGTACCGGCGCTGGGTTTCTGGCTTCGCGGCCCTTCCGGCCGATGTCCTCTTCGGCCTCAAGGCCCATGTCGAGGGAAAGGAGTTGCCATGAAAGAGCTCGTCTGCGATTCGATCATGCTCGAATACGACATCGAGGCTGGGCGCGAGCGGGTTTTCCGCGCCCTGACCGAGGAGATAGGAGACTGGTGGACCCACTCCTTCAAGGACGAAAAACCGTAATCCTCGAGCCGAGGCTCGGCGGGCGCTTCTACGAGGACTGGGGAGCCGGGGCCCTCTACGCGACGGTCAGCTACTACGAGCCCCCGCTCAAGCTCAGGCTCACCGGGCCGATGGGCATGTCTGGAGCGGTGGCCTGCAGCATGGAGTTCGCGCTCGAGGAGCGCTCCGGAGCCACCAGGCTCACCCTGAGCCACGACATCCTGGGCACGATATCCCGCGAGACGGTCGAGTCCTACCGCTCAGGCTGGAAGAAGCTCCTGGGAACGACCCTTAAGGCCTTTGTGGAGGGGGCGGCCAAATGACGACGGATCCGATCGTCTACGCGGTGCGCCACCTTCTGGGCCCGAACTGGGTGCGGGACCTGGATCCCCGGGAGCAGCCCGGGATCGGGGCCCACGTTGCCCACTACGCCGGACTCCTCGAGGCGGGAAAGCTCCTCATCGCAGGACCCTTCCTCGAGTCCGACAGGGGCGGCCTGGCCGTCGCCGCGGCGGATCCGACGGTCGCCTCGGGCCTCATCAGCTTCAAGATCTGGACATCGTTCGCGGCGACGAGGCGGGACTAGGCCTTCCCGAACATCTGCTGCTGGTACTTCTTGTTCTTGGCCATCTTCTTCATCATTAGCTTGGTTTTCTCGAACTTCTTCAGGAGGCGGTTCACCTCGGCCACAGAAGTGCCCGAGCCCTTGGCCACCCTGGTCCTGCGGCTCGGGCCGATGATGAGGTGGTTGAGCCTCTCCCGCTTGGTCATCGAGCGGAGGATGGCCTCCTCGCGTTTCAGGCCCTCCCCGTCGATCTTGTCCTCGTCGATCTGGCCGGCAAGGCCGGGGATCATCTCGAGCATGTTCTTCACCGAGCCCATCTTCTTGACGCTCGCGATCTGCTCGAGATAGTCCTCGAGGGTCATGGTCTCGTCGGCCATCTTGCGCTCGAGCTCGGCGGCCTGCTTCTGGTCGAAGACCGCCTGGGCCTTCTCGACGAGGCCGACGATGTCGCCCATGCCGAGGATGCGGCCCGCGATGCGCTCGGGGTAGAAGGGCTCGAGGCCCTCGGGCTTCTCGCTCGTGCCTATGAACTTGATGGGCTTTCCGGTGACCGTCTTGAGGGAGAGGGCCGCTCCGCCCCGGGCGTCGGAGTCGAACTTGGAGAGGATGACGCCGGTGAGGCCAACCTTCTCGTCGAAGGCCTTGGCAATGTCGGCGGCCGACTGGCCGGTCATGGAATCGGCGACGAGGAGGGATTCGAGGGGCTTGACAGCGTCCCTGATCCGCAGGAGCTCGTCCATAAGGGCCTCGTCGACCTGGAGACGTCCCGCGGTATCGAAGATCACCGTGTCGAAGAGCTCGCGTTTGGCCTTCTCCAGCGCGGTCTTGGCGACCTTGACCGGATCCTTCGAGTCCTCGCGATACACCTCGACACCCACCTGGGCGCCAAGCACCGAGAGCTGCTCGATGGCTGCCGGCCTCTGGAGGTCGCAGGCGACGAGGAGGACCTTGCGGCCGGAGTTCTTGAGGTGGAAGGCGAGCTTGGCCGCCGTGGTGGTCTTGCCCGAGCCCTGGAGACCGAGAAGGAGGATGACGCTCTGGGTGTCGGGCCCGCGCAGCTGGAGGTCCTGGCGGCTGTCGCCGAGAAGGGCGACCATCCTGTCGTGGACGATCTTTATGAACTGCTGGCCGGGATTTACCGACTTCAGGACCTTCTCGCCCTTGGCTTCCTCAAGGGTCGCGTTGACAAAGCGGCGCACGACGCGCAGGTTGACGTCGGCCTCGAGAAGGGCGAGCTTGATCTGCTCGACGGCGTCCTCGACGTTCTTCTCGGTTATCGAGGCCTTGCCGCCCAATGTCCGGACTATATCCGAAAACTTCTCGCTGAGTTTCTCGAGCATGCTCTTAAGCCTCTTGTGGTCGGGAATGGGCGCGGGCCTTGGAGTGAGGCCCGGGCGGCCTTGAGTATCGCCCGCCTTGCGCGGACTCGTCAATCGAGGAGCTGGCCGGCGATCCGAGGCCCCTCCCGGGGACGCTTCCTGCCCTCGGCGCCACGACAGTATCTTGTAACCCGAAGGAGGAATGATGGCTTTCGCACTCTGGCACCCCGAACGATACCAAGGCCAGCGCAGGACGCGCCGCTACTTCGAGGGTTGGTACTTCAAGCAGGTGAGCGCCGACTTGAGCGAATCCTGGTCCTTCATACCGGGGATCTCCCGGGGCGAGGCTCGTGGCGAGGGCTATTCCTTCGTCCAGGTAATAGAGGGCTCCCAGGGCAGGACCTGGTGGTTCCAGTATCCCCTCGAGGCCTTCCGCGCCTCGTCCAAGGAGCTCTCGATCCAAGTGGGGGAGAGCAGCTTCGACTGGTCGGGTGCCCATCTCAGCCTGGCCGACGGGACGGCATCCTTTTACGGGGACATCTCCTACGATTGCTGCAAGCGTCTGCCCACGAGGCTCTTTTCACCCGGGGTCATGGGGCCCTTCTCCTTCGTGCCCTTCATGGAATGCCGCCACGGCCTTGTGTCCCTCGACCACGGCTTGCGGGGCCAACTTCTCGCCAATGGCAGGAGGGTCGACTTCGACGGGGGAAGGGGCTACGCGGAGAAGGACTGGGGCTCCTCGATGCCCGAGAGCTGGATCTGGACCCAGTCCAACAACTTCGTGAGCTCGGGCGACTCCTTCATGCTCTCCGTCGCGCGCATCCCCTGGCTCGGCTCATCCTTCACGGGCTTTCTCTGCGTGGCCTCCCTCGGCGACCGCCTCCTCGTGGAAGCGACCTATACGGGGGCAAGGCTGCGCGAGGTCTGCGTGGGCGATGGTATTGTGAAGGCCGTCATCGAGCGCGGCGGCGAGCTCATCGAGGTGGAGGCCACAAGATCACGCGGAGGGATCCTCAGGGCGCCCGTGAACGGCCTGCTCTCGCGGCGCATAGCCGAGAGCATGGACGCCGTCCTAAGGCTCCGCTGGACGAGCTCGGGCCGTTTAGTCTTCGAGGGAGAGGCGCGCAATGCGGGGCTTGAGGTCGTGGGGAAGGCCGCCGGCCTCGGGTCGGTCGTCGTGGGCGGGACCGGGATCGCTTCGGCAGGTCTTCCCCTTGGCAGGGCTGCCTGCGGGCCCTAGGCTACCCTAAAGGGAGCCCTTGAGCCCGATCTCGGCCGCGACGGGCCGCATCGCGAGGATGGTCTCGCTGATCATGTCATCGAGGCCAATGCCGAGCCTCTCGGCCCCAAGCTCGATGATGTCCCTGCGCACCTTGGCGGCGAAGGCCGCAGTGCCCCACTTCTTTTTCACGGAGCGGGCCTCGATGTTGAGGACGCTCTTTGAGGGCCGCACGAGGGCGGCGGCGCCGATGAAGCCCGTGAGCTCGTCGGTGGCGAAGAGGACCTTCTCCATGTGGCTCACTGGCTCGACGTCGGTGCAGATGGTCCAGCCGTGGCTTTCCACGGCGCGGATAAAGGCCTCGGGATAGCCCGCGGCGGCGAGGATGGGCCTCGCGTACTTGAGGTGCTCCTCGGGGTGCCTCTGGTAATCGATATCGTGAAGCAGGCCCACGATGCCCCAGTACTCGATTTCCTCGCCGGCCTTCGCCGCGAAATGGCGCATGACGGCCTCGACGGCGAGGGCGTGGCGGAAGAGGGCCTCATCGTCGTTGTTCGCCCGCCAGAGTGCTATGGCTTCGTCGCGTGTGTGCATTTCGGTCTCCTGAAAAGGCAATAAAAAACGGTATGCCTGGACGTCTGGTAGCATACCGTGTGAGGAGTTGCCCCCTCATTTTTATTTTCGGCATGGTCGATCCAAACTTGAGCACCAATGCGATCCCCCTTGAAGACGGCCTATTCCCACTTGAAGAGGGCCGCGGCGACGGCTGCGAAGCCCACCGTCATCCCGGCCATTACGAGCATGTCGAGGGAGACTGCGGCGAGCCCGGCCCCGTCCAGCATGATGGCCCTCGAGGCCTCGATGTAGTAGGTGATCGGGAAGATCCGCGACGCGGCCCTCATCACGGCCGGGGTGCCCTCGAGGGAGAAGAAGACTCCCGAGAAGATCATCATGGGCCAGGTGATGAGGTTCATGAGTCCGCCTGCCACCTCCTCGCTCCTGATCCGCGAGGAGAAGACCAGGCCAAGGGAGATCATGCAGAGGATGGAGAGCACGTTGACGAGGAAGAGGAGGGCCCAGGAGCCGACCATGCGGAAGTGGAGGAAGAGGTCGGTGCCCAGGAAGACGGCCCCCGACATCACCACGATTATGAAAAAGCGGGAGAGTACCTGGGAGCTCACGAACTCGAAGGCGCTCAAGGGGGTGGCCTTGAAGCGCTTGAGCACTCCGTTGCGTCTGTAGCGCACAATAACGAAGCCCACGCCCGAGAGGCTTCCAAAGAGTATGTTGATGCCGATGAGGCCGGGCACGAACCAGTCGACATAGCGTATCGGCGAGCCCGAGACGGTCTTCTTGGAGTAGGCCGCTTGGCCACCTCCGCCCCCCTGCTCCGCCACGGGTCCCAGCATGCGCTCAAGGACATAGCCGTTCGACGAGCTGGAATTGACGTAGTACTCCCGCTTGGCGTAGTCGATGACCATGTCGAGCTGGTGGTGGGCGAGCCTGTCCAGGGGCGTCGCCATCTCACCGTAGCCCAGGAACTGCAGGTGCTCATAATGGAGGAAGGGGACGTCGCCCGCGCTGAGCGCGATGGGAGCCGGGCCGACCGTCCCTATCTTGTAGCTCGTGCCCCCTCCCCCCGGGAAGGCGAAGGCAAAGCCGAAGATGAGGAGGACGGGCAGGGCGATGTTCCACACAAGGGTGGACCTGTCCCTGAAAAACTCGAGATTCCTCGCCACGAAGACAGCCCAGAATCGTTTCATAGCCTTCCCTTTTTGGGCATCATTCCAGACCATAGCCCGTGAGCTTGAGGAAGAGGTCGTCGAGGTTGCGCCTCTCGACCGAGATCCCCCCGAGCTCGACGCCCTTCGCAACAAGCTCGCGCAGCGACGCGTCGACATCGTCGCATCGCAGGGCGACAAAGCCCTCGGCCGCCTCCGAGGGGCATGAGAAGGAGGTCCCGGCGGGGATGGCCGCACCGGGCAGGCGGATCACCGCCTCCCCGAAGTGCTTAAGGAGGAGTTCCCTTGGCTTCCCGCTCTCAATGATCCGGCCATGGTCCATGACGATCACCTCGTCGCAGAGGTACTCGGCCTCGTCCATGTAGTGGGTGGTGAGGATGACCGTCTTGCCCCTGGCCTTGATGCCCTCGATCAGCTTCCAGAAATTGCGCCTGGCGTGGGGGTCGAGACCCGTCGTGGGCTCGTCCAGGAAGAGGAGGTCGGGATCGTTGACCAGGGCTATGCCGAGAAGCATGCGCTGGCGCTGGCCGCCCGAGAGCTTGCGGTTGTCCCTGTCGATGAACTCCTCGAGGGAGCAGGCGGCGATGATCTCGTCCATGGGCCGGGGGTCGGGGTAGAGACGGGAAAAGAGGCCGAGGGTTTCCCTGACCGTGAGGAACTCCTGGAGGGAGGTATCCTGGAACTGGATCCCGATCCTTTCCTTGAAGCCCCGCTCCACCGCCCGGCCCCTGTACAGGATCTGGCCAGAGTCGGGTTTGTGGATGGTTTCGATGACCTCGATCGCCGTGGTCTTGCCGGCTCCGTTGGGACCGAGGATGCCAAAGCAGGAGCCCTCGCGGACGGAGAAGCTGATGCCGTCGACTGCCTTGACCTTGCCATAGGACTTGCGTAGTTCCCTCACCTCGAGAATGGGCTGTTTTTCTAGAGTGTCGAGCATTGTGGTGGGAAAATACTGCCTCTGCCTCGGCTTTGGCAAAACAAAACGCCCGATCAAAGGCGGCCGCCCGTGCAGATTCCTAAGCGGGGCGGCCTTCTCCCAGGACCTCGAGATGGTAGCGGGCCGATTCGGCGACGCTTGCATATACCGCCGCCGATTGCTCGAGGCTCTCCTTGAGGTCGCGGGCGCGCCTGGCCAGGAGCCTGGACATGGGCGGCATGAGGAATCCCGCGACATCCTTTGCCGCGCTCGCGAGGATGAGTGCGTCGCTCCTGTCAAGGAGCTCGAGCAGATCCCCAAGGTCTCCCAGGCCAGCCGCGTTCCGGGCCGCGGCCTCGCGTGCGGCAGCATGGGCTGTCTCGGCGGCCCGCGCTATCGCCTCAAGAGCGGCAAGCAGGGAGACCAGCCCCTCCTCGCCCTTGCCCTCGGCCGAGGCCGGTGCCTGCCAGAGCGCGAGACAATCGAGGGACTGGTCGATCCTGGGTCGCAGGACCGGTCGGGCAAGAAGCTCCTCGACCGGGCCGCAGATCATGCCCGGTATCGCGAGGCCTCCGGGGCAGAGGGAGAACGTGGTCGGGGAATCGCTACGCGCAAGACGGCTCTCGAACCACCATGCGTAGAGGCTCATGCGCTCGTCGGTGAGGACCTCTCCCCCCTCGTTCGAGGCCGCCTTGAAACAGCGGGAATCAAGAAGGGCAGCCGCCAGGCTCGTCGAGCCGGGCCTGAGCCTCCTGCCTGTGGCGAGGGACCTCTGCTCGAAAAGGCTCGCCCCGGCATGGGTGGAGCCACCGGGAAAGCCGAGGTCGAGACCGGCCATCCATATCTCGGGACAGCCCATGAGACGGGCCAGGTCCCAGGCGCTCGTCGCGACCGAGCCCCCGGCCCCGAGGGAGCCCCTGATGCCCGAGAGCGACTCGATCGCCCTGCCCAGGGGGAAGAGGCTCCCGCCGAGGAAGAGGCTCCGCGAGCGGCGGCGGAACACGGCTGGCCAGGCCGCCGATTCCGAGACCAGGAAGGATCCCGGGCTCTCAAGATCGGCGACGTGTCTCCAGTTCCAGTATTGGGGATCGACGACGACGAGGAAGTCGGGCTCTATTCCCACGCGGAGGATGCTCCTGAGGGCCGTGTCCACGCAGACGATGAGGGCGCGCCGCGAGATCTCGCGCACATGGGGCAGGACGAGGTCGAGGCTCGGGCCAGCCGCGAGGACAAGGGCGGGGATCCCAGCGAAGGCCCCCTCGAGCTCGGAGACCCCCCTCGCCTCGGCTATGTGGCCGATGCTGCGCGCGAGGTTTCGCACCCAGAGCCTGCCGAAACGCCTCAGGGTGTTCTCGTTGATCGATGTCTTGGCGAGCCAGCGCCTCGCCGCCGCGGCCGCCCTCCCATACCAGTCCTCGCGGTACTGCTCGGCCGCCCTCAGGGCCAGGATGCCCGCCTTGGCCGCACCCGAAAGCTCGAGGGCCCCGATGAGGGCCTCGGGCTCCCCGCCGACCATGAAGCCGAGCCTCTCGTCGCCGAGCAGGGCCGAGAGGTCCCGCAGGCCGAGGGCAGCCTTGAGCATGCCCGCCTCGGCCTCGACCACGAGGATGCGCTCGGCACCCGCCTCGAGACAGGCCTCGGCCTGGTAGCCTAGGCCAAAACCGAGGAGGACGGCGCAGTCCTCCCCGCGGGAGAGACAGGCCGAGGCGAGCCTGCGCGCCTCGGCGCGGGGCGAGCGGGTGGAGTGGAGCCAGGGCCCTCCCGCCAGGCGGGCCGTCGGGTCCCCCGATGGGGTCAGGTCGGCCTCGAGCCCTTCGGCAGGGCTCGCCTCAAGGATCCTGGCCAGGCCAGGGAAGCGTGCGCCCACTGCCTCGAGGTTGGCGGCCAGGAGGGCTGCCCTGTCCCAGACGGGGAGTCCAGAGCCGGCGCGAGGACCGGAGCCCGGAGCGGGCTCGGCCCCGGCTGGCGGGCTCACTTGAGCTCCAGGAAGATCTCGGTGCCGGGAGGCACGGGAGTCCCCGCGGCGGGCCTCTGGGCCGATACATATCCTTCGCCCTCGATGTGGACGATGAGGTCCTTGCGCGCGAGCAAGGGGAGCAGGAGGCGCTTTGGGGTCCCGGTAAGGTCGGGCATGGTGTCCCCGATGCTCGCTGCCTCGGCCCTCGGGATGGCGATCCTCCCCGGGTGGAGGACGGCTGGACTTGCTCCCCGGGGCAGGTCGGTCAGGCTCAGGATGGCCTCGGTCGCGTCCTTGATGACGGGGGCGGCGATGCGGCCGCCGTAATAGGATTCCCCCGTGGGCTTCACGATAGCGAGGTAAAGGACGATGCGGGGCTCCTCGGCCGGGAAGATGGCGAGGGTCGAGGCTATATAGTCCTTCTCGGAATAGCGCCTTGTCTGGGGATCGATCATCTGGGCCGTGCCAGTCTTCACGGCCATCCTCACGTCCTTGACCTTGGCCCGCCTGCCCGTCCCGCTCGCGCTTGAGACGGTCTCCATCGAGGCGAGGATGGAGCTCGCGGTCTCGGCGGACACGGCCCTGCGCACCACCTGGGGGGCGTTCTCGTAGACCGTCGTACCGTCGGGGGCGGCCACCTTCCTCACGATGATCGGCTTTAGCATCACCCCGCCATTGGCGATCGCAGTCGCTGCCGTGGTCATCTGGAGGGCGGTGACCAGTATCTCCTGGCCCATGGCAATGGTCGGCTTCGAGCGCAGGGACCAGGTCTCGGGCGAGCGCAGGGCACCCGGGCTCTCGCCGGCGAGGGCCAGGCCCAGACGGGAGCCGAAGCCAAAGCCACGCAGGCGCTCGTAGAAGTCCAGGGCCTGGACCGTGTCCGAGGCGTAGGCGGCGCCGGCGTTGCAGCTGTACTCGAGGATGTGCTCGATGTCCACGGTGCCATGGACGGCCAGGCACTTGATGGTGATCGGCTCGCCCGAGGGGGCCGTCCTGTGGTAGGCCCCGTCGCAGTAGAAGGTGGAACGGGTGTCTGCCCCGCCCAGATCGAGGACCGAAGCCATGGAGAAGACCTTGAAGACCGAGCCTGGCTCGTAGGCGTAGACGCTCGGCCAGTCATACCAGGCCTCGGCCGGGGCCATGAGGTACTCGTTAGGGTCGAAGTCGGGCTCGGCCACATAGGCGAGGATCTCGCCCGAGCGGGCGTCGGCGGCCACGAGGATGACGGATTGGGCCCCCGTGTCGCTGATCGCCTTGCGCGCGACCTCCTCGAGGGAGAACTGTATGTCCGAGTCGATGGTGAGGCTGACGCTGTTGCCCCGGAAGGGGACGCGGGGGTCGGCGGGCCTCACCGCCTTCGCCCCGCCCGAGAGGTCCTCGTCGTAGCGAGCCTCGACGCCGGCGAGGCCCTTGTTGGCGTCGCCGACAAAGCCGACGAGGTGGGAGGCGAGGCGCTTCTCGGGATAGAGCCTGCCTGCGACCTTCTCGACGACGATGCCGGAGAAGGCCCCGGTGGCCCTTCCTTCCTGGATGGCCCGGGCGACCTGGGGCTGGACGCGCTTCCTAAGATAGAAGAAATCGGCCTTCTCGGTCTTCAGGCGGCCAAGGAGATCTGCGTCCTCGATGCCGAGTATGGCGGCGAGGCGCCTGGCCTCGGCAGGGAAGGCATCGCTCTGGATCTCGGGCTTCCAGACGGCGATGTTGTAAAGGGGCGAGTCGAGGGCCAGGTAGCGGCCGGAGCGGTCGGTGATGGGCCCCCGCTCGACCTCCTGGAAGGCCGAGGCGTCCGTGGCGGTCGGGGAGAGGGCCAGGCTTGCATAGCGGATGACGATGACGAGGGTGAAAATCCCCAGGAGGGCAATGACTGACCAATAGCGAAAGGCTCGTCGGTTCATTGCTCCGCCCATTTTCCGAAGGATAGCA
The DNA here is from genome assembly GCA_025356015.1 of Spirochaetaceae bacterium. GTDB lineage: Bacteria > Spirochaetota > Spirochaetia > Treponematales > Rectinemataceae > JANXYO01. The sequence goes on from JANXYO010000021.1 coordinate 15,181, forward strand.
CCTTACCGCTGACCGCCTCAATCGGCACCGGGCCGTAGTCCCGGGAATCGACCGATTCCCGGGGATTGTCCCCAAGAAGGAAAAGGCTGCCCCTGGGGATCTCTGGCCTTGCGCCCAACCTCTGCACGGCATCGCTGCGCAGCTCGACGTCGATTCCGGGACCAAGGAGGCGCTGGGCCTCGACCACGAGGAAGGCGGGACCGATGGAAACCGCCCGCTTGACGACCCCAGCCGAGCTTTGGGGGTTGGAGGCTGCCACGAGGTCCCCGCGCCGGGGCATCGCCCAGGTGAGGAAGTAGCCGCCCCCGAAGGGCCGGGCGAGCCCGTAGGCGCATCGCAGGACGAGGACGACCGAGCCGGGAGAGAGGGAGGGAAGCATCGAGCGGCCATCGACCACGGCCAGGTCAAGGACAAAGGCCTTGGTAGTGAGGACGATAAGGGTGACGGCTATGACGGCCCTTCCCGGCCGCAAGATCGATCGGGCCATGCGTGCCGACTATAATGCCCCGCCCCCGAATTGTCGATAAGACAGTAAGCGCCATGGATAGCCTCATAGCCCGACAGAAGATCGCACGCCGCCGCCCCTTCTCCATCGCGCCGGCCCCCAGGAAACAAGCCTTCCCCAAAATCCTCGGTCCGAAGGGCGGCGGCTCACGCCCCAGGCCTCCCGTTGACTACCTCTTCCTCGAGGGATCGGCGGGCCCATCAAGCGGCGCGAGGCCGGGACCCAAGACCTCGTGGTTACCGGCGCAGTCCCCCTTCCGCTCGAGGGCGAGGAGGGGTTATTCCAGAAAGGGCCTGGCCCTGAGCGGGATTGTCTCGCGGATCAAGGCCGCTTTGGGCTCGCTCCTCCTTCGCGCGAAGGTCAGCGCCGCGAGGCCAAAGCCTCCCTTGAGTCCGGTCCGCATACTGATCCTCCTCGCCGCCGGGACGGCCCTCCTGGGCGCGGGGCTCGCCCTCTCCCTTTCCCTGGCCAGGACTCTCGCCTTCCCCCTGCCCGCGACGGGCCTGCTTCCGAAATCCCAGCCGATCGACGCCTTCATCCTTGACTATGTCTCGCCCGAACTTGCCGACGACTTGAGCGATCCCGGCGACCTGGCCCCCGCCCCGCCCCCCACCCTCGAGGTCTCGACCTACACGGTCAAGGCGGGGGACAGCCTGCCCAGGGTGGCCCAGCGTTTTGGCCTCAATGTCGACACCCTGGTCTCGATGAACGGGACCAGCGCGATCAAGGCCTTCAAGACGGGAACAGAGCTCAAGGTGCCCAACATGAACGGCATCGTCCACAGGGTCGCCGCGGGGCAGAGCATGGGCAGCATCGCCAGGCTCTACAAGAGCGACATCACCCGGCTGGTGGACGCGAACGACCTTGGAACGACCGTGATCAGGCCCGGACAGGTCCTCTTCATTCCCGGGGCCCGCCTGAGCGAGGCCGAGCTGCGCAAGGTCTTCGGGGACAAGGTCGCCTGGCCCGCCCGCGGCCCCCTTTCCTCGTATTTCGGCTACAGGGCCGACCCCTTCACCGGGGTCCGCTCCTACCACGCCGGCATCGACATCGTGGTTGCCCCGGGAACCCCGGTGCGCGCCGCCATGGACGGGGTGGTGGCCGACCTTGGCTACAATCCCAACTTCGGCAATTACGTGATCCTGAGCCACGCCGACGGCCTGCAGACTCTCTACGGCCACCTGAGCGCCCACAAGACCTCGATCGGGGCGAGGGTGGCCCAGGGGACGGTCATCGGCCTCTCCGGCAGCACGGGCTACAGCACGGGGCCCCACCTCCACTTCGGCCTGTACCGCAGGGGAGCGCCCATGAATCCCTTGAAGTTCCTGAAATAGTGTCTAAAATATAACTGACCCGGCGAACGGCCTTGAAGCCGGGACCCCGAAGCCGGTATGCTGGTGAAGGATTGGAGTGCAGCATGAGAAAGCTCGTCGTCATCCTCGTCGTTCTCGTCGCGGTGTTCACCTTCATCAGGGATTACCCGGCCGCCCGGGCCGATTCGGCCAATGCCGGGATCCGCTCGGCCCTGACGCCCTAGTACTGTATGATTGGGTAGACAGCCTCATCGCAATAAAGTGTGATTAAGTAGACGTAAGGCCGACTGATCGGAACCGCCCTCCCGGGCGGTTCTTTTTTTATGTCGTTTTCCGATAATGCTTTACACCGAAACGAAACTGAGTATCCTCCGCTTGGCACGCAAGTTGCTCTATTACTTGCGGAGACACACGATATGAAAGCGATGACCATGAACAAGGGACAGGACGACGAACTCCAAGCCTACTACGCCGCGATCAAACGCATAAACCTACTCACACCCGAGGAGGAGCGCGAGCTTTCCGCCAAGGCCCTCCGTGGCGAGGAGGAGGCGAGGCGCAGGCTGATCGAAGCCAACCTGAGGCTTGTCGTCAAGATAGCGCGCGGCTACATGACCCCCGACATGCCCCTCCTCGACCTCATCCAGGAGGGAAACATCGGCCTCATCAAGGCGGCCGAGAAATACGACGGGGAAAGGAACGTGCGCTTCTCGACCTATGCCTCCTGGTGGATCAAGCAGTCGATCACCCGGGCCCTCGTCAACAGCCGCCGCGCGATCCGCCTGCCTCACCGCAAGGAGGAGCTCATCAGGCGGGTCCAGAGGACCTACAGCGTCCTGACCCAGATCCTCCACAGGGAGCCCACCCAGGCCGAGATAGCCGGCGAGCTGCGGGTGAGCGAGGAGTTGATCGACGCCGTCATGGCCATGGCCGGAAGCCTGGTCTCCCTCGAGAACGACGGCGGGGACGAGGGAGGGGCTGTCATCGACGTCTACGAGGACTACAGCTACAGCCCCGACGCCGAGCTGATGCGCTCCTGTGCCAAGACCGAGACCGTCAGGATGCTGGAGATCCTCCTCGAGAAGGAGAGGAGGATCCTGATGTACCGCTTCGAGGCCTTTGGTGGCGAGCGCCATACCCTCAAGAGCATCGGTGCCGAGCTGGGCATCTCGCCGGAGACTGTCCGCCAGATAGAGAAGCGTGCACTGAGAAAGCTCAAGGATTCGACCCCTGGTTTCGCGATGCCCTACGTGTCCTAAGCTCCCTGCCGGGCCGAGCCGATACTAGGGATCGTGGCCCCATCCCCTTCACGATCAGGACGACGTCCCCGAAACGCCCCGGGCAGGGCCCCGGCGAAGGCCAGGGCCGGAGCCAGGGCCCGACCCTCCCAGCCTCCGTCTCCTTCATCCACCTGGGTCTTCATCGCCGCCGCCCTCCTCCTGGTCGGTCTAGCCCTTGGCATTGTGGCCCTGGCCGGATCGGTGGCCCCTGCCGGGGCCCGCGCCATGCCCGTCGCCGAGGGCGCCCTCGACCCCGGGCTCAGGGACGGCGAGGCCCCCGATGCCGCGGGGATCCAGTCCGAGGCCCTCCGCGTCGCGGCCGCCTCGGCCGAGTCAGGCGCGCCCGCCGCGTCGGCCGAGTCACCCGCATCGGCCGGGTCGGCCGCCCTGCCCGATACCCGATCCGCGACCGCTGCGGCTCCCCTGGCTGCCGGACAGAAGCCAGGCGGGACCTCGCCCTCTGCAGTTCCGGCCCACAGGGCCACATGCCGGCCCGAGCCGGCCGCGCCCCCCCATCTGCGGCCGAAAGCGGCGAAAAAGGTCCTCATATTTGTAATTGACGATGCAGGCAACAATTCCCGCCAGCTCGAGCCCTTCCTGAAGCTGCCCTTCCCCCTCACGATCGCCGTCCTGCCTGGCCTCCCCTACAGCCTCGCCGACGCCCATGCGGTGAAGGCTGCCAGCAAGGAGCTGATCCTCCACCAGCCCATGGAGGCCGTCGGAGGCCAGGATCCCGGCCCAGGGGCGCTCAGGCTCGGGATGGATCCCGCCACGGTCGCCCAGGTGATAGACGCGAACCTGAGGACTGTCCCCGGGGCCGTGGGCATGAACAACCACATGGGCTCAGCGGTGACCGCCGACCCCCAGCTCATGGATGCCGTCGCGGCGGTTGCAAAAGAGCGGGGAATCTACTATCTTAACTCACTCACCATCTCCGGCACGGCGACCGCCTTGGCCGCGCGCCGGGAGGGAATCCGATATTGGGAGCGTTCCGTGTTCCTCGACAATACGCCTGATCGGGTATCGATATTCCGCGCCGTGGATGATGGCAAGAAACGTGCCACCAAGGGCGGGAGCGCTATCATGATCGGCCATGTCTGGTCGGCAGAGCTCGCCCAGGCACTCATGGAACTCTATCCCCAGCTCGTCGAGGAAGGTTTCTCCCTCTCCACCATCTCGCGCTTCATGATCCAGGAAGCCGAGGAGGATGATGAGAGTCCTCGGAATTGAGTCTTCCTGTGACGAGTGCGCCGCTGCGGTGGTAGAGGACGGGAGGACCATCCTCTCCGACATCGTGGCGAGCCAGGTTCCCTTCCATGCAGATTACCAGGGCGTCGTGCCCGAACTAGCCAGCCGCATGCACGCCGAATGGATCTACACGGTCGCCAAGCGCGCCCTCGACCAGGCGGGGACCAGGGCCGCCGACCTTGATGGCATAGCAGTCACCGTGATGCCAGGCCTCCTCGGCTCCCTCCTCGTGGGCCTCTCCTTCGCGAAGGGCCTCGCCTGGTCCCTCGGCCTGCCATTCATCGGTGTGAACCACATACTGGCCCACCTCTACGCCCCCCGCCTCGACACCGCCTCCCCGCCCGACTATCCCTTCCTGGGCCTTGTCGTATCGGGCGGCCACAGCATCATCTGCAGGGTCGAGGACTTCGACCGCATCGAAATACTCGGCACCACGATCGACGACGCCGCGGGCGAGGCCTTCGACAAGGTCTCCAAGCACTATGGCTTCGGCTACCCGGGCGGGGCGGCCATCGATGCCCTCGCCGCCACGGGAGACGAGACGGCCTTCGCCTTCCCCAAGCCGACGCTCAACAAGGGGCAGAGGCGCTACGACCTCTCCTACTCCGGCCTCAAGACCGCCGCGATACGCCAGCTCGAGCAATACCGCCGCCCCGGGGCCGTGGTCAGCAAGGAGAACATCGCCGCCTCCTTCAGGAAGGCGGCCATCGACATACTCGCAGACCGCCTCCTCAAGGCGGCCGAGGACACGGGACTGACCACCATCGTAGCTGCCGGAGGAGTGGCAGCGAACTCCTACCTGCGCAGCCTCCTTGGCTCGAAGAAGGAGCTCGATGTCCGCTTCCCGGCCTTAAGCCTCTGCGGGGACAACGGAGCCATGGTCGCCGGCATCGGCTGCAAATACCTTGAGCGAGGCGAGCATTCCGGCTTCGACCTCAACGTCTCGGCCCGGGTCCCCCTCTACCGGAGCTTCGGGCGCAAGGAAGCCTAGGCACGGACTGAACTTCCTGAAGCGCCGCCCCCCTTGAGGCGCGTGATGACCCTAGGGGGCTCCAGAGCCATGCGATCGATAGCGTCCCTGCTTTTCACCTGCCTCGCGATATCGGCGGCTGCCTCGCCCTTCGGCTTTGAGCTCAAGGGAGGGGGCTGTCTGGGCCTCGACAGAGCCCTGCGCGGGGTGGGCATCTCGGCCACGCTGAGCCTGGGCTCGGGCAAGCTCGTGCCGGGCATTAGGGCCCGCCTCGACTACGACGCCTCCCTCGGGCCCCTCATCGCAGGCGCCGAGCTTTCGGTGGCTGTAGGGGACGAGGTCGCCCTCCTGGTCGGGGGCGAGCTGCCCCTCTCTGACCTCAGCCTCGAGACCCAGGGCTCCCGCATCGCTCTTTCTCCCCGGCCCTGGCCCAACCGCTTCGGCATCTCGGCCCTCCTGGCCAAGCTCGCTCCGGGAGCCGCCGGCCGGCCTGCCTGCCGCCTCGAGACCGAGTTCTCCTGGAGCGCCTATGGCATCGAGGCCGGCTCGCCGGGAGAGGCCTTGCCTGCGGCAGTGACGGGAGTCGCCGGCTTCGCCGCGGGTTTCAGGGCCTTCATCTTCCTGGCCCTCTCATGGAGACCCTGAAGACTTGACACGGGCCGCGGCTGGGGGCTAAGTGGAAGCAATGAACAGCCTAAGCGCCGCAGCCACATTCCCCGAAGACGCCACCCTCGCGGCCGCCGCAGAAGTCGCCGTCCGAGATGTGCTCAAGGCCCGCCCTGGCGAGAAGGCCCTGATCATCACCAACCCCGAGCGGGAGGTCCTGCAGATCGCGGCCGCCCTCTACGACGCCCTGGTGGCGGCCAAGGCCAGACCGACCATGCTGATCCAGGGGATCAAGGGCCAGATGGACAACGCCGAGGAAGCCGTCATCGCAGCCTTCGAGGCCCAGCCCGACATCGTGATGTCAATCTCGGCCGGGAAGATCGGCAAGGATGCCGAGGGCATCAGGACGCCCTACGACTGGGACGGGGTGTCCTACGACCACGTCTTCCACTACCAGCTCCACGGTTCCAGGACCCTGCGCGCCTTCTGGTCGCCGAGCATCTCCCGAGCCATGTTCATCAAGACTGTCCCCATCGACTACGCCCAGCTCCAGGAGAGGTGCCGCAGCATCAAGGCCATCCTCGATCGCGCTGTGTCGGTGCGCGTCACCAACGCCAATGGCACCGACCTCCACATAGGCCTCTTAGGCAGGCTCGCGAAGAGCGACAACGGCGACTACTCCTGCGAAGGCTCGGGCGGCAACCTCCCCGCGGGCGAGGTCTTTATCTCTCCCGAACTTGGGACGGCACGGGGCAGCCTCGTGTTCGACGGCTCCATCGCGGGAACCAAGGACGACATCCTCATAGCCGAGCCCATCAGATGCACTGTCGAAGCCGGCTTCGTGGTCAAGATAGAGGGCGGGGCCGAGGCCCGGGAGCTCCTCGCTGCCCTCGAGACGGGCGCCGAGGGCGCGAGGCGCATGGCGGGGAAGGGCGAGCTCTCGGCCGAGAAGGCCGAAGCCTATGCCCGGAACGCCCGCTCCCTCGGGGAGCTCGGAATCGGCCTCAACCCCGCGGCCGAGGTGGTGGGCAACATGCTGGAAGACGAAAAGGCCTTCAGGACCTGCCATGTGGCCATCGGCTCCAACTACGACGAGGACGCCCCCGCCCTCATCCACCTCGACGGCCTTGTCTCCCGCCCCACGATCGCGGCGGTCATGAAGGACGGCAGCCAGGTCATCATCGAGCGCGACGGCGAGCTCCTCGTCTAGGCGCCCCTGCGATGGGGAAGGCCTTCGATGTGAAATTAGGAAGCACCAGATTGTTTCGCGCTATTTTTCGCGATAAAATGGCTAAGGTCTCAAAAATCCAGGAGGATTTCGAACGCGAATCTCTAAACTCATGTCTCTCGTCGCCATCGTCGCAATTCTCGCCCTGTCCTGTTCCACCGGGGGCGGAACCGACAAGCCAGCGGACACCTACACGATCAGCACCCTTCCATCTAAGATCATGATGGACGTCCCAGCCTCACTGGTGAGCACGGCGGCCAAGGGAGTGACGGCCAAGGGCGCCGGCCCGACAGACGGATCGTATGTTTTCGTCAAGAGCATGGTCTCGATGATGCAGGACTGCGCGGCCTCTGTCTCGATGATGTTCGTCCTGGGCGATTTCGCGATCTCGCAGAACAATCTCCAGCTCGACAGCGGCGATCATCCCGATCTCACCATCACCCTGACCGAGGAGCTGTACAACGCCATGCTGGACGCCGCGCCAGCCGGCACCGAGGGCCCCGACCGCAGCGCCATCGGCGAGACGGCGAAACTGGGCGTGAACTACAAGGCGACCATCGGTGCCTACGACCAGGGCGGCTTCATCAATTCCCATGACACCACCTTGACCTTCCCCGACATGTTCCACAGCTTCCTGGCGGACGGAACCTTCATCGACCCCAGCGGAACCGATGCCTACCAGGCCAAATACAACGAGTCAGCCACCACGGCGGCTCTGAACTCTCTCGTGGCCGACTCGGGAATTTAGACAGGCGCCGACCGCGATCCCTGTGATCGGAGGCCCCCGCGAACAGGGGGGCCTTTTCTTGGGTGGGCGCCCGGGCGCCTCCGTTGCCGCAGGGCCGCGCCTCGGGCTATACTCGGTCCCATGGAACAACCGAACAGGGCAGGACACTGGGCCGACGCGACGGCCGACCAGATCATCGCGGAGAAGGGCGACAAGGAACTCTATACCTGCGCCTCGGGGATAACCCCCTCCGGCACGGTGCACGTGGGCAACTTCCGCGAGATGATCTCGGTCGATCTCGTGGTGCGCGCCCTGCGCGACAAGGGCAAGAAGGTCCGCTTCATATATAGCTGGGACGACTACGACACCTTCCGCAAGGTGCCGGTCAACATGCCGGAGCAGGAGATGCTAAGCGCCCACCTGCGCTTCCCCATCACCCTGGTCCCCGACCCCTGGAAGCGGGACTCGAGCTATGCCCGCCACCACGAGGTCGACGTCGAGACGGTCCTGCCCCTCGTGGGCATAGCGCCGGAGTTCATCTGCCAATCGGAGCGGTATCGCGCATCGCGCTACGCCGAGGGCATGAGGCGCGCGCTGGAGAAGCGCGAGGCCCTTAAGGTCATCCTCGACAAGTACCGCGACGAGGACCACAAGATCCAGGGCGAGTGGTGGCCGATCACCGTCTTCTGCGACAGCTGCAACCGCGACACCACCGTGATCGAGGCCTGGGACGGGGACTGGGGCCTGTCTTACCACTGCGAGACCTGCGGCCACGCCGAGAAGCTCGACCTCCGCAAGGCCAAGGGGGCCAAGCTCCTGTGGCGAGTCGACTGGCCCATGCGCTGGGCCTACGAGGGCGTCGACTTCGAGCCCGCCGGCAAGGACCACCATTCCCAGGGCGGCTCCTTCGACACCGCCAAACATGTCGTCGAGGATGTCTACGGCTCCAAGCCGCCGATCAGCTTCCGCTACGACTTCATCGGGATCAAGGGCTCGCCCGGCAAGATGTCCTCGAGCAAGGGCAAGGTCGTCGACCTGCCGGACATCCTGCGCGTCTACCAGAGCGAGGTGGTCCGCTACCTCTTCGCGGGCACCAGGCCCAACACCGAGTTCGTCATCAGCTTCGACCTCGATGTCATCAAGATCTACGAGGACTACGCCAAGACCGAGAGGATCTACTGGGGCACCGAGGCGGCGAAGGACGAGGAGACCGGGCTCAAGGAGAGGCGGATCTACGAGCTCTCCCAGGTCGGTGCCGTGCCCGAGCGCATGCCCTACCAGGTCCCCTTCCGCCACCTGTGCAGCCTGCTGCAGATCCACCTGGGCGATGTGGACAGGGTCCTCGAGGCCCTGAGCGGCATCGAGAAGGACCAGGAGCCGCGCATGCGCGAGCGCTGCGCCTGCGCCTGGTACTGGATCACCGAGTGCTCGCCGGCTGATTTCCGCTTCTCGATCAGGCCCGAGGGCGAGAAGATGGGCGTCGAGCCCAACGAGGCGGCGGCCCTGCGCGCCCTGCGCGAGCTGGCGATGAGCGGCCCGCGCGACGAGAAGCTCCTCGCCGAGGCGATCTACGCCGTGGCCACGGCCAACGGCATCGATTCCAAGGCCCTCTTCAAGCTCGCCTACCGCGCCCTGATCGACAAGGACCAGGGCCCCCGGCTCGCGGGCTTCCTCCTCTCCCTGGGCGGGGAGCGGGTGGCCAGGATCCTCTCGGCGTACTAAAGGACGGGGGAAGCACACACAGGCTGGAGGACTCTGGAGACGATTAGGCCCGGCCAGGGTAGTGATCCCGGCCGGGCCTTTCGCTTTTCGCGGAGCGCGAATCAGAAGAAGATGCCGAGCTCGATGCCGAAGTTGCGGCGTCGACCTTCGAGAGCCCCGATTGCTTTGGCTCATACGATATTAAAGTGTAGCGCAGCCCGAGGGCCATGCCCTTCATGAACATGTAGTCGGCCTGCATCGTCAGGCCGAGGGCATAGTTGAACTTGAAGTCGTAGCCCGAGAGCTGGCCGCTCCCGGAGAAGGAGTTGGCGATGTGATAGGCCGGCCCCACGCCAACCCGCAGCTCCTTCCAGTGCGCGAAGGCCAGGAGCTCGAAGGGGAAGCGGAAGAAATCGGCGTTCGCGTTGCTAGCTTCTTTTATTGTGCTGTACTTGAGCCCGACCGTGCCCTGGAGATCGAGTGCGACCGGACCGAGCCTCGCGAGGTCCTGGGCCACGGCGCCCCCAAAGACACAGAGACCCTGGCCGGCCTTCACATCGGAAGTCGAGCCATCGCTATACGTGAGTGACAGCAGCTTCTCGCCCCCGAACTCGGCCCCGAGGCCAATGAGGCCCCTCACCGAAATTCCAAAGGCAGGCATCGCCAGTGCCAGGATCGCGCCCAGGGCCAAAGCCATCTTTCGCTTCGTCATGCTTCCTCCTTCCAAGTGGAACCACAATCGTGGTCCCGCATTCCCGAGATAGCGCCTCGCGGCGTCATTGGTCTGTTTACTTTATTCGAATCGAGGAATCGCGTTTTCGGGAACCAAGCATGCCAATCCGAAGCTGTAAATGGGTCGGGAGATTCCAGGTCCCGATGCTTGACATAGGCCAGTTTGTTGGAGATATTTGGTTCGATGTCGAACCAAACTTCTGAGAACTCCAGGGAGTTTCTCGGCTCCGAATTTCTTGGCTGGTTTCGGATCGTGGAAGATCACTCCCACGACCTGATCGAAGAGCACTTGAGGCCCTTCGGGCTTTCCCTTTCCCAGGGTTTCCTGTTCGGGCTGATAGCCGATTGTGCACTCAAGGGCATCGCTCCCCTTCAAAAGGATCTCGAGAAGGACATGCGCCTGGTTACCTCGTCCATCACCAATCTGGTCCAGGGCCTCGAACGGAAAGGCATGATCTTTCGCGTGGATTCGCCAACGGACGGCCGGGCCAAGGAACTGCATGTGTCAGAAAAGGGCTGGAAGATGCGCGAGGAGCTGGGCCGCAACCGCATTGACTGGCAGCTTGCCTTGACGGCGCCCTTGTCCGACGAAGAACTGGCTCTCATCGTTCAACTGCTGCGAAAAATGGGCCGCAGCTACGACTGATCATTACGGCATTTAGTTCGAAATAGAACTATATGCCACCAAGATGGAGACCACTAATGAATCCTGATATGAAAACTCATCCAAAAGCCGGGCCATTGGGTTCTCCACGAACGCTGCGCGAGGCCTGGATCGCCTTGGCAGGACCGGACTTGTCCTTCTCGGCCTGGCGAGCCTCGCGACCGCGTTTGTCTCGCGCCGCGTGGCTCAGTGCCGTAGCTGTCGTGTTCGGGCTCGCCGTCTACGCTCTTCTGGGCAGCTTCGGATACCTGTGGATCGCGATCGCCCTTGTGCTCGTGGCCGCCGGGCTGCGCGTGGTCGGCGTTGTCGCCGCGACCAACGTTCTCCGTGGTCTGCCAAGGAATCGGACCACGATCGGCGCCGCCCTCGCCGACACCGCCACCGAAGTCGCCTCTGCCCTCGGCCCAGCCCTCACCGGCACCATAATTGCGGCGCTTTTCACCGGTGAGATCGCCAGCGCGAGCTGGAGTCCGCGGCAGAGATCGGAGTTCCGCGAGGCGGTCACGATAGCCGGTCTCGGGCTCACCCTTGTGGCCGCAGCCCTCGTCGCCTGAGGCATTGAACGCACCCGTGGCCTGCCTTCCACTTGATGATCCCATTCCTCTTCTATTCTTCTTCTCCCCTAGACAGCGAAAAAAGAATTTGCTAATCTCGCTTCACTAGCTACCAATGGGGTACCTAGTAGCGGGCCGCGACACGCCTGCCGGACCCTCCGGTCCAGAATCCCTATCCCTTTTGGAGGACCATATGATCCAGTTTGCCACCCCTTGCGCCGCCCTTGGACTCCGGGGATATCGGGAAGACTACAGAGCAAGACTGTAGCCGCTCTCCAGCGCCGGGAACACGCGAAAGGCCCACGCGCCTCGTAGCGGCCCCTCCGCTCTAAGCTGAACAACCCGATCTCCCCACACGTCCCACGCGGCCTCGCAAGCAGGTCCGTTTCGCCGTTTCCCATTGGCCACAGCGCCGCCTGGGATGCCTGCGATGCGGTCCTCAAGAGCGGGTGAAATGCGGTTTGGCGGGACTGGCGTGGCCATAGGCGCGCCGGATGTCCGATCCGAATCACGAGGGCGGTCTGCCAGGGGGGATTCCCCGTTCCCCCTGGCGGACGGCCCGCGAGTTAAACAAAGGAACTGATCATGCATCACATCCACGTCGAGTTCGACGACGGGCCGAGGATAGGCGCACTGCGCGACTTCGGCTTCGACGACGGCTTCCTCCTCGGTTTCGCTGCCGAGGCACGATCCGGCGAGCTGCCAGGCAGGGTAATCGGGGTCCAGAGGGGCCGCTGCACTGTCGTGGTCGAGGCCGGCGGGTCCTTGCGCGAGGTCGAGGCCAGCTCATCACCCACGGCTGTCCCGGAGGCCTACGGCGGGCGGCCCGCCGTGGGCGACTGGGTCGCCCTGAGGCTCTCCGACGAGAGGGGCGCGCCACCCGCCGAGGAAGCCTTCTCCTCGCCCGAGAGCGAGCTCCGCGGCTCCATAAGGGCCATCCTCCCAAGAAGGACCTCCTTCTCCCGCAAGGGCCCGGGAGACGTCTCCCACGACAAGGTCGAGGAACAGGTTATCGCGGCCAACGTCGATGTCGCCCTCATCGTGATGGCGGCCGGCAGGGACTGGAACCCGCGGCGTCTCGAACGCTATCTCGCCCTGGCCCGCGGGTCGGGGGCCGCCCCCGTCCTCGTCATAACCAAGACAGACCTCGCCGAGGACGCCGAGGCCCTCATCAGTGAAGCCTCGCGGATCGCGGTGGGAGTTCCCTGCGCCGCCGTCTGCGCCCCGGAAGGGATCGGCCTGGACTCGCTCTCGCCCTGGCTCGAGCCTGGCCAGACGGCCGTCCTCCTCGGCTCCTCGGGCGCCGGCAAGTCCACCCTGCTCAACGCCATCGCGGGCAGACAGCTCGCGAAGACGAAGGAGGTGCGGGCCGACGACGAGAGGGGCCGGCACACGACTAGCCACCGCCAGCTCTTCAGGCTGGATTCCGGGGCCCTCGTCATCGACACCCCCGGGATGAGGGAGATCCAGCTCTGGGCCGAACAGGAGGCCGTCGACTCGGTCTTCGCCGAGATCGAGGGACTCGCCTCGGCATGCCGCTTCCGGGACTGCGCCCACGAGGGCGAGCCGGGCTGCGCCGTGCTCGCGGCCCTCGAGACGGGTTTGATCGACACGAGCCGCTACGAGGCCTGGCAGAAGCTCAAGGCCGAACTGCGCTTCCTCAAGCGCAGGGAGGACCCCGCCGCGCGCAGGGCCGAGGCCGAGAAGTGGAAGGCCATCAACAAGTCGATGCGGGGATACACCAAGGAACGCCGGGCCGCCGTAGGGAAATCCCGCGATGCCTAGCGCTAGGCCCCCTGGGAGGCGAGATAGCTTTCGAGGAAGGCCAGGGGCTCGACGCGTCTGTCGAGGATGCTGTGAACCCCTCCCATGATGGGAAGCTCGAGTCCGAGGGAGGCGGAGAGGGCGGCAACCTGCTTACAGGCTACCGCCCCCTCGGGGAGGTAGCCGATCTCGCCGATGCGGGCGAGGAGGTCGTCGAGGTCGCGGAAGGGGGAGAGGATGGCCTTGCCCACGATCTCGCGGCCGAAGCGGCGGTTGCGCCCGTGGACGGAGCGGCAGGTCACATCGAGGTCGCCGACCCCGGCGATCGAGGTGAAGGTCTCGGGGTGGGTCGCGCCGAGGGCGAGGCCGAGGCTCTGCATCTCGTTGAGACCCGCGGCCAGGAGGAGGGACTCGGTGTTGTCGCCGAAGTCGGGGTCGTCGGCGGCGAGGGCGTCGAGCATGCCAAAGGCTATGGCGACGACGTTCTTCGAGGCTGCGCAGACCTGGACCCCGGTCGTGTCGAGGCAGGGGAAGACGAGGACCCTGGAGCCGCGGAAGAGCTCGCGCACGCGTATGGCGTTCCTGCCATTCTGGCTCGCCGCCGCAAGACCCGTGATGCGGCCGCGCGAGACCTCCTCGGCGTGGCTGGGCCCCGAGAGATAGACGAGGCCACCGCGGTAGAAGCCCGGCAGGTGGTCCTCGAGGGCGTCGAGGATGAGACGGGGGCCCCGGCTTCCCGGGATGAAGCCCTTGGTGACGACGACGACGAGGGTCTCGCCCTTCATGATTCCCGGCGCGCCGAGGATCAGTTTGACGACCCCCATGAGCCAGGGCGAGGGGACGGCGAGGAGGACCACGTCCTTGCCCGTGGCCGCGGCCAGTACATCGGTCTCTGCCACGAGGCCCGAGGGGAGCTTCACGCCGGGAAGGTATTTCTCGTTCTCGGCCCGATCGCGGATCGAGGCGGCCACCTCGGCCTCGAGACACCAGAGGCTGACCTCGTGGCCGCACTCGGACAGGACCTTGGCGAGGGCAGTGCCCCAGGCTCCGGCCCCGATCACTCCTATCTTCTCCATTTGGTACCTAGATCCAGCTGTCGTTGCCGTCTTCCCACTCGAAGATCTCGGCGAGCTGGAAGAAGAGGCCTATCTCGCGCAATGCGCTGTCGACCGAATCGGAGGCGTGGATGATGTTGAGACCGGTGTGCTCGGCGTAGTCGCCGCGGATCGTGCCGGGCAGGGCCTCCTCGGCCTTGGTCGCTCCGCAGAGCTTGCGCAGGACCCCGATGGCCCCGTCGCCCTCGACCACCATGGCGACAACGGGCCCGGAGATGATGAAGTCGACGAGCTCGTCGAAGAAGGCCTTCTCGCGGTGCTCCGCGTAGTGGGTCTCAGCGAGAGCGCGGTCAATGTTCATCATCTTGAGGGCGACAATCCGCAGGCCCTTGCGCTCGATCCTCGCCAATATCTCACCGACAAGCCTGCGTTGCACGACGCCCGGCTTGAGCATGCTGAAAGTGCGTTCTAACGCCATGATGCCTCCGCTTTGAGGTCCAATCTTAGCACGGGGGCGGGAAAGCGGTAAGGCCGGCGGCGCAAAAGGAGGCCCCACGCATCGGGGGCGCATGCTCCCTTGAAGCGCCTCGTCTTGGCCGATCGGTCCCGCTCTTGCTGGCTCGTGGAAGTGGGTAGTATGCTCGAATTCCCATGACAGAGGCGAAGAGGCTCGGGATCGATGTCGGCTCGACGACGGTGAAGCTCGCCCTCGTCGGGGATGGCGGCTCCATCCTCCTCGGCCGCTACGAGCGCCACCGCTCCGATGTGGGCCGGACCCTCTCCCGCCTCCTCCACGAGGCCGCCCATGCCCTCGGCTCGGGCTTCGGACCTGTCCTCGCGAGGGTGACGGGCTCGGCCGGGATAGGCACCGCCGAGCGCCTTGGCCTGCCCTTTGTCCAGGAGGTCATGGCCTGCTCACGGGCAGTCGAGGCCCTCCTCCCGGGGACAGAGGTCGCCGTCGAGCTCGGAGGAGAGGACGCGAAGATCACATATTTCGGCGACCGTCTCGAGCAGCGCATGAACGGCAGCTGCGCGGGGGGCACGGGTGCCTTCATCGACCAGATGGCCGTCCTCCTCGGGACAGATCCCGCTGGCCTCGATGCCCTCGCCGCGGGAGCCACCTGCGTCTACCCGATCGCGGCGCGCTGCGGGGTCTTCGCCAAGGCCGACGTCCAGCCCCTCGTGAACGAGGGCGCCCGCCGCGAGGACATCGCCGCGAGCATTCTCCAGACGGTCGTCAAAACAGTCCATCTCGGGCCTGGCCTGCGGGCGGCCGATCAAGGGGAGGGTAGCCTTCATTGGCGGCCCCCTGCACTTCCTGCCCCAGCTCAGGCGGCGTTTCGCTGAGACCCTCAGCCTTAGCCCCGAGGAGAGCCTCGTTCCCGAGGACGGCCGGCTCTTCGTCGCCCTCGGCGCGGCCCTCCACGCGAATCCCTCCTCCCCCGATCCAGCGATCAGCCTGGCCGAGCTCGCCCGGCGCTCCCTGTGTTCCCATTCGCCACTCGAGGCGCCACGCATGCCTGCACTCTTCGCCTCGGCCGCCGAGCGGGCCGAGTTCCAGACACGGCACGGCTCGAGCTCCCTGCCTAGGGCCGGTCTCGCCGCCGCCCTGGGACCGGTCTTCCTCGGCATGGACGCTGGCTCGACCACCACCAAGCTCGCCCTCGCCGACTCCGAGGGGAGGCTCCTCCACTCCTTCTACGCCCCCAACGGCGGCCACCCCCTCTCAGTCCTCGCCGAGGCATTGAAGGGCCTCTACGCCCTCCTCCCGCCCCGGGCCTGGATAGCCCGCTCCTGCGCCACCGGCTACGGTGAGTCCCTCGTCAAGGCCGCCCTCGGGGCCGACGAGGGCGAGGTGGAGACCGTCGCCCACTGCGGGGCTGCCGAGGCCGTCCTCCCGGGTGTCGGGTCCGTCCTCGACATCGGCGGCCAGGACATGAAGTTCCTGCGGGTGAGGCAGGGGGTCATCTCCTCGGTCATCCTCAACGAGGCCTGCTCCTCGGGCTGCGGCTCCTTCCTCGAGACCTTCGCCCATTCCATGGGCCTCTCCGCTCGGGAGTTCGCCACCCTCGCCCTCGAGTCGGCCTCGCCGGTCGACCTCGGCTCGAGATGCACGGTGTTCATGAACTCCCGCGTGAAACAGGCCCAGAAGGAGGGCGCGAGCCCGGCTGACATCGCGGCCGGCCTCGCCTACTCCGTGGTCCGAAATGCCCTCCAGAAGGTGATCCGTCTGCGCAGGCCAGAGGATGTCGGCACCAGGGTCGTGGTCCAGGGGGGGACCTTCGCGAGCGAGGCGGTGCTGCGCTGTTTCGAGCTGGTCTCCGGCTGCCGTGCCGTGAGGCCGGCCCAGACCGGCCTCATGGGGGCCTACGGCGCGGCCCTCATCGCCGCGGAGAGGCGCTTCCGCGCCGCCCGCCGTGGCGGGGGCCCGGGGAACAGTGCTCGGCCCCCCAGTATCCGGCCCGCCCGAGCTCTTCGCCTGGAAGTACTCCCGCCTCTTCTCAATCGAGAACCTGTCTCCGGAGCAGGCGCCCCGGGGAAGGATGGGGATCCCGCGGGTCCTCAATCTCTACGAGAACTATCCCTTCTGGGCCGCCCTTCTCGCGAGCCTCGGCTTTTCGGTCAAATTGAGCCCTCGCTCGTCGAAAACCTTGAGCGAGCGGGGCATGGACAGCATCCCCTCGGAGTCGATCTGCTATCCGGCCAAGCTCGCCCACGGCCACCTTGTAAGCCTCGTCGAGGGCAGCGGCAATCCGGTATTCTACCCCTGCATCCCCCGTGAGCGGCGTTTTGTCGAAGGCTCGGATAACCGCTTCAACTGCCCCGTCGTCACTTCCTACCCCGAGGTCCTCCTCAACAACATCGATGCCCTGAGGGCCGGCCGCCTTCCCTACCTGAATCCCTTCCTGCCCATCGACTCGCGAGCGAGACTTGCCAGACGCATCATCCAGGAATTCTCGGCCTGGGACGTCCTGTCGCACGAGGCCCTCGCCGCCGTCGACGCGGCCTTCGCCGCCCAGGAGGAGTACCGCCGTGAGCTGCGCGAGCGGGGCGAGGCCGCCCTGTCCTGGGTCGAAGGCTCGGGCGGCCACGGCATCGCCCTGGCGGGCAGGCCCTACCACGCCGACCCCGAGGTCCACCACGGCATCCCCTCCCTCATCACCGGCCTGGGCATGGCGGTCCTGAGCGAGGACTCGATCTGCCACCTGGCCCGTGTCGAGCGCCCC
Organism: Spirochaetaceae bacterium; assembly: GCA_025356015.1. Taxonomy (GTDB): domain Bacteria; phylum Spirochaetota; class Spirochaetia; order Treponematales; family Rectinemataceae; genus JANXYO01. Next base: position 32,755 of record JANXYO010000021.1, read on the forward strand.
CTGCGCGTCGTCGACCAGTGGGCCTACCACTCGCGGCTCTACGCCGCGGCCTCCTTCGTCGCGCGCCGCGACGACCTGGACCTCGTCCAGCTTGTTTCCTTCGGCTGCGGCCTCGACGCGGTCACGGCCGACCAGGTCGAGGAGATCCTTGACCGCAGCGGCAAGAGCTACACGGCAGTAAAGATCGACGAGCACGCCAACCTTGGCGCGGCGCGCATCCGCATGCGTTCCCTCGCCGCGGCTATCGCCGACCGCAGGGCCGCGGGACGCCGAGCCCTTCCCTGTGCCCGCTTCCCGCTCGCGCGCTTTTCACCAAGGAGATGCGGCGGGACTACACCATACTCGCGCCCCAGATGTCGCCCATCCACTTCCGCCTCGTCGAGGCGGCCTTAAGGGGATCTGGCTACAATTTGGAGATCCTCCCGGTCGCAGGACGAGAGGACCTCGACGAGGGCCTTAGGGGCGTCAACAACGACGCCTGCTTCCCCTCGATCCTCGTCACCGGCCAGCTCATGGCTGCCCTGCGCTCGGGGCGCTACGACCTGGGACGCACCGCCCTCATGGTCAGCCAGACCGGAGGGGGCTGCAGGGCGACCAACTACATTGCCTTCGTGCGCAAGGCCCTCGCCGACGCGGGTTTCGGAGCCGTACCGGTGATTTCGCTCAACGCGGGCGGCCTCGAGCGCCAGAGCGGGTTCCGCCTGAGCCCCCGGCTTGTCACATCGGGGCTCTCCGCCCTCGCCTATGGCGACGCCCTCATGCGCTGCCTGTACCGCACGAGGCCCTACGAGGCCGCCCCCGGCTCGGCCCGGGCCCTCGCCGAGGCCTAGTCGATCCGCTGCGCGGCGACACTCTCGCGCGGGGTGCTGGGCCCATTGGCCTGGCGGCGCTACGCTGCCGATCTCGCGGGGATCGTGCGCGACTTCGACCGCCTCCCCTTGAGGACGGAAGACAGGCACACGAGGATCGGGGTCGTCGGCGAGATACTCGTGAAGTTCCATCCCGACGCCAACGGCCACATCGTGGAGACCATCGAGGCCGAGGGTGCCGAGGCCCTCGTGCCCGAGCTCTACGACTTCTTCATCTACTCGGGCTATGGCGGGGTGTTCAGACACAGGAAGCTGGACGGCAGCCTGAAGGACGAGCTGCGCTCTCGGATCGCCGCTTCCTTCCTCGAGCTCAGGCGGCGCTACCCTGCTGTGCCGATAGCGCCGATAGACTTCGATCCGGGGGCCTCCGAGGTGAACCAGCTCAACCGGCTCAAGCTCCTCGTAGAGAGCGCGCGCCGCGGCCAGGCGGCCCAGGGCCGCGGCACTTAGGACGATGACAGGCCCCGGCATCCGGCCCGCGAATCCTAGCTGCCCGAGGCCAGCATCCGGTCGGGCCTTTAGCCGGAAGCTTTCCAGTCTTCCTTCACGGCGTCGAAGATCGCGTTGAGGAGGGAGTCCCTGCCGCGGGCATCCTGGTTCAGCTGCCAGATCATCACACCTCCGCCCTTGGCGCGCGCAAGACCAAGGGTCTTGGCCCTTATGGTCGCGAAACCGTTGTAACCGTACTCGCCCGAGAGGTCACTTCCCCCGGCCATCCCGTCCTGGGCGAGGATGCTCCTGAAGGTGCGCGCATCGCGGTCGAAGAGGTTTCGGCCGTAGAAGGGCAGGCCGAGCACGGCCTTGGACGCGGGGATGCCCCGCCTCACGAGCCAGTAGTCGAGGGACTCCTCCGCGTAGAGGTAGGTCGAGTGGTGGACGCCAAACTGGCCATAGCCGTCGTCGTAGGCCATGATGTTCATGAAGTCGACGTCCTCGACCACAGAGTCGAGATAGTCGCGGCCGTGGAAATTAGTGCCCGTCACCGCGACGGTGAGGAGCTTGTGCCGGGCATGGAGGGCCTCTGAGAGTGAGCGCATGAGGAGGGCGAAATTGACCGCAGTGTCGCTCCTGGGGAATTCCCAGTCCATGTCGATGCCGTCGAGCTCGAAGCCCTCCAGCAGGGCCAGGCTGCTCACGCAGAAAGCCGAGACCAGGAGGGGATCGGCAGCGATGCTGTCGTAGGCGTTGGCGCCACCATCATTCCAGCCACCAAGGGAGACCAGGACCTTGACGCCGAAGGCGTGGGCGTAGGTGACGAGGCGCACGAGCTTCTCGGGGGCAGGCACCGGGGCATAGCCGCCCTCCATGGTCGGTTCCACGAAGGCGTAGTTGATGTGGGTGAGGGCCCGGTACTGGACCTGGTCGGGATCGCCCGACCAGGAGGGGAAATAGCCGACGACGCGGAAGTCGCTCGGCGTCCTGTAGCCCATGCCCACCACGGGGAAGCCCCTGCTCTCGCCTGAAGTGGCGCAGCCGGCCAGGGCCGAGAGGCCGAGACCGGCGAGGAGGGACAGAAGAAGGGCTGTGGCGCGGGGGCGCCGCACTGGGGTCATGAGGTCTTCCACCTTCACTTTCGCTGGCTTGCAGCCAGTGTATCCCTCCGTGGTCCAATTTTCAATCAGGAGCGGTTTCATCCCGCGCCCTGTGCCCTCTTTGCGCCCTCCGCGCCCGGCTCGGAAGTCCGGGCCTTGCCCCCACGCAGAAGCGGTCCCATACTGTGGCGGACTCTAGGGAAGAGCAGGAGGGAGCACATGAGCGAAGCCCGGACAGCGAGCACTGCCGAAGGCCTGAGCGTGGCCGATGCGGGCCTGGACCGCGCAATAAGAATGCGGGTGAACGGCTCGTGGCATGAGTTCGGTCCCGCCTCGGGCATCGGCGGCTCGATGACCCTCGCCTGGCTCCTGCGCGAGAAGCTCGGCCTCACGGGCCTCAAGGTCTCCTGCGACGAGGGGGCCTGCGGGGCCTGCACCGTCCTTCGCGACGGAAAGGCCGTCCTCTCCTGCATGATCCTCGCGGTCGAGGCCGACGGGCACGAGTTCCCCACCATCGAGGGCCTCCCCGCCGACGACCCCGTCGTCGAGGCCTTCGCAGAGCAGTGCGAGAGCGGCCACGGCACCGCCTTGCAGTGCGGCTACTGCACGCCCGGCTTCGTCCTGACCGCGCGCGCCTTCCTCAACGAGAACCCGAGCCCCAGCCTCGCCGAGATCAAGGAGGCCCTCTCCGGCAACATCTGCCGCTGCGGCTGCTACCAGGCTATCGCCCAGGCCGTCCTCAAGGCCGCCGCCAAGATCGCCCTGCGCGGGAGGAAGGCATGAGCAAGCCCTTCGAGCCCCGGGTCGAGCGCGCCTTTATCGGCAAGTACAGACCCAAGATCGACGGAAAGGAAAAGGCCTCGGGCAAGGCGGTCTACGCCGACGACCTCTCCATCGCCAGCCGCATCCCCGGCCTCCTCTACGCGAAGGTCATGCGCAGCCCCCACGCCCACGCGCGCATCAAGAGCCTCGACATCGGCGAGGCCCTCGCCTACCCCGGGGTCGTCGACATCCTTAGGTACTGCGACGAGGATGTCGCCTCCCTCGCGCCAACAAACGCGGGCTGGACCGACGGGGTGGATACGGTCTCCTACCGCAAGATGATGTGGGGTAGCTTCCGCGACCGCAGGGTGCTCGGAGACCACGCCTGCTGGGTGGGGGACGAGGTCGGTGTCGCCATCGCGGCCGAGACCGAGCTCGCGGCCGAGGAGGCCATGCGGCTCGTGAAGGTCGAATGGGAGGTCCTGCCCTTCGTCCTCGATCCCCTCGAGGCCATGCGCCCTGGAGCCCCCCTGGTCCACCCCGAGATCTCCAAGGACAACGTCTTCCCCGCCGACCCCTTCGGGGGCGAGGAGGTCTTTGTCGACAAGGGCCGGGTCGAGGATGGCTTCGCCGAGGCCGAAGTAACGATTGAGGCGAAGTCGGTCTACCACAACGCGACCCAGAGCTCGCTTGACAACTGGTGCTGCGTCGTCGACTGGAAGGAGGATCAGGTCTCGGTCTGGTCCAACTCCTACGCCGTCGACCAGACGCGGATGCACGTCAGCCAGATGCTCGGCCTGCCCCTGCACCGTGTGCGCGCTGTGAGCCCCTACGTGGGCGGACAGTTCGGCAGGGGGGACACTGGCGACCAGCCCTTCTTCCTTTTCACGGCCCTCCTTTCGAGGCGCACGGGCAGGCCGGTCAAGTTCAAGCACACGAGGCGGGAGAGCTTCCACGACTCTCGCCAGCCCGCCATCTACTTCGCCAAGGCCGGAGCCACGCGGGACGGGAGGATCACGGCCATGCACTTCAGGTCGATCGGCAACGCCGGGGCCTACGCAGACCACACGATGTTCGCCCTGAAGTACGCGCCCAAGGAGATCACCGAGGTAGCCCTCGCCCACATCCCCAACGTGAGGTTCGAGTCAAAGGGAGTCTACACCAACAAGCTCCCCGCCTGCATGATGCGGGGTGTGGGCAACTCCCAGTTCAACATCATCTTCGGCCACGTCGTCGACATGCTCGCCGAGAAGCTCAGGCTCGACCCCATCGACCTGTGCATCCGCAACTTCGGCCACGAGTGGGAGAGCCTGCCCGACAGGAGCCTCGAGAAGGTCCTCGCCGAAGGATCAGATCGCATCGGCTGGAAGGAGAAGCGCCACGCCCCCGGCTCGGGAGAGCTGCACGAAATGACCAGGCGCCGTGGCGTCGGCTTCTCCTGCCATCCCGCCTGGCACGCCGAGTGGCAGGAGACGAGACGGGGCAAGGTCCAGGTGGCGATCACCCTCAATCCCGACTTAAGCGTCCTCCTCTCGGCCCCGAGCGTCGAGACAGGCAACGGCTCGAACACCTGCAATGTCCTCGGCTGCGCCGAGGCCTTGGGCTTCCTCGGCATCTCGCCCTCCGACATACGCTGGGCCTCGACCGTGGACACGAACGCAGGCCTCAAGGACTGCGTCCAGACAGACAGCGCCGTCTCATACCTGCAGTCCGAGGTGATGGCCATGGCCGCCCTCGAGCTCAAGGCCAAGTTGCGCGATCTCGCTGCCGTCGAGCTCGCTGTCCCCCCCGGCGAGGTCGAGATAGCAGCTGGCATCGCCTTCCCGGCCGGGAGCCCGGAGCGCGGCCTCGCCGTGAAGGAGATCCTCCTGCGCGGCGACCTCGCCCCCATCACCGTCCACATGAGCAGGGCACCCCTTGCCACCAAGACGGGCGTTCCCTTCATCGCCAACTTCGCCGAGGTCGAGGTCGACGAGTCCACGGGCAGGGTCGAGATCCTGAAGCTCGTCGTCGTCAACGACTGCGGCACCGTGATGTACGCCTCGGGGGCCGAGGCCCAGCAGATCGGCGGCCAGTGCATCGCCGTCGGCGAGACTTTGAGCGAGGAGATCATCTACGACCAGGCCACGGGAGTCCCCTTGAACTTCAACTGGCTCGACTACCGCATCCCCACGATGGCCGACATGCCCGAGATCGAGCCTGTCCTCCTCGAGGTCTGGAAGGGCGGGGGCGAGTACGGGGCCTGCGGCATCGGCGAGGGCACCCTCACCTGCACGCCGAGGGCCATCCTCAACGCGATCTACAACGCCATCGGCACAAGGATAGACGAGATTCCGGTCACGCCCGAGAAGGTGCTGCGAGCTCTTGCCGAGCGCGGCGCCACAGCCGCGGCCACGGCCGCGGGCGGCGGGCCCGGCGCGGGGGTGGCGCCATGATCAGCCCACGCTTTACCCACATCAGGGCCAGGACCCGGGGCGAGGCCCTCGCCGCCGCCACGAAATCCAGCCACGCCTGCTTTGTCGCGGGCGGCACCGACCTCCTCGGCATCCTAAAGGACAGGGTCCACGGCAGCAGGGGGAGCGAGCTCCTCGTCGACCTCAAGACCATATCCGGCCTCTCCTTCGTCCGCGAGGAGGGAGGCCGCCTCACCCTCGGCGCCCTCACGAGCATAGCCGAAATCGCCGCAAGCCAGACAGTCCGCGAGGGCTGGCCACTCCTCGCCAGGGCCGCGGCCTCGGTCGCCTCGCCCCAGCTGCGCAACATGGGGACCCTGGGTGGCAACATCTGCCAGGAGCCCCGCTGCTGGTACTACCGCTACCCCGACGACCGCTTCCACTGTCTTCGCAAGGGAGGCCGCGAGTGCGCCGCCCTCCTGGGCGAGAACCGCTTCCACTCGGTGTTCGGCTCGGCGAGGGTGGGACTGCCCTCCTGCTCCGACGAATGCCCCGGCGGGGTCTCGATACCGAGCTACATGGCCGAGATACGCTCGGGGGACCTGGCTGCCGCGGCGCGCATCCTCCTTCGCAACAACCCCATGCCCGCGGTCACCGGCAGGGTCTGCCCCCACTACTGCGAGCAGGCCTGCAACCGCAATCAGCTCGACGACTCGGTATCGATCCGCGCCGTCGAGCGGAGCATGGGCGACTTCGTCCTCGAGAACGCCACCGCCCTCTACGAGATGACGGCCCCTTCCTCGGGGAAGAGGGTCGCCGTGGTGGGTTCGGGTCCCGCTGGCCTCGCCGCGGCCTTCTACCTTCGGCGCGCCGGCCACGAGGTGAGGGTCTTCGACCGGATGAGGGAGGCCGGAGGCATGCTCAGGTACTCGATACCAGCCTACCGCCTGCCATCATCGGTATTGAATTCGCTCATAGCGTCCTACGAGGGGGCCGGCGTCGTCTTCGAGCTCGCCTCCGATGTTGGCAGTGCCCAGCTGCCCCTCGAGGCCCTGCGCAAGGGACACGACGCCGTCTTCCTCGCGAGCGGGGCCTGGGAGCAGAAGACTGTCGAAATCGAGGGCTCGGAGCTCCTCGAGTCGGGCATCGACTTCCTGGAGCGGATCCGCGAGGGGGCCAGGGAGCCCGCAGGGGAGAATGTCCTCGTCATCGGCGGGGGCAATGTCGCCGTCGATGTCGCCATCTCGGCGATGAGGCTCGGCGCCCGCACCGTGACCATGGCCTGCCTCGAGAGCAGGTCGGAGATGCCGGCCTTCCCCGAGGAGCTCGAGCAGGCCCTGCGCGAGGGGGTGAGGCTCCTTCCCTCCTGGGGCCCCAAACGCCTCGTATCCTCGCTCTCGGGGCTCGAGGGCATGGAGCTTGTCGCCTGCGGCTCGGTCTTCGACTCAAAGGGCCGCTTCGCCCCCGTCTTCGACGAGGCAAGGCCGATGCGCGTGGCCGCCGACAGGGTCATCCTCGCCATAGGCCAGGCCCCCGAACTCGGCTACCTCGGCGGCGCCCTAGAGCCCCAGCGAGGCAGGATAGTGGCCGACCCAGCGACTCAAGCGACATCGGAGCCGGGCCTCTTCGCCGGCGGAGACGCCACCACGGGCCCAGCCTCGGTCGTCGCCGCGATCGCCGCGGGCAGGAGGGCGGCCGAGGCCATCGACGCATCGCTCGGCGGCCCCCTCGCCGGACGCCCCGTCTCAGGCCTGGCGACGAGCTCGGTGAGGCCGGTGCGGGCCGAGTCAATCCAAAACCAGGAGAGGCAGGCCGCCACCGAGATCCCGGTCTCGATGCGGGGCCTAGACGCAGAGGACCTCGTGGGCCTCGACGCGAGGGCGGTCGCCGCCGAGGCGGGGCGCTGCATGGACTGCGGCTGCGTGGCCGTCAACGCCTCCGACCTCGCTCCCGCCCTCCTGGCCCTCGGGGCCTCGATCCAGACCGACAGACGCCTCATAGCCGCCGAGGACTTCTTCGCTGTAAAGCCGCGAGGCACCACGGTCCTCGAGGATGGCGAACTCGTCACCGAGCTCAAGGTCCCGGCCCAGGGCGAAGGGGCCATCTCGGCCTACCGCAAGTTCAGGTTGAGGAACTCGATCGACTTCCCCATAGTCAGCCTGGCATCGCTCATCGTGCTCAAAGGAGGGAGGATAGAGTCGGCGCGCATTGCCTTCGGCGCGGTCTCGCCCCTGCCCCTGCGGGCCCGAGGGCTCGAGCGCTTCCTCCTTGGCAGGGCGCCCGACGCCGAGACCGCCGAGGCGGCGGCGGACATGGCGGCGCGCGGGGCCTTCCCCCTCGAGAGGAACGCCTACAAGCTTCAGATCCTTAAGGGCCTCGTGAAGAAGACGATCCTGGAGCTTGAGACGGGCGAGAATGCGAAGGCAACCACGGAGGCACAAAGCTAGGCAGGGAGAGCCCGTGGTTGCCTTAGCCATCCTCAAAACCGCGCGGCGAGGGCGGTGTAGAACTCGAGGGCCTTCACTATCTGCTCGACAGGGCAGTGCTCGTCGACGCAGTGGGCCTGTTTCGAGTCACCGGGGCCAAAGCCTATGGTGGGGATGCCGAGCCTCGCGCTGGCGACCCCGTTGGTGCTGAAGTCCCATTTCGAGAGCCTGGCCTTCCCGGGAAAGAGCTCCTCCCAGACGCCTATGGAGGCGAGGCCGAGGGGAGATGATGCCTCGAGCTCCCAGGCGGGCAGGAAGGACTCGAGGACCACGGTCCTGTCGGTCCAGCTCTTGCCCACGACCCTGTGGACCTCCCACTTCGCCGGAGTGCCGGCGACGATGCCGTCCATCTCCCTTGCGATGGCAGCCTCGTCCTGGCCCTTGACGAGCCTCCGGTCGACATAGGCGGTGCAGGACGCGGGTATCGCGTTGAGCGATGCCGTTTCGCATGAGATGCTGGTGAGGGCGATCGAGCCCCCCTCACCATGGCCCTCCATGAGGCGCAGGCCCAGCTCCTCGATCCGAGCGATCACCGCTTTCATCCTGTACACGGGGTTGTCGCCCTTCTCGGGGGCGCTGCCGTGGGCGGAGCCGCCGGGCATGTCGATGCGCAGCAGGGCCCTGCCCTTCTGGCCAAGGGAGACCGTGCAGTCGCTCGGCTCGCAGATGACCACTGCCTCGGGCCGGAGGCCCCCCTCGCCGAGCTCGTGGACGAGGGACTCTCCGTCGTAGTCCTCCTCCATCACCGAGGTCGAGACCAGGACTGTCCTGCCCGCGAGGAGGCCGAGGCGCTTTAGGGCCCGGCCTGCGTAGACACTCGCCGCCACAGCGCTCTTCATGTCGACCGAGCCGCGGCCATAGAGCCTGCCCTCGACGATGTGGCCGCCGAAGGGATCATGGGTCCAGCGCGGGGCGTCGGTCACGCCCACGGTGTCGACATGGGAATCAAAGAGGATGGTCCTCGCGCCCGAGCCGACGCGGCCGACCAGGTTTCCCATCGCATCGATGCCGACCTCATCGTAGCCAAGCGCCTCCATCTCGGCCTTGATGCGCCTGACGATGGCCTCCTCGCCGCCGGTGAAGCTCTTGATGCGCACAAGGTCGGAGGCGAAACGCAGCATCCCCTCGCTAAGCTCATGCGCGCAGCGCCTGATATCGTCCACCATGTGAATCCCCCCTCCCGAAAACAGGATACCGCGGCCCTCGGGGCGGCGGTATCCATGAGTCCGGGGGAATTGTAGTGGGGAGGCCCTCCACAAGGAAGGGCCAGGGAGTTTCTAGCGCACCTCGAAGACGAGGGCCTCGCCGTCCATCGCCTGGACGAGGGCCTGGTCGCCGGCCGTCTCGAGGGCGAGATCCTGGCCAGGCCCGAGGTCGTAGTCCTTGCCGTCATAGGAGACCCAGGCCCGGCCGGACACGACGCGGAGCTGGCGCTCCTTCCTCGGGACGGAGATCAGCTCCCCCGAAAGGAGAACGACGCGAAAGGCGTCCCTAAGCGACCTGTCCAACGACGAAATGGCGAAGTTCTCGAAGCTCAGGCTCATCTGAAGCTTGTTCATGGCCGCATCCTCCTTCTTCCTGGGCTCTCGCTGTCCCTGCTCGGGAGAAACATAGCAGAACCGCAAATATTAGTGAAATGAATAATTCTAATCCATCATGAATTGTGCTAATGTAACCCCATGCTGGATTACCGTCTCATCGAGGCCTTCGCCGCAGTCATCGAGGAGGGCGGCTTCGAGCGCGCTGCCAACAAGCTTCATATCACCCAGTCTGCGGTCTCGCAGCGGATAAGGCAGCTCGAGGACGAGGTGGGCAGGATCCTCGTCCTCCGGGAGAGCCCACCCCGGGCAACCGAGGCCGGGGAGCGCCTGATACGCCACTACCGCCAGGTGGCGAGCCTCGAGGGCGAGGCGATCGAGGAGCTCGGCATGAGCGGACGCTCGGGCTATCAGCACCTGCCAATCGCCGTCAACGCGGACTGCCTCTCAGTCTGGCTCCTCGAGGCGATCCTCCCCTACCTGCTCAAGACCGCCGTCACCCTTGAGATCATGGTCGACGACCAAGACAGGACCCTGCGCTTCCTGCGCTCGGGCGAGGCGGCTGGCTGCGTGAGCGCCCAGAAGATGGCGATCCAGGGCTTCACGACGACGCGGATCGGGATCCTGCGCTATCTCATGTGCGCCTCCCCCGGCTTTGCCGAGCGCTGGTTCCCAGGTGGCATCGACAGGGAGAGCGCGGGCAGGGCGCCCTGCATCCACTTCACCCGCTTCGACCAGCTCCAGTACAGGGGCCTCGAGCGCCTCTTCGGCGAGCCCAGGATCGAGCCCCCCGCCTTCTACATACCCTCGACCGAGAAATTCATCGGTGGCGCAGTCGCGGGCCTCGCCTATGCGATGATACCCCAGGTCCAGGCGGCCCCCCTCATAAATGCGGGCTCCCTGGTCGAGCTCGATCCTGGCGCAAGGCTCGAGACCACCCTCTGGTGGTACAGCTGGAACAGGCCCTCGGTCCTCTTGAAGGAGCTCAGCGAAGCCATCCTCAAGGAGGGGGCAAGGGTCCTGAGTTCTGCCGAGGGGGCCTAGCCGGCAGGCAGGGCACCCCACCAACAATCTTCGAGGCACTTTAGGCCAGCCTTGTGGCGCCACCGCGGGCGCGGCATACTTCCTGTCGATGAATGCCGAGTTCCACTACTACGCGGTCTGCTACCTCTGCCTCAAGGCGGGCTTCGATGAGGAAGAGTCGAGGTCGATAGCCTTCTCCTCCCAGTACGTCGACAACGCGATCCACGAATACGAGGTCGACGACGGGGGCTTCGATTACATCACCCAGGTCACCCAGAACTATGTGTTCTGGGACGAGACGACCTTGAGGCAGATCTACCTCCCCTTCCACTTCATCCCCGGAGAGGAGGAGCGCGCCGCGGCCGAGCGCCTCGACGGGAGGGCCACGAGGTGGACAGTCACCCCCGACTCACCCATCGTGAAGCAGCTCCTCGTCGCTGCCCTGCGCAGCTCGAACCCCTTCAGGATTGGCGTGGCCCTCCACTCCTACGCCGACTCCTGGGCCCACCAGCACTTCTCGGGCCGCATGGAGGAGGGCAATGTGGTCGACCCCGCCTCCCCCCTGCCCCCCGCCGGCCACCTCCAGGCCCTCCGCAATCCCGACGACGCGGGGGGGCGCTGGACCGACCCAAGGCTGAAGGACGGCTATTCCTCGATCGTGAACAGCGAACGCTTCCTCGCGGCCGCCAGGAAGATCTACCGCTACCTCTGCACCTACAGGCGCAGGGCTTTCGCCGACGAGGAGCTTGTCCTGTCTTCCCTTGGCTCCCTCTGGTCGAAGGGCGGCGACATGCAGACCCGCCTTGCCGACTTCACCATCGAACTCGACGTGATGCCCTACGAGAGGCGCGAATGGCTCTCGCTCGCGGGCATCGACGACGAGACCTCCGAGGAGGGTCCCTTCGCCGGCTACGACAAGTTCCTGTGGCTTCGCAAAGAGCTCGCCCACCGAGCCGGCCTCGGCTCGGGCGCGCGCCGGGTGAACACCAAAGGCCGCTTCAGGAACTCGGCACTCCACCGCTGGAACGAGGCGGCCCGTGAGCACCGCGCCCTCGCCCTCTCGATACTTTCTTCCCAGGGCCTCGCATGAGGGACAGCAGGACCCTGGCCGCGCGCGCCCTGGCCGCTGGCGCCCTGTGCGCCCTCATCCTCGGCTGCGCCGCTCCAGTGAACATCCAGCGCTCCATCGACCCCCTCGAGATACTGGGGCCCGGAGCCCTGGTCTACGCGAGGCTCGACGGAGAGGCGGCGAGGAGCCTCGCCCCCGCCATGCTCCCCGCGGAGCAGGGCAAGGCGATTGCCCCCCTCCTCAAGCGCACCGACAGCATGGCCTTCGCCCTGGGCTCTGCCCCGGCGCCCGATCCCTCGTCCACCCGCGCGGAAGGGACGGGACCCGGGGCTGCGGCCCCCGGCCCCGGAACTGCAGCCGACAGAGCCGCGGCGGCCAGGCCCCTGGCTGCACTCGAGGCTGTCTTCATCGGGGACTACCCCTTCAGGATGGCTGGCCTCGTCCTCGGTTCCCAGCCGGGCTGGAAGAAGGACGGAGAGGCCTTCGCCAACGCGGCGACGGGCATCAGGGCAGCCGTGCCGGGGCCCTCGGTGATGCTCGCGACCACCGGGGACTACAAACAGCTGCTCGCCCAGGTAAGGACGCCCCCTGGCTCTCCCATACCGCGCCGCCTCGAGGCCTTCGCCTCGAAACAGCTCCTCGTCTGGGTTCCCGATCCCTTCAAGGGCCTCGCCTCGGTCTTCGTGGGCGAGTCGATGAACGTGCCCGCCCAGGGCCTCCTCATCTCGGCGACGAGGAAGGCTGCCCCTGCGGGCGCGCCGGCCCTGGCCGGAGCGGAGAGGGCCTATGTCCTCACCGTGGCCTTCGCGATGAGCGACGCCGGCACAGCCAGGATCTTCAGGCCCGCCTTCCGCCTCGCCTGGTATGTCATCGCCAAGAGCCTCCTTTCCGAGGAGGCCGACTCGGCCCTCGCCCTCAAGTTCGCCCTGGATGGGGAGCTCTACTGGGCCTCGGGGCTGGAGCTGAAGGAATCGACCCTCGCGGCTGCGCTTGGGAGACTGAGTGCTGGCATGAAATGACGGGGGTGCATCAGGTGAAGACGAGACTGTTCTGGACCATCGGAATCCTGCTTTTTGTGGCTGCCTGCTCCAGCCCTCCTCCCCCTCCCCCCGGGGCCCCGCCGGCATCCTACTCTGGGATCGGTCCTGCCAACGATCCGAGAGCCCAAAGGCTGAGGGAGATCGGCATGGAGATGCTGCGTCTCCACGCCCCCTCGAGCCACGCCCTCATGACGCGCTATCTGGGCCTGCCCGAGGACGTGAAACTTGGCGGGATCACTTTCCATTTCGGGAAGGCTGATATGTTCGGCCTCGCGTCTGGCACCGAGGAGCCCGTCATGGCCCAAAGCCTGGCTACGATAGTCCACGAGAGCGACCACGCCTTGACGAGTTGTCTTGGATTCCACATGGGCCAACCCAAGGGCCTGTCTCCCACGGCCAAGCGCTACGGCCTTCTCGCGATCGACGGCTCGGAAACCCTGGTGACCCTCAGCCCCGTCTTCCCCAGCCGCGACATCATCCCCGCGATGGGGCCGGAGCTGCGGGCGACCTCCCGCTTCTCTCCCTACATCCAGAGTCCGGACCCGAGCCAGAGCACCCAGATGGACGGCATCTATGGCCTTCTTGATGAGTTCAACGCCTATTCGTGGTCGACCCGGACCAACCTCGAGCTTATCCGCAACTACTGGCCCACCGTGGCCGCGGGGCTGGACCTCTCGGCGATAAACACCATCCTCTCCAGAAGCGACGACAATTACCACGCCTACCTTGAGTTCAGGTATTTCATCCTCAAATACCTGATCCAGGCCAAGACGGTCAGGGCAGAGGTCTACGCCGGCATCATGGGCAACAAGTCCTTTGCGCAAGCCTTCCGGACCATAGACAAGGCCTACGCCGCGTGCGCCGCCGAGGAACTCAAGGCGAGCATCGACCTCGTCACTGCCTTGCCCCGGGAAGTCTTCAATACCGCCCCCTGGCCAGAAGGCGGCTGGCATCTGCGCATGCAGGCAGGGTCCTCGACAGACCACTCCAGCGGAATCATCATAAGTTTCCGCAACGACAGGATCTGGCACCACGCTGTCATCGAAGCCGAGCTTGCCAGGGCCGAGTACCAGTCAATGCTAAAGAACCTCGGCTTGCCCTGAGTGATGAGGACACTACTTCTCGCTGAGCACCGTAAAGCTCCTCGTCACGCTCCGGCCTGAGTCATCCACCACGGTGAGCGAATGCGGGCCCGGCCCCGGCCTCGATTCGATGCGGTGCTCCCCCTTCGTAGAGCCCAGATAGTTCCCATCGAGCTGCCAGAAGACGGTTGCCCTGCGCTCCCTGTCGGCGGCGACAAAGATGGTGGCCCCGGGCTTGCCGCTGAGCTCGATGGGGATGTAGATCGAGGCGCCCCGCTCGGGCTGGACGAGGTCGAGTCCGCCGTCGGCCTCGCCGCGAAGGGCGCCCCGTCGCCAGGGTGGCAGGGGGCGGTAGTCCAGGTGGCCGCGGCGGTAGTAGAGCTCCATGGCCGGCGTCAGGACAAAACGGCGCTCGACGCGGACTGAGCCGGGCGCCTCGTCCTCGGCGCGCACCCGCCAGGCCCCGTCGGCGCTCAGCGCGACCCGTCGGCAATAGGGACAGAGGGGCAGGGCAACCGAGGCCTTCGGGACGAGGGCCAGCTCGGTGCGGGGGCAGTCGGGTCCCGCGGCCCAGCCCGAGTCGGCGCAGACCTCGACCTGTCTGAAGGCCGAGTCGAGGGCGGCGGCGCTAGTTCCCCCGCCGGCGTTCGCGAGCTTCTCTCCCGACTGTCCCGGCTCGGCGAGGCCACGGGAGCCCGAGGCCGAGAGGAAGCTGAAGACCTCGAAGAGCAGGGGCGCGGCGGAGGCCGAGCCCCGCAGAGAAGGCCTGCCCTCGCCGCTCGCGTTGCCCGCCCACACGCCCACGACGAAGTTGCCGTCGACCCCGATCGCCCAGGCGTCGCGGTTGCCAAAGCTTGTGCCCGTCTTCCAGGCGATGCGGCGAGAGGAGGCATAGTCGGCCCAGGCCGCCTCCTCCTCGGGCCGCGCGACCCGGGTGAGGGCGTCGAGGGTGAGGGCGGCCGAGCCACGCGAGAAGGGGTCGTTCCGGTAGGGGACGGCCGCGGCCTCGGCCCTGGTGAGGGCGAGGTCGAAGCGCTGCAGCCCCTGTCTCGGGCCTGGCCCTTCCGAGCTCCGGGCGAGGGCGGCGTAGCGGCCCGCCATGTCCCAGAGGCTGGTCTCGGCCCCGCCAAGGATGAGGGCGAGGCCATAGTCCTCCGGAGGCCGTCCCAGGGTCCTCATCCCGGTGGAGGCGAGGATGGCGTGAAAGCGCTCGATGCCGAAGCTCCGCAGGAGCCTGACAAAGGGCACGTTGAGCGACCTCGCCAGGGCCTCGTCGGCCCGTATGGCCCCTGACCAGGAGCCCGTGTAGTTCTCGGGCTCGTAGGAGCCGTAGCGCGTGGGCAGGTCGGGCAGGAGGCTCCTGGGTCCCAGCTCCCCCGCCTCGAGGGCGGCGGCGTAGAGAAAGGGCTTGAAGAGGCTGCCGGAACTGCGCGGGGCCCGTATCAAATCGACGAGGGAACCGGGGCTTGCCCCATCCGCGCTCTCGCTCGAGGAGTTGGCGACATAGGCGAGGACCTCGCCCGAGTCGATGCGGGCCACGATGCAGGCGAGGTTCCTCACCCCACCAGCGGCGAGCCTCTGCCTCCGCCTTTCGGTAATGTCGGCCACCCTGTCCTGGAGCCCCGCGTCGATCGTGGTCTCGACACGGGAGGCTCCCTCTCCGCCCCCCTCCCTTGCCGAAGCATAGCGGGCCACGAGCTGGGGAGCGGTGCGGGGCATGTCGCAGAGGCCCTCTCCCAGGGGCTCGGCGAGGGCTAGCTCGAGGTCGGCGCCCGAGATGGAGCCGCGCTCGCGCAGGGATCGGAGCAGGCGGTCGCGCTTGGCGAGGAGGCGGTCGCGGTTCTTGCCGGGGTGGGCCATCGAGGGGGCGTTGGGCAGGACTGCGAGGGTGGCAGCCTCGGCCCAGGAGAGCAGCTCAGGCGAGCGGCCGAAGTAGCGGAAGCTCGCAGCCTCGATGCCGACGACGTTGCCTCCAAAGGGGGCGTTGCGCGCGTAGAGCTCGAGGACGCCCCGCTTGCCGTGGAGGAACTCGAGGCGGAGCGCCATCCACAGCTCGGCGAGCTTCTCCCCGACGCTGCGCTCATGGCCGTAGCGCGCGATGCGCGCCACCTGCATGCTCAAAGTTGATCCGCCGGAGACCCTGCGGCCAGCCTTTAGGTTCTGGCCGAGGGCCCGGATGAGGGCAGCGCTGTCGAAGCCCGGGTGGTAGAAGAAGCGCCTGTCCTCGAAGCATGTCAGGGCCTCCACGAATTTCGGGCTCAAAGCGGCCCCGGGGGGGAAGCGCCACATGCCATCGCTTGAGACCGAGGCGCCGAGGAGGAAGCCGCGCCTGTCATATACCGCTGTCGCGAGATCGGGGGGGAAGGCCGCGCGGGGCCAGGCGAAGAAGAGCAAGGCGAGGACGAGGGCAGCCGCCGCCGGCGGGACGAGGCCCAGAGGGTCGCGCCTCAAGGCCCCGGCGGCGGCCTCGATCATGACGAGAAGGCGCTTCACGGAGAGGAGGGCTGGGGGACGCCCAGGTCCCTTGCCTCCCCCGCCCCAGCGGGTGCGGCGAGCCAGCGCCCGGGGACGAGGGCCTGCCAGCGCTCGTCGTACATCGCCTGCACCGAGGCCGCAGGCAGCCAGAAGGAACCCTCGTAGGTCTTGTTCACGTAGGTCTTGATCGTCCGCGTTTCCTTGGCATCGAGGTCGAAATAGCTGTAGACCCTGTCGTCCCTGATGTCCCTGTACATGAAGGAGGGCTCGGGCGCCTTTGAGGGCCGGGCCGTGGCCTCCTCATCCTCGCTCTTGCTCTTGGGCTTGGCGAGCTCCTTCGCGGGCCTGAAGTCCACGATCTCCCAGCCCGAGGGGATGAGCTGGCTCAAGGCCATGTTGGCGAGATCCTGGCCCGAGCGGTTGCGGACCGTCGCCTCGATGAGGAAGTCGGAGCCCGAGCTCAGGGCATTGGGGTCGACGACCTTGCCATCCATCGAGAGATAGCGGATGCCGAGGGAGAGGCCCTTCGAGACCGCCTTCTCTGTCCCCGCGGCGGGCGTGCCGCGAGCGATGAGCCGCACGAAGACTGGGGTGGAGCCGCGGTTCTCGAGGGTCACGGTGGCGCTCGCTCCCGCGTTCGCGCCGGGGCTTCCGGCCGGAGCCGCCTTGTCGGCGACGGCGTCGAGCCTGGCCAGGGCCTTGGTGAGGCGCAGGGTTTTCGTCCATGGGGCCTGGCCCGGGACCGAGACCGAGGCGCGGATCTCAGGCGAGTCGGCCTTGGCCGCGAGGACGATGTAAGGCAGGGCGGCCGCCAGGGCGGGGCCGAGATCCTGGGTCGAGTACCAGCGGCTGGAATCAAGGTCGGCGGCGAGGCGGTTGTAGACCGGAAGGGCACGGTCGGTGTCGCCCATCGCGAGGAGGGCGTCGAGGACGACGGCCCGCTCGCGCACCGCGGTCCCGTAGGTGTGCTCCTCGAGGCCCTCGTAGTCCTCGACCTCGGTGCTCCTGCTGGACAGCAGGCTGGCCGCCGCCTCCCTCATGCCGGCGCCTGAATAGGAGGCGGCGAGGCGGAAGCGCACGGAAGTCGGAAGGGTCGGGAAGTCCCGGAAGCGGTTCATCGCCCCGATGGCGGCCCGCCCCGCCATGGCGAGGTCGTAGAGCCTGTAGGCCTGGATGGCCTGGGACCAGGCCTCGCTCGAGTTCCACACCTTTGCGTTTCGCTCCATGTAGTCGAGGCCAGCGTCGAGCATGCCCGAGGGCACGGCATAGCCTTCGCGTCTTGCGGAGAGCAGGAAGTGGCTCACGTAGGCGGTGATCCACTCGTCCTCTTCTCCCTGTCCCGGCCAGAAGGCGAAGCCACCCCTGGGGGTCTGGAAGCCCCGCAGACGCTCGATCGCGGCCGCGACGTTGGACTTGGCCTTGGCCGCGCTCGCCTCGTCGAGGCTCGCCGCGGCGGCAAGGTATATCTGGGGGAAGGCCGCCGAGGTCGTCTGCTCCGCGCAGCCGTGGGGATACTGAAGGAGCCAGTCGACGCGCTGGGAAAGGCCGATGCTGCGGAGCTTCGAGAGCTCGATCACGACGCTGTTGGTTCCCGCCTCGCCGGGGAGCTGCAGGGGCCCGGTCCAGGTCTTGCCAGCGTCGAGGCTCAAGGGGCTCACAGCGTAGACGGGCAGCCCCACTGCCCTCACCTCGAGGTCGACGGCGCTCTCGGCCGTCTTGCCCTCGGCGCTCGCCTTCAGGACCAGACGGCCCCTGCCAGGGGCGCTGCCCGCGCTCACGGCGAAGCTAGTCGAGAGGTCGCCGTCCTTGTCGAAGTCGATGCTCTTTCGCGCATCGCCCGTGAGGCTCAAGGCCCCCTCGGCGCTCAGCTCGACAGCGACCCGTTTCTTGCCAAGGAAGGCGAAGACGGTCGCCGGTATCGAGGCCTTCTCGCCAGGGCTTAAGACCCGGGGAGCCGTGAGCTGGGCCATCAGGTCTGCCTTGACCGGGACGCTCGCCTCGGCGGCGCCGAAGGCGGAGCCGCTCGAGGAGGATGAGCCAGAGAAGGCCGAGATGCCCGAGATGCCGCCAGCCGGCCTCGCGGCTGCCACCGGGCCTGAGCCCGCGACGACCATGATGCGGACAGCCCCTATGTAGGGACCCATGGTGAAGCTCTCGCGGCGGATCTCGCCCGCCTTGAGCTCTCTGGGGGCGAAAAACCAGACGACGGGGGGGAACCTCGAGGGCTTGCGCTCGGCACCGCCAAGGCCCTCGTCGGAGCCGCCTATGGCCAGGAGGGTCTCGAGACTGCCGGCGTAGGCACCGGCGACGTTGTTGTAGAGGTCCCAGGACGTGAGGGCGCTCGCCTCCTTCTTGTAGAACTCGTCCCAGGGATCCTGGGTCTTGAACCTCGTGATCCCCAGGAGGCCCTCGTCGACGACCGCGACCGTGTAGGTCATGGGACGGCCCGAGTCCTCGCGGACCGTGAAGGAGGCTTCCTTCCCGGGTGCCATGGTCGCGGGGGCCTCGATGACGGGAAGGAGCCTCGTCTGGGCATCCTCGACCATCACGGGCACGACCCCGTAGAGCCTGATGGGGAGGTCGTTCGCGGTCTGGAGGTGGGGCTGGACGAAGGTCACGTGGGCGTAGACGTTGGGCGCCATCGCAGGAGTCACAGGGAACTGGTAGACCGTGGTGTCCTTGCTGGTCTTGATCCACTCCTCCTTGAGGATCTTTCCGCCCCGCTCGATCGCGACCAGGGCCCCGCCGTTCTCGTTCGAGGGGAAGGTGAAGGATGCCGTGTCGCCGGGGGCATACTTGGCCTTGCCGACCGTGAGCTCGAGCATGGCCTGGGCCCCGCCCGAGTCCCTGCTCTTGCCGGCCCAGCCCGGCCAGTCGATATAGACCACCTGGCCCGAGGCGTGGCCCTGGTCTGTGCTGCCGATCGAGCCGCCGCCCTTGTCCTCGACCCGCACCAGGAAGCGACCCCAGGCGGGGTACTTCACCTGGAAGGTCCAGGACCCGCGGCCGTCGCTCCCTATCTTCACCCTCTCCTTCTTGAGGGGCCTCGAGTAGATGTCGTCGGCCCTCTGGGCGAGGCTGTCCTCGCCCTTCTCCCACCACCAGCGCCACTCGAGCTGGTAGAGGGCGACCTCGACCTCGCCGCCGCCCTTGACGAGCTTGCCGTCGCGGTCGACGAGGGCAAGGTCCACCCTCTGGTCCTTGTCGGTGAGGAGCATGCCCCTGGCCTGGTCGCCCTTGGGGAGGCGCATGCCCACGTAGCGCTCGTAGGGATGGAAGTCGACCGTAGTCGTCTCGCTGGAGAAGAGGCCCGAGGGCTCGAAGACCCGGGTGAGAATGTCGGCCTTGAGCTTGCCGGGGGCCAGGCCCTGGGGCGCGAGCTCGACGTCGAAGACGGCGCTGCCGTCATTGCCAAGCCTGCCGTCGAAGAGCACGAGACGTTCGCCTCCTACCTCGCGGGTCGGGTCGGAGAAGCTGTAGTCGCTCAGGGTCGAGAAGCCCTCGCCTGAGTCCCTGAAGACGGCCGAGGCGTCGGCCTTGAAGGGGCCGCCGGGGGCTCCCGTGAGCCAGGAGGCGGCCAGGGAGAGCTTTGTCGTGTCGCCGGAGAGATAGGCCGCCTTGCCCCAGTCCAGGGCGAGCTTGAGCCTGTTGGGCATGATCGACTCGACCTTCAGGGTCTTGCCGAAGCTCTTGCCCCCGGCGGTGACTGTCGCACGGTAGGTGCCGGTGGGGGCGTCGGGAGTGGTGCCCGCCTCGATGGCGTAGAAGCCGTTCACGGAGTCGGTGTAGGTGCTCGATCGCACAACTCGTCCGAGCGGGTCCTCGAGCTCGAACTTCACCGGGTACTTCGAGGGCAGCTTGCCCGTCCTGTCCTGGAGGACGAACACCAGATGCATGTCGTCGCCGGGGCGCCAGACCCCGCGCTCGCCATAGAGGAAGCCCTTCAAGCCCGTGCCCGATTCCTCGCCTGACACGTCGAAATGCCCCACGGCCAGGCTCGAGCCCTGGTCCACCTTCAGCCAACTGGTCTGGCCTCCTGCTTGGACGCTCGCGAAGGCGGGCTCGCCATCGCCTTGGCCTGAGGTCTTGAGGACGACGAGGCCCAAGGGGCCGGTGCTCCCCGAGGCGAGGGATCGCCTCTGGAGGCTATACAGGGTGACAAGGGCGCCCGAAAGGGGCTTCGCCGTCCGCAGGTCGCTTGCCGCGACATGCCAGGTGCCGTCGCTCTCGCGCTTCACCGCGGCCCCGATGTCGGAGACCACGACGTTGCGGCGTATGGTGATGTCATGGTCGTAGGTGGGCAGGTAGTAGGCGGGATGGTTCGGGTCGGTCTTGTGGGCGTTGAAGTCGTCGTAGCCGTTCGCCCACTGTTCGGCGTAGCTCCAGAAGCTCTGCTCGCCCTCGTCGGGGTCGACGACCCTGTCGTCGGGGAAGCGCAGCTTGCCGTAGTCGGCGCCCTCGGGACCCGTGTAGCGTATGTCGACGGGGCGGAAGGTAATGCGTATCTGGAACATGCCGTCCTTGTGGGCGGCGAGGAGGGGCCCCAGGTCGAGGCCCTGCCTCACCCAGGTGTTCTTCCTGTCGTCCTTCCAGCCGAGGTCGATGCGCTTGCTCCACACGACAGCGCCCACCCTCTTCATCTCCTTCGACTCCCCGAGGTCGTTCACCTGGAGGAACTGCATCATGTTGTCCCCGTAGACCTGGAGGGCCTCGACGACGAGTCCCGCGAGGTTCATCGTCTCGATCGGGAGGACAAGGCCTTGGCTCGTGGGGAGGATGGTCCCCTTGGTGAGGAAGCGCACCAGGGGCTTCTCCCAGGTGACAGCAACCTCGGCGGCGACGGGAACGGCGAGCCTGCGGCCCAGGGAGTCGCGGAGTCCCGGGGCCACCTTGATCTTGGCCGAGGCCGGCCATTTCTCCGAGTAAAGGGAGACGAGGGATCCGCTCACGTTCATGCGCAGGTCGTCCACCCCCTCAACCGAGACGATGCCGCGCAGGTCCTGGGAGCGGTCGAGGCTGCGGGAGAAGGCCAGCTCGATGCCCGAGGAGCGTCCCGATTCCCCGCTGTAGTCGTCTATGGCCCTGCTGGCAAGGAGCTCGAAGGAGGCTTCGGCGGGGAGGCGCAGCCCCGTGCTGCCCTTGCCGTTTCCGCCGACCGATCTGGCGTTCCAGCTTATCGTGAGCTTGCGCTCGCGCTGGCCCAGCTTGAGCCCCGCGACCGTGAAACGATGGATGCGCTCTCCCTCGTGGCGCCAGGAGATCTTTCCCTCCGAGGCGGAGAGCATGCCCTCGGCCGCCTTGTCCGAGGCCCCGTCCGCGAGACTGACCGTCCCCTGGACCTCGACGGCCCCGTCCTTGGCGATGCGCGGAGGGAGGGTCTCGACCTCGGCCTTCTGCTCGGTCGCCATCACCGAGAAGCTGAAGTACTCGCTGCCTCCCGCAGCCTGGCCATCAAGGAGGCCGAGGTCGACGTCGACCCGGTAGCGCTGCCCGCGCGCGAGGGCCGGGACGGGAACGAAGACCAGGCTCCTTGAATCCTGCCAGCGCGCCTCGCCCTTGACCGCGGGATACAGCCGGAACGCCCCAGCGGGCCCCGCCTCGCCGGCGCGCCCACGGTCGCTCGTGAAGACCACCTTGAGAGGGCTGGCCGAGGCCACGATGCCCGCCGAGTGGGCCACCACGAGGGCGGGATCGGCCGCCTTCGCGGGCGGGAGCGCCCTGAGGCCACCGCAGCCCGCGGCGAGGAGCAGGGCGAGGCTGGCGAGGACCGCGAAGGATGAGAGAGCCGCGAGGCCCCTGGGGCCTGCCTGGCTGGAGCCGGCTGCAGGTTCGGACATTGGGGGCCTCCTTTGGGGAGCTGTGCGCATGGGCCAAACAATAACGCCCAGGGGAGGCCGTATCAAGCCAGAGTGTGTGCCACGAAGATTGTTGGTGGCTAGTTGCCCGAGGCCCCGGCCCTTGCCCAGACCCTCTCGAACTCCGCCTCGAATGACCTGGCCATGCCGGGGTCGTCGACGACAAGGAGGTTCTCGTCGTTCTCGGTCTTCGCGTTCTTCGTGAAATTGTAGGAGCCGAAGGCGACATAACGCCCGTCGACGATGAAGGCCTTGATGTGCATAAGGTAGGCGTTGCCGTCCTGGCGGACCTCCATGCCTGCCTTCTTCATGGCCCCGTACTCGCTGTATTTGGTGAGCGAGCCCGTCTTCTCGAAAACGCCGCGCACAGCGACGCCGGAGGTGGCACGCTGGAGCACGGCGGCGCCGATGTCGTCGTCGGTGAAGGAAAAGGCGAGGAAATCGATCTTCTTGCGCGCGCCCGCAATGAGCTCGACGAGCCGGCCCTCGGTCCTGTCCTCGGGGGAGTACCAGACCTCGATGGGGGCGCCCCCCACGGTAATCCTCTGTGCCGGGCCACCCGCCTCCCTGTGGCCGCCGAACTCCCCCTTCTCGAACATCTTGTTGAAGGTCACCGAATAGCTCGCGGCCAGTGCCGCCGAATCGATGGCGACGCCCGTGTTGTCGTAGCGGTAGCTGTCGTTTGTGGTGAAGTTCCAGCTTCCCGTCCAGACCGCCCTGCCGTCGACGACGACGAACTTGTCATGCATGATCCCGCTCGGGTTGCCTGCGACAATGGCTATGCCCAGACCCTTCAGGCTGAGGAAAGCGGGGTTCTCCCTCGGGTCGTTCAGGATGTCGATGTCGGTCACCATCCGCACCCTCGCCCCCCGGGAATTCGCCGCGGCGAGGGCATCGACGACGAGGGGGGCGTCGAGCTGGTAGATGGCCACGTCGACTCTGCTCTTGGCCGTGGAGATGAAGGCGGCGAGCTTCTCGTCGAGGCCGCCGCGGTGGGCCGAGACGGAGTCGGGGTAGGCGGGAGCGGTGAAGTAGAGCCTGTACCAGGAGGGCTCGGCCGCGGCGGGGGGCGAGCCGGGGCCCCGGGGCGCAAGCATCGCGGCCGTCCCGTTTGGGCCGGCTTTGAGCAGGACGGAGCCGAGCGCGATGCCCGCCGCCGCAAGGAGGAGGAGGGCCGTGAGGAGCAGTGTCTTCCTGTTTGTCTTCATTGTCCCCCGCCTTCCCTTCTTCCCGGGAGCCTTGAGCATAGCCGCGAATGAGGGGGTCGGAACAGGGCGGGGACCTCGCCCTGGCCCTGGCCCTGGCCCTGGCCCTGGCCCTGCGAAAGTTTAATGCGCCTGCAAATGGCATTCTGCTGGCAGAATGCCATTTTACATACCAAATACGCGCGATGCCCTTGAAAGGAAGAGCTCTGTTCCCCTATAAGGAAACTGACTAGAATGGTGCGGATCGCGCTGGGATTCGAAGCCCGCCGCTGCGGCGTCCAGCACAGCAAAAAGGGGAAGACATGAGCCTTGAATCCAGCTTTGCTCCATACCGAGCGCGCATCGTCGGAATCGACGCGGAAATGCGGCTTGCCGACGGCAGCAGCCATCCCATCGTCTATGCCGACTGGACGGCCTCGGGCCGGCTCTACCGCCCCATCGAGGACTTCATGCTCGCCCAGATCGGCCCCCTCGTGGCCAACACCCACACCGAGACCACCTACACTGGTGTCGCCATGACCCGGGCCTACCACCGGGCCCGCGAGATCCTCAAGGAGGGGGTCGGCGCCGGGAGCGGGGATTCCCTCATCTTCTCCGGCTTCGGGATGACCTCGGCTATCAACAAGCTCCAGCGGCTCATTGGCCTGGGACGGAGGCTGGCCCGCGGTCCCGGCGAGCAGGCGCGGCCAAGGCCCCTCGTCCTCGTGACCCACATGGAGCACCACTCGAACCAGATCACCTGGGAGGAGTGCCAGTGCGACGTGCGTATCATCCCGCGCGACGAGGCGACCGGCCTGCCCGACCTCGAATGGCAGGAAAGGATCCTGAAGGAGAATGCCGACCGTCCCCTCCTCATCGGCGCCTTCACCGCCTGTTCCAACGTCACGGGCATCCTCACGCCATACAGGAAGATGGCGGCCCTCATGCACCGCCACGGCGGCCTCTGCTTCGTCGACTTCGCCGCATCGGCGCCCTACGTCGAGATCGACATGCACCCCGCCGACAGCGACGAGCGCCTCGACGCGATCACCTTCTCCCCCCACAAGTTCCTCGGGGGGCCGGGTTCCTCGGGCGTCCTCGTGCTCTCGAACGCCCTCTACAAGAATGCCGTCCCCGACCAGCCGGGAGGGGGCACTGTGAAGTGGACGACCCCCTTCGGCACCCACCGGTATTTCGAAGACATCGAGTCGAGGGAGGACGGGGGCACCCCGGGATTCCTCCAGGCGATCCGCGCCGCCCTGGCCATGGAGCTCAAGAAATCCATGGGCATCGCAAAAATCGCCGAGCGGGAGGAGGAACTCAAGGCCATAGTCCTGGCTGAGTTCAAGGCCGAGCCCTCGGTCATGCTCCTTGACGGCGGCAACATGGACCGCCTGGGCATCTTCTCCCTCTACGCCCCCGGCGAGCACCACAACCTCATCGTTCGCCTGCTCAACGACCGCTACGGGATCCAGACCAGGGGCGGCTGCAGCTGCGCGGGCACCTATGGCCACTTCCTCTTCGACATCAAGAAGACGAAGTCCCTCCACATCACCGACATGATCGACTCGGGCGACCTGAGCGAGAAGCCAGGATGGGTCCGCGTCTCCATCCACCCGACCATGACCGACGCCGAAGCCCGCTACGTCGGCAAGGCCGTCGTCGAGGTGATCAGGAACTACCGCGTCTGGGCTGCCGGCTACGAGTTCTGCAAGGAATCGGCCGAGTTCGAGCCAAAGGCCCGGACCGCGCGGGGCCCCGACCTCCTCTCGGCCTTCTCTCCCCTCTAGCCGCAGGATCAAGGCCGGGCCGATGCCCTCCCTATCGTGGGCATCGGCCGCCGCATGCTCCATAGTCTGGGCCCAATTCCTGACTTCTTCGGTAATAGTACAGAAATATTAATTTTATGGACGCTGTCAATATCGCCTGACTATATTCCAAGTCGAGCGCGTGGGAGCCCCTGCGGCATTGGCGATCCACTAACGCGAGAGAACAAGGGGGGACTGGATGGGAGCAGCAATCGGCGGTGCAGATGGTGCGATGATGTCCAAGCTTCTGGACCTGCTCGCCGAGGCAAAATGGCAGGGAGAGATCAGCCCTGGAGAGTACCGCTGGTTCCTCGATTATCTGTGCGGCCAGACGGTCCCCAGCCAGTCCCGCGGCCGCTCCCGCGAGAGCGCCCGGACAGAGGCCATTGTGTCTGGCCAGGGCCTCTCCCTCCAGCGCCCCCCAGCAGAAATCGCCTAGGGCGGAGGTCGGCATGGCTAGCCCTTGCCGACATCGCATCGTGGCAGGTGTACCATGAACTTCGCGCCCTGCGCGTGGTCGCCCGGTACCCTATCCTCGATTTCCACCTTTCCGCCAAAACCTTCGACCACGCTCTTGACGATGTAGAGACCCAGACCAGTGCCACGGGCCTTGGTCTTTCCCCGCTTGAGACGCTGGAAAACCTCGGCCTTCTTGTCGTCGGGAATGCCACTGCCATTGTCGGCGATCGAGACGCTGCAGAAGCTGCCTAGCTTCTCGCTGCACTTTCGCAGCTCGATCCCGATCTCGAGCCTGCCCGCGGAATGCTTGACGCAATTGTCAAGGAGGTTGGCGAAGACCTCTTTAAGTATGGGATTGGCGTGCACAAAGCAGTTCCCGTTGGGCTTGAAATCGACCCTTAGCTCGCGATCGGGGATGGTCTTGTAGACCACGAGGACTTCCTCGAGCAGTCGACCCAGCTCCACTACCTCGTTCGAGTAGGCGCCCGCTCGGAGCTTCTGCAGGCTGCGCACATTGTCGATGAGGCGTGCCGCCCTACCAAGGGTCTCGACCGAGGTGTCGATGAGGCTCCTGTCCCCGTAGTCGAGGCAGCCCTTCTCGTCGACAATGGACCTCGCTAGCTGGAGCTGGAGCAGCATGATCTGGTGCATGTTGCTTATGTCGTGGCCCATCAGGTCGAGGTAGAGCTCGGCCTGGGCCTTGGCCTCCTCCAGTTCGTGCTCGGCCCTCCTACGGTCGGTCACGTCAAGGACGAGGGAGAGGATGGACTGCAGCCTACCCGACTCGTCGAGCAGTGAGGAGTTGTACCACTCGCACCAGAGGAGGGAACCATCCTTGCGGTAGTTGCGGTTGGCGGAGAAGCGGCTTGCCGATGAGCCCGACATGAGGCCGGCCTCGACCTCACCAACTTGGCCCTTGTCTTCCTCGTAGATCCAGCGGAAATCCTCCATCCTCTTTCCAAGGACCTCATCGCTCCTCCAGCCGAAGATGCGTTCGGCCTCGCCCGCCCAGCGGCTCAGCCTCATGTCGCTTCCCCACTCGATAACTGCCAGGGGCGAATGCTCCACGTGGAAGGTGAGACGCTTGGACACCTCGCGAAGGGCATCGTCACCCCGCTTGCGCTCGGCCGCCACCCGGGAGGCGAGCTCGGCGTCGCGGGCACGATAGAGGGCCACACGCATGGCACCGGTGAGGGCGACGACCAGTGCAGAGCCCAGGAGGAAGGCGGCGATCGCGGTCAGCTCGGGCAGGTCGGGATAGGCCAGGCCCGAGGGCAGGGGTGTGAAGAAAAGATATGAGAAAATGGCGGCCAGGAAGGTTGCGAGGAAGCCCGCGCCCAGGCCCCCGTAGAGGGCGGTGAGAAAGACGGCGGGGGAGAAGGTCACGAAGGGCGCCTTCCACTGGAGGGCGGAGAGGAGGATCAGCCGAAGGGCCGCCGACCCGAGGACGAGACAGAAGGCCAGGAGGTACCTGTACCTGGCCCTGCCTGGCTCATCGTCCATCGAGGCGACGGGAATGTCGGGCTCGCGGAGCCCAGCCAGGGCAGCCAGGAGCATATACAGGCCGCCGAGGTACTGGGCTATGCGGCCGACCCAGCCAAGGAGGCTGCCGACGACGGTCTGCATCCCCACGCCAAGGAGGCCCAGGGCCAGGAGGAGGAGGGCGAGGGAATACAGGCGGGCGAAGGAGGTGGCTCTTCTCCCCTTCTCGGGCTGGAGCAGGGCCGCCGTGAGCACGAGCATCGAGATGGCCGAGCCCAGGGTGAACTGGCGCACCAGGGTCCCGCCCTCGCCCGGGATGAAGAAGGCGGGAATGAGGCCGGCGAGGGAGAGGCGCGCGACGAGGGACACCAGGCCAAGGACCAGGGAGAAGGTCAGGACCAGGGTCGCCGCAGGACGGGGCAGGAGACGCTCCCGCTTGCGCGCGAGGCTCGCCCCGGCGAGAAGGACGCAGGCCCCGAGCCAGACGCCGAGATTGTGGATGGTGAGGATGATGTTGTAGTCGTCACCGCCAAGCAGGGGAGCTAGGACGCTGCACAGCCCCCAGATCAGGCCCCCGCTGCACAAGAGGAGGATGTCCGGAACCGGGCGGGCAAGGAAGCTGCGGCCAAGGAGGAAGGTGACGGCGACCGATGCGAGGGTCGAGAAGAGGAAATTCATGACAATGAGGGTGACAAGGGATTCGTGGGGGGTCTGGAGCCGCGCAGCCCAGAGGCTCAAGATCAAACACAGCAGCACCGGTATGGGCAGCCATGCACGTCGGTCCGGGCTGGGGGCGGGGATACTGGCGTTGCTGGAAGCGAGTCCGGTTCGCTCTCCCATGGTTGTCCTCAAATCCTGACGTCCGTCCACGCGCGACGCAAACTCTAGCGTCTGGGTATCAGGCGGTCAAGGGCGGAGATGCTAAACGCCTGTGCGTGCTGTAGGTCGGGCGAAGGGACGCGGCTTCAATGCTCGGGGAAGACAACCTCGACCCTTGTCCCTGATCGGCTTTCGAAGAGCAAGGTGCCGCCAAGCTGCCCGACGAGGGCCTCCACAAGCTGGAGGCCGATCCCGGCCGCACTGCCAAGGCCAGGGCCTGAGTGCCCGCTCAGAGCCTTCTCGGGGCTCACGCCATCGTCGCTGACGCAAAGCGATATCCTGCCTTCATCGATCCGGCGGACGGTCAGGGCGAAATGCCCGGGAGCGGTGCCGGCAAAGGCGTGCTTTATCACGTTCGTCACGAGCTCGTTCACAATGAGGCCGCAGGGGATCGCCTTGTCGATCTCGATTTCGACCTTTTCGACGTCCACCGAATAGCCAATCTCCCTATGGCCTGGGCGGCCAGACTCGATGACCGTGGAGACTATGGACTTCAGGTATTCCCCCAGGTCGAGGCGGTCGAAATGCTCGGACTGGTAGAGCCTCTCGTGGAGGAGGGCGAGGGCGTAGATCCTGTTCTGGGCCTTTATGAACTCCGCCTGGAGACCGCCCTCCTTTGTCGTGTCCAGCTGGAGGCTCAGCATGCTGGAGATGATCTGGAGGTTGTTCTTCACCCTGTGGTGGAGCTCCCTGAGGAGGATGTCCTTCTCGGCAAGGGAGGTCCTGAGCTCGGCCTCGGCCGCGAGCCGCGCCGTGACGTCGTGGATGATCGAGAAAAGGACGGTCTCGCCATTTGACACGATGGTTCCCGTATGGACCTCGACATCGCGCGCCGAGCCATCGGCCAGACGGTGCCTGGCCATGAAGAAGTCCTTCCTCCTGGAGGCGACGAGATCGAGACGCTCCCTGACCTGGTCGCCGGACATCTCGTTCAGGTCAAAGGCGCTCATGGAGAGGAGACCGTGGCCGGGGTAGCCGTAGAAGTCGGTCGCGGCCTGGTTCGCGGCCAGGATCCTCCCGTCGGACGGCCGGATGATGAGCATCATGACATGCCTGTTGTCGAAGATATTGCGGTAGCGCTCCTCCTGTTCCCGCAGCCGGGCTCCCGTGGCCCTTGTCTCGCGCTCGAGCGTGGCCTTCTCGGACGCGAGAGCCCCTGCCTGGAGGCGGTTCTCAAACAGGACAGCCAGGAACTGGAAGGCGTTCCTGACGCCCGCGAGCCCCTCTTCGGCCAGCCCCCCGGCCTGGACGCGAGGCGCCTTGTCGCAGGCCAGGGCATAGCCGAAGGACGAATGCAGGGTAGCGATCGGGATCAGCTCGGCGCCCGGAGGAGGGGCCGTCGCCTCGGCCTGGTAGCTATAGGCGCGGGAAGGGTCAATCTCGCGCAGGGACTCGAAAAACCTTGAGCGGAGCTCGTCAGGATCTGCGATGCGCGAAACATAGGCGAGGCCCAGGAGGAGGTCGCTTGATACCCGTGGCATCTTGGCTTCATGCGCTTCGAAGGAATTCGGGTGCATGCTCGGCGAGCCATTTCTCCGGTCTCACGAAATAGGGGTTCTCGTAGATGCTGCCGCCGGTGATGACAAAGGGATGGGTCTGCAGCAGCTTCATGATGGTCGAGCCCGGGAAGCGGTTTAGGTCGTAGAGGCAGATGCTGATCCAGGTCTTGCCCCAGATAAAGTGGTTGAGCATGGATTCATAGGCCATGAGATGCTCGATCCCGGGGATCTTCGCGAGCGACCAGCCCATCTCGGCCGTGCCCCGGGCGTTCCGCGCGCCCGAGGCCAGGTTCTCGGCCCAGATGTCCTCGTGGGCAGCCAGCATGGCCTTGGGGGAGAATACCCCTTTGGCGTAGTAAAGGGCTGGTGGCCTGAAGAGCCTGAAGGAGGAGGGCTCGGGGGCCTCTGCCTCGGGGCAGAGGGAGCAGACCTTCCCAAGTGCGTGGTTGTGCTGCGCCTCCTCGGGACAGCAGACCAGGAGTTCCCCCTTGCGCAGGCCTCCCGCGAGGAAGCCGTACATGATCTCGTCCCTCTCGGCCTTGCTCTCGTACAGGGCGCAGAAATGGCTTCCCCAGTTGGCGCTGTGGCCGCCAAAGCCCAGGTCGAGGAAGGGGAGATCAGATGTCTTGATATGCAAAGAGCCACTCCCGGGTGCCTCGAAGGGGGCGCCCACGCGCAGATATTCATATCTTCGACAATACGGTCCGTGAAGTCAATGTGCCGGGACGGGGCGAGGGGCCGATCCTTCAGCCGCCCCAGCGCTCCCTGGTGGACCAGAGCCCGGCGGCGGGGTTTGCGACGTAGAAGACCTCCTCGCCCCCCGGAAGGGTGTTGAAGCCGGGCGAGAGGGCTTCCGGCCTGTACTCGACCAGGGCGGCTTCAAGGTCGCGATACAGATAGCCCACCCCTTCGACCTCCTCGCGCGTGAGGCCGCCCGGGCAGTAGGTGATGGTAAAGCGGCCCTCGCCCGAGCCGTGGATGAGATGGGCAGCGGCCGAGAGGTTGGCGGCGAGCTCGGCGTCGGAATCGACGGCGGCGAGGGTCGCCTCGGTCCCGCGGTAGCCGTGCTTCCTGATAAGGCGGTCGATGGTCGGGTCCTCGCCGAAACGGCCGATGCCCGGGCCCAGGACGACGAGCTCGCCCCCGTCGGCCATCGCCATCCTGGTGCGGTAGACGCTCTTGTTGCCGAGCCAGGTCGACTTGAACTCGCCCGCCTCGAGGCTGACTATGGCCTTCCTGATCGGCCTGTCGATGAGCTTGACGTTGAGCTTCCTCGAGAGCTCGCAGGCTTCCTCAAAGCATTTCCTGCCCTCGCCGGCAAAGAAGCCCTGGAGCCTCCCCTCGCCCACGACGGTGAGGGCGTAGAAGACTGGAAGAGAGGAGGCGAACTCCCGGCTCGCATAGTCGAAGAGGGCCCGCACCGGGGTGTCGACCCGGCCCATGATCCTTTCCATGCCGTAGACGGCGCCCAGGTAGTGGCTCCTGTGGATGCCCTCGACTCCGCCAGCGCCCACGAAGAGGTTCTTCGCGTGGTTGGCCATCCCCGCCACCTCGTGGGGCACGACCTGGCCGATCGAGACGATGAGGTCGTGGCCTCCCTTGGCCACGAGGGCGTTGAGCTGGGCAGGCCAGTCATAGGAGAGCCTGCCTTCGGAGAGCTCTCTCACGAAGTCGGCGGGGACGCGGCCGAGGGTGACAAGGTCCTTCCTCCAGTCGTGGACACGGAAGAGGGAAGCCGGCAGGCCCGGGTACATGCACTCGATCTCGGCCGCGCTCATCGCCTCGTGGGTGCCGAGGGCGGGCAGGATGTCGGCGAGGGCCTCGCCATAGTATTCATGCAGGAGCTTGAGCACGAGGCCGGCCCGGGAATGGGCGCGTGTGACATCGGGGACGAGGGCGAGGACGCGGCGGCGCCGCCCCAAGGCCCCGAGGGCCGCGAATAATGCCTTCCTGACCTCGCTCTCGGTCAATTCCATGTGTCCCTCCAAGGCTTGCATTTGCTTACGCTTCGCGGAAGTATTCGCCCTGTGCCCGGGCGATGTCAACCGTTTTGGCTCCTTATCCGCGCTTGACAGCGGCAGTTTCTTGCCCTAAGGTACCAAAAGTGCAATCAAATGAAAGCAGAAGCCAAGGAAACCGCAAGCTACAACCCCCGGCTCGAATCGATCCTCAACCTGATATCGCGCATGCGCAGGGTCTCGGTCGCCGAGCTCAAGGAACGCCTCGGCGTCTCTGGCGTGACGGTGAGGAAGTACCTCGACGTCCTCGAGGCCGAGGGCATCATCCTGCGCACCCACGGAGGGGCCATGATGGCCGAGGACCGCTCCTCGATCAGGACCATCTCCATGCGCGAGGAGAGCCAGGTCGAGGAAAAGCGCGCCATCGCGGTGGCCGCCGCCGCCTTGGTCGCCGAGGGCGACACCGTCTACATCGACTCGGGCACAAGCTGCCGCCTCCTCGCCCGCGAGCTTGCCCACATGAGCCTCCAAGTGATCACCAATTCCCTCGACGTGATGGAGGAGCTCGCCCTCGCCCCCTCGGTCTCCCTCTTCTGCCCCGGAGGCTCTCTGCGCAGGGAGGCCAGGGCCTTTATCGGCCCGACGGCCGCCGAGTCCCTGCGTGACTTGCGGGTCGGCACCTGCTTCCTCGGCGCCTCGGGTTTCTCGGCCGAGGGCGCCTTCTACACCCAGAACCTTGTCGAGTCCCAGCAGAAACGCCAGGTCCTCGGCATATCGAGGCGGCGCGTCGTCCTGGCCGACTCGGCCAAGCTCGGCCAGGAAGCCTTCTCGGTCTTCGCCCGGCCCGGGAACCTCGACCTCCTCGTGACCGACCCGGGCTTCACCCTCCTTGAGGAGTTCAGGGCCCTTGGCATCGAGGTGATCCTGGCCGGTTTCCAGCGGCAATGACGGCTTGAAAGCCTGGCCTTCAGGCCCGGCCTCAAGCCGCGTTTAGCATAGACAATCCTTGGAGGAATGATGAGCTACATCGAGGATCAGTTCGGACTCTCGGAGGCCGTGGTCGTGATCACCGGGGCTGGTGGCATACTGGCGAGCTCCCTCGCCGAGGCCTTCGTGAAGGCGGGGGCGAAGGTCTCGCTCTGGGTGCGCAGGGCCGAGGTCGTCGAGGAGACTCGGGCCCTCTACGCCCCCATGGCCGCCGATCCCTCGAGGCTCCAGGTCCTCGCGGCCGACGCGGGGGACAAGGCCGCCGTCGCGGCCGCCTATGCCGAGACCAGCGCCGCCCTGGGCGCGCCCAACGTACTCATCAACGCCGTCGGGGGCAACAAGGGCAAGGGCCCCTTTGTCGAAGCCGATCCCGCCGTCTTCGAGGACATCCTGAGGCTCAACCTCATGGCCGGCCTCCTCATCCCCACCCAGGTCTTCGCCGCCGCCTGGCTCAAGGCCTCGATCAAGGGCTCGATCATCAACCTGGCCTCGATGGGCTCCTACGTCCCCCTCTCCGGGGTCTGGGCCTACAACGCGGCCAAGGCAGGCGTCCTCAACCTGACCCAGGCCTGCGCGAAGGAGTTCGGGGCCGCCGGCATCAGGGTGAACGCGATCGCCCCCGGCTTTTTCCTGGGCAAGCAGAACAAGGCCCTCCTCGTCGCGAACGAGGCGACTGGCGAGCTCACCGCCCGCGGCGCCGACGTTGTGCGGCGAACTGCCTTCGCCCGCTTCGGCAAGGCCGAGGAGCTGCGCGGTGCCGCCCTCTTCCTCGCAAGCCCGCGGGTCTCGGGTTTCATCACCGGGATCTGCATCCCCGTCGACGGTGGCTTCCTGGTGGACTGCATCTAGATTAGGGCGCAGAGGAACCAAAAAAGTGAAACCACGAAAGGGTAGGAAGGCACACGAACCAGGATAGCGTTCAGGATGCCGGGCACCGATCCAGCAAATTCTTGCACTTTCGTGTGCTTTCGTGGTTGTCCTTCCCTGGATATGCAGGCAAGCCCTTACTCGTATCTAAGGGCCTCGATGGGGTCGAGGGCGGCCGCCCTCTGGGCGGGGTAGTAACCGATGATCACCCCGGTAGAGACGGCCGAGGCCAGGCCCAGGAAGACCGAGAGGCCGGTGATCACGGTGGGCCAGTGGGCCAGGGCCAAGACCAGGTCAGAAACCGCGACGCCGAAGCCCACCCCGATGATGCCACCGGCCGCCGCCATCGTGAGGGCCTCGATGAGGAACTGAAGCTGGATGTCTGCGCCCCTTGCGCCGACCGCCATGCGCAGGCCTATCTCCCTCGTCCTCTCGCTCACCGAGACCAGCATGATGTTCATGATCCCGATGCCTCCCACGATGAGCGAAACCACTTCCACCGCGGCGAGCAGGAGGCTCTGGGTCTGGGTTGTGGCCATCCTCACCTGCTGGACATTGGCGATGTTGCGAGAGACCTTAAGGAATCTCTCGAAGCCATTACGGAAATGTGAAAAAGCCGGCCCCCGGAGGCCGGCCCTGTGGATGAGTCCTGTAAGGGCTCCCTTGGGCCTACTTCTTGAGCGCGGCCTGGAAGCGCTGCAGGACGGCGGCCGGGGCGCCGACCCCGTCGATGGTGAGGAGCTTGCCCTTCTTGCCATACCAGTCGATGAGGGGGGCGGTCTGCTTGCGGTAGGTGTCGAGCCTCACCTTGATCGCCCCTTCCTTGTCGTCGTCGCGCGTATACAGAGGGCTGCCGTCGACATCGCAGATCCCGGCCACCTTGGGCGGCATGTTCTTCTCGTGGTAGATCTTGCCGCAGGTCTTGCACATGCGTCGTCCCGAAAGGCGGCCCACCACGATGTCGTCGGCGACCTCGAAATTCACGACCTTGTCGGCCGCTGTCATCTTCTCGAGGGCCTCGGCCTGGGGAATGGTCCTGGGGAAGCCGTCGAGGATCCAGCCCTTCTTCGCGTCGCCCTCGGCCAGGCGTTCGGCCACGAGGGCGATGGTCAGGTCGTCGGGAACGAGGCCTCCCGATGCCATGATGTCCTTGACCTTGAGGCCAAGGGCAGTGCCGTTCTTCACAGCCGCCCTGAATAGGTCGCCGGTGGAGATGTGGGGAATGCCGAGCTCCTGCATCGCGAGGTCTGCTATCGTGCCCTTGCCTGCGCCGGGAGGTCCGAGGAATATGAGCTTCATGTCTTTGTTCTCCTAAAGCCTGGACGATTGGATCTAGGAGCCTAGGATAATGCGGAGCCGGCCGGCGCCGCAAGACAGCCCGGGGCACCCGGTAGCGGGCGGCTTGACGGTCGTGCGCTGGGGGCTAGAATCGGAAAGACCCATGCGCGCAAGGCCCCTGACCATCCTGGCACTTTCCGCGGCCTTGCTCCCTTGGGGAGCCTGGGCCGAAGCCGCCTTCCTCCTCGCCCCCCTCTCCCTCCCCACTGGCCAGGTCACGACCCTGCTCTATCCGGGCATCGAGCTCGGCAGCCATGTCGACCGCGCAGGTCCGAGCCTCAGGTCCTTCACGAGGCGCGACCTTGGCGACCTCGATCTCGGTTTCGGCGCCCTCCTGTCGGACAAGGTGGCGATGCGCTACCTGGGCATTCCGGGGAGCGGAGACACCTTTTCCCTTGGCCTTGACGCCCTCCTCGGCCTGGGCAGCGAGGCCGAGGCCCTGGCGCCTGCGCCCTGGCCGGACTTTCCCCTGCGGCGGTCCTTTGAGATCAGATACGAGTGGATCTGCTACCGGGACAGCTGGGGGACGAGCCAGCTCGGCGGCCGCCTCGAGTTCGCCTGGAAGCTTGGCGAGGCCACGGCCGGCATCGCCTTCCACAACGACCTCTTCGGCCTCCTGGTGCGCGACGAGTACAGGACCGCCGCTGTCGAGCTCGCCACGGGCTTTCGGGCCCTCGGGGCCGCCTGCGCCTTCTCGCTCGGCCTCAGGCTGTGGACGGGCTCGACCTGGGGACAGGGCCACCTGTCCTGGGGACAGAGCTACGACATGAGCCTCCACCCCCCGGGGGCGGGCTACTCGGCCGGGATCCTGTACGCCGGCTTCAGGCGGGGAATGCTGGGCCTCGAGCTCGGCTGGGACTCGGAGGGGATACGGAACTTCTTCCAGAACGGGGTCCATCGCATCATCGACGATGGGAAGGTCCCCCTGGTCGAGCGCTCGGCGAGACCCTACTTCGCCCTGAAGATCTTCCCCGACGGAGACCTGTACTAGATGCTGTAGTCGGACCACTCCGGGTCTGGCCGGCCCTCGGGCCCGCCCTTCCCGGCCCCATCCCGGGGGGAAGAAGGGGGACAGCTCTCACCAGCGGGGCTGCTCCATGGCCTGTGCATGCCGTAGCGGAAGAGGAGCTCGAGCCTTGAGAGGACAGCCTCGGTCGGGAAGACCAGGGTGATGGCGAGCTGTGACCTGAAGGCCGTGCTCGAGGGCGCCCCGATGATCATCCTGTCCACGACGCTCCTCACCCCGAGCTGGCGGGCCGCCTCGACAAAGGGGCGGGTGCCCTTGCGGCTCTCCCGCCTGATCACAAAGATCGAGAAGTCCAGGGCCACACGGTGCAGGGAGCTCGAGGCCGCCCAGGCCTCGAGGTCGTCTGGCAGGAAGCGCAGGGCGACCGGGAGGGTGTCGGAACCGATGATGTGGGTGAGCCTCAAGTTGGCCCCGGGGTGGAGGGCGATGAGGCGTCTGACTATCTCGATCGTGTCGGCGCCCTCGCCTATGTCCAGGGGGACGACGAGGGGCTCGAGGATGCCCGAAAGCTGGCGCCTGAGGATCTCGTACCTGAAACGGTACTCGGTCTTTCCCGGCTTGCGCAGGTCGCAGGAACCCTCGGGCACGACAAAGACCACATCGGCCTCTGCCGCGTCCGAGGCGAGGAAGCGGAGGGCCATCGCGAGATGGGTCATCTGGAAGGGGTCGAAGGAGCCGATGTAGATGCCGATCCTGGCGGTGTAGCCGGGGTAGCGGAGACACTGGGGGAAGTCCCGCAGGTCCAGGGGGCGCAGACGGCCAGCCGCGGCCTTGCAGTCTATGCGGGTCAGGGAATCGGCCAGGAGGCTCTCGTAGTAGCGGTAGTCCTCACGCTCGCGGTTTCCCACGTAGGGAAGGGAATCGAGGTTCGAGAATACCCGCCTGACCCTCCTCGCGACCCTGTCGACCTCGGGATTCTCGAAGCGGGGGTTGCGGGTTCCAAGGTCGAGGCGCCCTTTCCGTGCCACGGGGCTCAGTATAGCGGGCTTGGCTCCGGGCACAAGGTCCATACCTTGACCTACCGGGGGGCCTCGAGGTGCGAGCTTGAAACCCTGAGTGAAAGACCCTAGAATTGCCGCTTGCTCTCCGGACGCCGCGTGTAAAAAAGGGGCATGCCATGAGTACATCGCCCTTCGGCGAAAACCCAGCACAGGACGATGCAGCGGCTGCGGCACGGCGGTGCCGCCATGTCATTGAGAACATGGCCCTCGGCTATGCCCACTGCGAGCTCCTCTACGACGGCTCGGGTAAGGCAGTCGACTTCCGCTATCTCGAGGTGAACGAGGCCTTCTGCCGCCTCACAGGTCTGAAAGAGCCCCTCGGCCGCTGCG
Source organism: Spirochaetaceae bacterium (assembly GCA_025356015.1). Taxonomy (GTDB): domain Bacteria; phylum Spirochaetota; class Spirochaetia; order Treponematales; family Rectinemataceae; genus JANXYO01. The sequence goes on from JANXYO010000021.1 coordinate 69,698, forward strand.
TCTCGGAGCTGATTCCCGGATCGACCACAGCCTACCCCGAGATTCTCGAAACCTATTCCAGGGTCGCCGCGAGCGGCAAGAGCGACCGCTTCCAGACCGCAGTGGAAGCCCTTGGAGTGGTGCTGTCCATCGCCGTCCAGGCCGCGGGTCCCGGCCGTTTTGTCGCGATCTTCGACGACATAACCGAAAAGGCCAGGATCGAGGCGGCCATAGCCGCGAGCAACCAGAAGCTCAGGCTCCTCTTCGACGCCCTTCCCGTCGGGCTCATGGTCCTCGACAGGGACTGGAAGGTCCTCCTCCACAACCGCAGGCTCGAGGAGGTCCTCGGACTGCCATCCGAGGCCATCGCCCAGGGCGGCAGCAAGGAGATCGCCATGCTGCGTCCCGATGGCAGCACCATGGGCAGGAGCGAATACATCAGCGCTAGACTCAAGGCGGGCGAGAAGAGCGTCAAGGGCGTCGAGTTCTGCCTCAGGGATGGCTCAGGCAGTCTCAGACACCTCCTGGCAAGCGGCTCCACCTGCACTCTCCCCGACTGGGCCTCGATCCTCGTCATGGAAGACATAAGCGAGAGACGCAGGGCCGAGCTGGCCTGCCGCGATTCGGAAGCGATGTTCCGCCTCATCGTCGAGACCGCAGCCGAGGGCATCTGGCTCATCGATGCCGAGTCGAAGACGAAGTACGTGAACGAGTACATGGCGAGGATCCTCGGCTACAGCTCCTCCGAGATGGGGGGCCGCGACATCGCCGATTTCCTCGACGAGGCCGGAAGAAAGAGGGCCGCGCACAATCTCGCGATGAGGAAGGCCGGCCTGAGCGAGACCTACGACCAGATCCTCAGGGCGAAGGACGGCCACGCGGTGCCGACCCGCATCTCGGCAAGCTCTCTGCGCGATCACTCGGGCCTCTACCTGGGCGGCCTCGCGATGGTCACAGACCTTACAGTCAATGTGGACGCCCAGGGCCAGCTGGCCAAGAGCGAGCACCGCTTCAGCGCCGCCCTCGACGCATTGCCCTTCCCCGTCCTGATCTGGACGGGGGAAGGCGAGGTCGTCTTCGTGAACCGGGACTGGACAGGCCTGACCGGCTACCGCAGCGAGGACCTGCCCTCGACGGCGGCCTGGGTCGCCAAGGCCTTCGCCGGCAGGGACGAGGCCGTCCTCGCCTCGATCGTGGAGCGCATGGGCTCAAGGGAGGCGAGGCACCTTGGTGTGTTCGAGCTGGCCAACGCCTCGGGGAAGAGCCTGGTCTGGGACTTCAACACGGCCCCCATCGGCCAGCTGGGCGACGCAAGGATGGCCTTCATCATCTCAGCCGTTGACATCACAGCGAGGGTCGTCGCCGAGCGCGAGGCCGAGGAGAGGAGGAATCTCCTCATCCGAAGCGAGCGCCTCGCCTCCCTCGGCGTCCTCGTCGCAGGCATGGCCCACGAGATCAACAGCCCCAACCACACGATAGCCCTCACAACGAGCCTGCTCGGCGAGGTCTGGTCCTCGGTCCGCCAGGTCCTCGACGAGGCCCTCGCCGGGCGCGAAGACCTCCTCCTGGGAGGCATCGAGTACGCCGAGCTCCGCGAGGAAATGCCAAAGCTGATCAAGGGGGTCCAGGAGGCCTCGAGCCACATCGACGGAATCGTCAAGGGGCTCAAGGACTTCTCGAGGTCGGACGAGGGCATGGAGCTGTCGGCGGTCGATGTCAACACCATGGTCACCGCGAGCATCGCGATCATGAAGCCCCAGCTCAGGAAGTCCACTGACAACCTGGTCGTGCAGCTCGGATCGGGCCTCCCCTTGGTGCTCGGTGACTTCAACCGCCTCGAGCAGGTCATGGTCAACCTCCTGCAAAATGCCTGCCAGGCCCTGACCGACCGCAGCCAGAGCCTCGTGGTGACAAGCCTCTTCGATCGGGAGCGGAACATGGTCCTAGTCAAGGTAAAGGACGGGGGCATCGGCATGGGCGCCGAGGTCATCGAGCACATCAGGGAGCCCTTCTACACGACCAAGAGGTCGAGCGGGGGCCTTGGCCTGGGCATATCGATCTCCGTAACCATCGTCGAGGAGCTGGGAGGCAACCTGGACTGGGAATCAGAGTCGGGAGAGGGGACGACGGCCACATTGAGCCTGCCGGCCATGACGCAGGGGGGGCAAGTCCCGTGAGCGCCGTCACCTACCCCGCCTTCCCGGTCGCCATCGTCGACGACGAGGAGACCATCCTCGCGAGCGTGACGGGCATCCTCAAGGCCGAGGGGATCACGAACGTGATCAGCGTGCAGGACCCGCGGCGTCTTGAGATCCTGATCGCCGAGCGCGGCGTGAGGGTCATCCTCCTCGACCTCGTGATGCCCGTCGTCGGCGGGGTCGAGCTGCTCTCGCGGATACGCCAGGACTTCCCGAGCGTCTCGATCGCCATCGTGACCGGCAACAAGGACGTCGATAGGGCCATCGAGTGCATGAAGCTCGGCGCTGCCGACTACCTGACAAAGCCCGTGGAGAGGGCCCGCCTCGTGACGACCGTAAAGCGGCTGATCGAAATCCAGGACCTCGCGGCCGAAAACCAGGCCATCAGGGACAGGCTCCTCGATCCGGGCAAGGCCAGGCCTCTCGCCTTCGATCCGATCATCGGGACTTCCGCGGCCCTCGACAGGGTCATGCGCTACGCCGAGGCGATCGCCCCGACCTCCCATCCGGTGCTGATCACCGGTGAGACAGGCGTGGGCAAGGAGCTCTTCGCCCGGGCCGTCCACGAGCTTTCGGGACGCAGCGGGGCCTTTGTCGCAACCAACGCCGCCGGCCACGACGACACCTTCTTCTCCGACCTCCTCTTTGGCCACAGGGCCGGGGCCTACACCGGCTCCACGGGAGCCCTCGAAGGCCTCCTGGACAGGGCCAAGGAGGGCACCCTCTTCCTCGACGAGATCGGGGACCTCTCCCGGACATCCCAGGTCAAGCTCCTGCGGACCATCGAGACGGGGGAGTACTATCCCCTCGGATCAGACCTGATGAAGCGCAGCAAGGCTCGCATCGTCGTCGCCACCAACCGCGACCTCGACCTCGCCATGGCCGACGGGAGCTTCAGGAAGGACCTCTTCTTCCGCCTGAACAGCCACCATATCGAAATTCCCCCCTTGCGGGAGAGGATGGCCGACCTTCCCGTGCTCGTCTCCCACTTCATTGGCAAGTCGGCAACCGAGCTGGGCAAGACAGCCCCCCTGCCCTCCCCTGCCCTCCTCGCCCTCCTCGGCGGCTATGGCTTCCCGGGCAATATCAGGGAGCTCGAGGCCATGGTCTTCGAGGCGATGACCACGCACAGGGGCGACTTCCTGGGATGCGAGGCCTTCGCCAAGATCGCCCCGGCCTGCGCAGTCGCGTCCAAGGCCCGCTCCCGGGTCCTGGACTTCCCCGAACCCCTGCCCTCGCTCAAGGAGATATCCGAGCTCCTGGTCGCCGAAGCCATGGCGAGGGCCCATGGAAACCAGTCCGTGGCGGCCAGGCTCATCGGGGTCAGCCCCCAGGCGATCAGCAAGCGCCTCAAGAAGGGGATCGACTAAACGGAGATTAAAGCCCGCAACCAAAGCGCGGCACCCGTAGCTCCTTTCCAGACAAACAATAGCCCCGATCCCTCCTGGACGGCTTAAACCTTGGTTGTCGTGGAAGGGCCGCAGGCCCCCTTCCCTCTCCGCTCTCAAGTTATTGTGCCAGCATAAATAAGAAGCAGAGGTCACTTCTGGCACGAGGAATGCTATGTAGTCACCATGAACGCCGCAAGTGCAGAAATCGATGACCGCAAGGGACCAAGACAGGCCAGGCAAAAGCGGGTGTTGGCCCGGGAACTCCGCGACAGGGACATCCTCCTCAGCCTTGTCGCCCACGACCTCAGGAACCCCTTCTCGGTCCTCATCTCGGGCGCCGGATTCCTCGCTGAGCATTGCGCCGATCTCCCCCATGAGGAGCTCGTCTCCCTCCTCAAGGGATTGAAGCGCCAGGCCGAGAAGAGCCACCAGCTCTGCGAAGAGCTCCTCACCTGGTCCAAGGGCCGCTCGGGCACCCTGGTGCCTATCCTCGAGGACCTGGCCCTCGATCCCCTCATCGACCGGATCCTCGCCTCGCAGGCCGACTCGGCCCGATCCCGGTCCATCCTGATCTCCCGCAGGGGGGCCTCGGGCCTCTCCGCCTTCAGCGACCGCTGGATGCTCGAGGCATGTCTGCGCAACCTCCTGGCGAATGCCGTGAAGTTCAGCCCCCGGGGTGGCACTGTCCGCGTATGCGTCAGCCCCTCCGCCGAGGATGTCGTCATCGAGGTCAGGGATTCCGGGCCTGGGCTGAGCGAGGCCGAGATCGAGCTCCTGTTCAGGAGCGAGGTCGAGCCCTCCCGCATTACCGCGGGAGGAAGCGCCAAGGGCACGGGCCTTGGCCTCATCCTCTGCCACGATTTCATGCGGAGGCTGGGAGCCTCGATCGAGGCAAGCTCAAGGCCCGGCGAGGGTGCCACCTTCTCCATCAGGATCCCGACGGGGAGGTCGCTTAGCAGCTCCTCTGTTCCCCGCACCAGGTGATGCCAGACATGGACATGGAAACGGTGATCCTGGAGACGAGGGCGCGGCTCATGGCCGCCATACTCGACGCCGACCGGGCGAGGGCGGCCGCCCTCCTCGCGGACTGGGGCGAGGCCAGGGGCCCCGAGACGGCGGCGATCGAGATCCTCGAGCCCACCCTCGAGAGCATCGGCGCCCTGTGGGACGGGGCGCAGCGGATTTCACTCGCCCAGGCCTATGTCGCGGGCAAGGTGGCCGAGGACTTCCTGATCGCCGCCGCGGGCAAGAGCTGGGACGAACGCCCCTGCGCCGGGATCGCCGTCATTGGCAACATCGAGGACGATTTCCACTCGCTTGGGCGCAGGATGGTCGGCATCTTCCTCGCCTCGGCCGGGTGGAAGGTCTACGACCTCGGCAACGATGTCCTCGCCGACGCCTTCGTCGAGACCGCCCTCGAGGTCGGTGCCTCGGTCATCGGCGCCTCGGCGATGATGTACGCGACAGCCATGAACATAGCCTCGATCCGCGAGGAGATCGACCGCAGGAATGTCTCCTCCACGATAAGGCTGGCCGCCGGAGGGGCGGTGTTCAGGCTCAGGCCCGAGCTTGTGACCGAGGTCGGGGCCGACGGGACGGTCGGCAACGCGATACGGGCTCCCGAGCTCTTCTCCCGCCTCGCGGCCTTAAGCCCGCGCGGAGTGCAGCCGTGACAGGCCTCGAGCGCGTGAAGGCTGCCCTGGGCGGCAGCCCTTCGGACCTCGTCCCCGCGACCGCCACCCTCTCGCTCTACGGGGCCCGTCTCACCTCCTGCCCCCTGGCCGAGTACTACAACGTCAGCGAGCGCTATGTCGAGGGGCAGCAGGCCATCGCCGCCGCCTTCGATCCCGACATCCTCTTCACCCCCTTCCTCGCCGCGGCCGAGACCGAGATCTTCGGAGGCCGGGCCCGCTACTTTCCCAGGGCGGCCCCGAACATGGTCTCTCCCGGCTGCAGCGGCGCCGCCGAGTTCGTCGAGCGGGGCCTGCCCGACCTAAAGGGAGATCCGCGGATCGCCTACCTCAGGAGGGCCACCCGGGGCCTCGCCGAGCGATCTGAGGGACGGGCAGTCGCGGCCGTCTTCTACAGTCCCATGGACATCCCGCCCCTGGCGATGGGCATCGAGGTCTGGCTCGAGACCCTGCTCTTCCACGAGGAGCTGGCCCTGGAGGTCATCTCCCTCGCGACAGAATACTTCATCGAGCGGTCGGGCTTCTTTTTCGAGGACGGGGCCGATGTCCTCGCCCTGCCCCTGGTGTTCTGCAATCCCCTCATCGTGACCAAGTGGGTGGCCGAGCACATCGCCGCACCCGCCCTCGCCAAGGCCTTCGCGGCCGCTGGCGGCCCCATCATCCTCCACCACGGCGGATCCCCGATCAACGAGATCGTGGCGGCCTTCCGCGGCCTGCCGGCCGTGGTCGGCCTCGTCATCGACGCAAAGGACAGCTTCTCAAGCACGAGGCGCGAGCTCGGGGACGAGATCGTCCTGCTCGGGAACATCGACGGCCCGACCCTCGCCACCCGTACAAGCGGGTCCTGCGCCGAGCTGCGCGAGCTGATCCTCAAGGACCGCGCGGGCGACCCCCGCTTCATCCTCGCAAGCTCGGCGGCCGACGTCGCCTGGGAGACCCCGCCCCAGAACATAGCGGCCTTCCTGGGTCGGCCCATGGCCGGGGCCGAGACAGGAGAGCCGCGATGAGCGCGCGCGGCTCGAGGATCGGTCTCGGCTGCTCGGTCCTCGCCATGGAGATAGAGAGCCTGCGCTCGGCGGGAAGGCTCTCGCTCGACATGATCTACCTCGACTCCATGCTCCACATGGACCCCTCCCTCCTTGCGGAGAGCATGGACCAGGCACTCGGCAAGGCCCGTGAGCGGGGGGACGAGGTCCTCCTCGTCTACGGGGAGTGCCAGCCCTTCATCGGCGACCTGGTCCTCGAGGGCGGGGTCAGCCGCGTCCAGGGGACCAACTGCATCGAGCTCCTCCTTGGCCGGAAATCCTACCGCGAGCTTCTGCGCGAGGGGGTCTTCTTCGTCCTGCCCGAGTGGTCACAGAGATGGCTGGAAGTCATGGGCCTCCACCTGGGGCTTGACGCGCGCACGGCCAGGGACCTGATGGGCGAGATGCACACGAGGATCCTCTACCTCGACACCGGGGTGATCGAGGTCCCCTGGACGAGCCTGCGCGCGATGTCGGCCTACACGGGACTCGAGTTCGAGGTGCGAAGGACCGGCCTCGAACTCCTTGCCAAGGCCCTGGCCGAGGCGATGAGCGGGGTGGGGGCCTGTCCGTGAGCGGCGGCGAGGGGGAGAGGCTCGCGCTCGGCCTCATGACGATGGACATGTTCGAGGCGATCCTCGACAACGCGGACAAGCCCGGAAGGATCGCCGAGCTCCTCAACCTCCAGATCCGCGAGCTCATCGGGGCGAAGGTGGTCGTCCTCCTCAAGACGGCCGACTGCCTCGATGGCAGGAGGGAGACGATCGTCTCCGTCTGCCCCGAGCGCCTGCGCGGATCGGTCGACTGCGAGGAGCTCCACCAGCTGGCCGCCTCGGGCGCCGAGCTGGCCGGAGCATCGGTCTGGAACATGGAGCGGGGCCCTGCCGAGGCCCGGGCGGCCATCGCCGCCCGGGGCTGGCACAACGCCCTTGTCCTCCCCCTCGTGGGGGAGGGGGAGAGGCAGGGCTTCCTCATCGTCCTTGGCCTCGTCTCGGAGGACCAGCACCTTCGCATCGCCGGAACCCTCGACCAGATGGCCCGGGTCCTCGGCCTGGCCCTGAGGAATTCCGTCCTCTACGAGAACCTCGAGCGGATTGTCGAGGTCAGGGCCAGGGAGATCAGTTCCCATGAGCGGGCCTTCCACGCCCTCACCGAGGCCCTGCCCGTCGGGATACTGCGCGCCGACCTCAACGGCAAGGTCCAGTACGCCAATGAGCGCTGGTGGGAGCTCGGCGGGATGAGGCAGGAGGACTACACAGGCCGCCACTGGGCCGAGGCGGTCTACGAGGAAGACCGCTCACGGGTGATCGAGTTGGCCGGGACCGAGCTCGGGAGCGGGCGCGGCATCTCGGCCGAGGCGCGCTTCGGCCCGGCGCGGACCTGGGTCCTCGCGCAGATCGTGGCCGAGCAAGGGCTCGACGGCCTGACCAAGGGCTTCATCGTGAGCGTCACGGACATAAGGGCCAGGAAGCTGGCCGAGGAACGTCTGAGCTCGGCCCTCGAGGAGAAGGAAGTCCTCCTGCGCGAGCTCTACCACCGCACGCGCAACACCATGCAGATGATCTCCGCGATGCTCTCGATGCAGGGATTCCGCTGCAAGGACGAGGATTCCCGGAGGGCCTTCAAGGAGGTCGAGAACAAGATCCAGGGCATGGCCCTCGTGCAGGCCGGGCTCTATGAATCGAGGAACCTCAACGTCATCGACCTCGAGGCCTACCTCTGCGACCTCGCCTCCCTCCTGTACACGAACTACGATGTGGAGCCTTCGAGGATCACCATCGAGCTCGACACGGCGAGCGTCTCCGTCCTCATCGATACGGCGATCCCCTTCGGCCTCCTCGTCAACGAACTCGTCTCGAACTCCCTCAAGTTCGCCTTCCCCGAGGGCCGCAAGGGCAGGATCAGCCTGGGCCTGCGCGAGGACGATGCCGGAGAGGTCACCTTCAGGTTCCAGGACGACGGGGTGGGAGTGCCGCAGGGCTTCGATCTCCGCCGGGACGGCAAGATGGGGCTGCAGAACATGATCGCCCTCGCGGAAAGCCAGCTCGGCGGGCGGCTGCTCTCCTTCTCCGGGCCCGGCCTCGCTTTCGAGCTTCGATTCCCCAACCCCGCACCCAAGACAAGCTGCAAGGAGGCATGAGCATGAACGAAGGACCGAGCCGCGACGAGCTCGCTGCCAATTGGCGCATCGCCCTCCAGGACGAGCGCATGATCCCCCACACGAAGGACTCGCCCTGCTTCAGCGCCTCGCTTCCGTCCTCGACCTCGGCCGTCTCCCAGGTGCTCGAGGCCATCTCCTGCTTCGCCCGGCGCTGCGGCAGCACCGGGGCCTGGGGCCTCATCATCGTATCGAGGGAGCTCCTGATGAACGCGATAGTCCATGGCAACCGCAGCGACCCAAGAAAGGAGGCCAGGATACTCATACTGAGCCTCGGGCCCGACATCTATGACATCGTCGTCAGGGACGAGGGGGCTGGCTTCGACTATTCTGTCGTCCGTGACGCCATGGGCGTCTGCCCCGCGGCCCGGCAGGGCTCGGGCTATGTCCTCATCGAGGAGCTCGCCGACGAGCTCGAGTTCGCGGTCAAGGGCTCGTCGGTGCGCGCGCGCGTGCGTGGCGACGCCAACCGGATACTCGACCTCGCCGACCTGCGCCGCAGGGAACGCGGTCTGGAAGGAACATAAGTGACGCGGCAGGCAGGGCGAGGCAGGATACCGGCCCTCGAGCTCGGAGCGCCGGCATGAAGTCCATACTCTCGAACGGCGGCTCTGTCGAGGCGCCTAGGCGCGAAGGCGCTCCCGGACCGGAGGCGGGAGCCGGAGCGGCGAAGGCCCTGGCGCCGGCAGACCGGGAGAGGATCCTCCTGGTCGCCCGCCCCCCTAGGGGCAAGGGCCTGGTGGTCGAACTCAGGTTTCCCTTGACGGCCTCGACTTAGTCTTTCTCAGGAAGGGAATTATCTTGTATTGATAAAAGATTACCTAAATAATCCCATTACCGCCCCACAGGCCTCGGGTATATATTAAATTCTAAATGACTCGATATTTTTTTCTTGACAACTCCCCCCACCCATACATACTGGTCCTTGAGATCGGCAACAGGAAGTACAGGCATCATCCCATGTGTCCACAAATGAGGGCGGCTCTCAAGGCCGCGTCCCAAGGAGCGCATCATGCCTACGACCAGCAGCACGGCGGAGACCAGCCGGCCAAACGCCGCCTCCATTCCGGCCTCGGCCATCCGGGACCTGATCGACGCCCACAGGGGCAAACCGGGAGCCCTCCTCGGAATCCTCGAGGAGGCCCAGGAGCTGGAGCGCTTCCGCTATCTTCCTGAGTCGACCTTGCGGCTCATCGCAGAGTGCATGGACCTGCCCCTCTCCCAGGTCTACTCGGTGGCCACCTTCTATTCCTTCTTCAACCTCAAGCCCCAGGGCCTCCACTCCGTCGTGGTCTGCAGGGGCACAGCCTGCCACACCAGGGGATCGCTCGAGCTCCTCGAGACAGCACTCTCAAGGCTCGGCATCTTGGGCTTCCGCGAGGAAGAGGAGAACTCGGCGACGACAGTGGACAACTTCTGCTCGGTGAGGACTGTCGCCTGCTTCGGCCAGTGCGCCCTGGCCCCCGTGGTCCAGGTCGACGGCACCATCCACTCGAGGATGACGGTGGGGCGTCTCGTCTCGACCCTGGACAAGCTCAGGAAAGGGGGCGAGCGATGAGCACCGCCAAGACGATCAGGCAGAACGGCGCCTCATTGCCCACCGACCTCGGTGCGCGGCGCAACCTCGGGATCGAAAGGATCAGGCCTGCAGTCCCCTTCGTCTCGGTGGGGCTCGGGACCTGCGGGATAGGCAACGGGGCCGAGCAGGTGCATGACGCCATGCGCGACGCGATCGCCCAACGCGGGAGCGAGGCCAGGGTCCGCCGTGTCGGCTGCTTTGGCTTCTGCGCCGCCGAGCCCCTGGTGATGGCCTGGCGCCCCGGAAAGCCTGTCCTCCTGTTCACCGAGGTGAAGGCCTCGAGGGCGGCGAAGATCTCCGCCGGACTCGACTCCGACGAGGCCTTCGACAAGCTGGCGAAGAACGCCGTGGCAAGGATGGAGGCCTGGGACTTCCGGACCGCCCAGGTCGACTTCGGCCACGGCTACGCCTTCCTTCCCTCCTGGAACGAGCTTCCCTTCTTCAAGGGCCAGGAAAAGATCGTCCTGCGCGACTCTGGCCTCATCGACCCCGAGAGCATAGACGAGTACCTTGGGGCCGGCGGCTACTCGGGCCTCATCAAGGCCCTCGGCTCCATGAAGCCCGAGGTCGTCATCGACGAGCTGCGCGAATCGAGGCTCAGGGGAAGGGGCGGGGCCGGCTTCCCGACCTACAAGAAATGGGAGATCATGCGCCAGGCTGTGCCGAAGACGGCCGATGGCAGGAAGTACGTCATCTGCAACGCCGACGAGGGCGACCCCGGCGCCTACATGAACCGCAACGAGATCGAGTCGGATCCCCACATGCTCATCGAGGGCATGGCCATTGGGGCCTACGCGATGGGCGCGACCGAGGGCCTCGTCTATATCCGCGCCGAGTATCCCCTCGCGGTCGAGCGTTTCAAGAAGGCCCTCGCCCAGGCCCGCGAGGCCGGCCTGCTTGGGAAGAACCTCCTGGGCACACGCTTCTCCTTCGACATCGAGGTGGCCACGGGCGCGGGCGCCTTCGTCTGCGGCGAGGAGACGGCCCTCATAGCGAGCGCCGAGGGCAAGGCCGGCAGGCCCATGCCCAGG
>JANXYO010000034.1 GCA_025356015.1 Spirochaetaceae bacterium
ACACCGTGGTGTCCTTGAGCATGCAGCTGAACAAGAAGGTCGAGACCGGCCGCCTCAACCGCTGCATAGCCGAGTGGATCGAGGCCACGCCCCCGCCCGTGGGCCCCCGCACCCGCTTCAAGGTGCGTTATGCGGTGCAGACCTCGATCAATCCCCAGAAGTTCGTCATCTTCGTGAGCCGACCCGAGGCCGTAGCCGAGGCCTACATGTCCTTCCTCCGCAACAAGATCAGGGCCGAGCTCTCCATGGACCAGATCCCCATACTCCTCGAGCTCAAGGCCTCCCACGCCCGCCGCGGCGACGAGGGGACGGCCAAGGGCCGGGACAAGGACTCATCGAAGGCCAGGGACCACGAGGAGGCCAGGCCGCCTTCGAAGCGGCGCCCCGCCAGGGCCGTCGCCGAGGGTGCGGACCTGGACGCGAAGGACGGCGCCGATCCGCGGAGAGCCGCCTCGGTCAAGCCACGTACGATAGGCGCCGACGCCCCGGGCCACAGGCCCACAAAGCCGATAGGGGGGAAGGCAGCCTACGGGAAGAAGAACGCGGGCAGGGCCAACAAGGTCGACCAGGACTCCCAGCCCACGGGTGGCCCGGTCAAGGCCCGTCCCGGCAGCAAAGAGGCCGAGGCAAAGCCGCCCCAGCGCACCAAGTCCAAGTTCGGCCAGAAACGCATAGCCAAGCGTGGTGAGGAGAAGAAGGCCGGGTCAAGGGTCAGGGGACTCAAGGAACGCGGCACGAGGTAGGGATGTCGGGCTACAGCACGAGGCAAGCCGAGCGTCTTCTTGGCCTTCCCTCGTCGACCCTGAGGCACTGGGAGCGCGTCGTCAGCATCGTCGAGCCCAGGAAGGACGCCTGGGGCCGCAGGGTCTATTCCCGCTCCGACCTCCAGCTCCTGCTGCGTCTTCGCCACCTCGCTCAAGGGCGGGGCCTCGGCCTTGCCCGGGGCGCCGAGCTCCTCCTCTGTGAGCTTTCCGGGCCCAGGCCCGGATCACGGGCCCTGATAGCAGAGATCCGTGGCGAGCTCATTGGCCTGTATTTCGAGTCGATCGCATCCGCCGCGAGGCGGGACGCGGTGCTACGCCGCCATATCCACTGACCCTTCACCCGGAGGTTCCATGCCCAGCCCCGCAGCCAAGCGTCTCTGCGATTTCCTCGACGCCTCGCCCACGGCCTTCCACGCCGTGGACTCGATTGCCGCTGCCCTTGCCGCAAAGGGCGGAGTGCGGCTCGACGAGCGCTCGGCCTGGGAGCTCGAGCCTGGCCTCACCTACTACCTAAGCCGGGGAGGATCGGGTCTCATAGCCTTCAGGGTCGGCCTGGGCCTGGCAGCCGAGCAGGGTTTCGCCATCGCCGGAGCCCACACCGACAGCCCGGCATTGAAGGCCAGGGTCGAGAAGCCCCTCTCGGGCAGGGGCATGGAGAGGGTCGCTGTCGAAGTCTACGGGGGCCCCATCCTCTCGACCTGGATCGACAGGCCCCTCTCCCTCGCGGGCAGGGTCGTGGTTTCTCGCAGCGACCAGGGGAAGGGCGGCTCAGGTCCGCAGGGGCCGGCCACCGAGACGAGACTAGTAAACCTCGCACGGCCCATCGGCATCGTGCCAAATGTCGCAATCCACCTTAACCGCGAGATCAACAAGGGTTTTGAGTACAATGCCCACAGCCACCTGCCCGTCCTTGTGGCATCCCTCCCCGAGACAGCCAGGCCCGGAACCGAGGCCGCTCCGGCCAGCTGGGCCCTCCGCCTCGTGGCCCAGGAGCTCGGCGTCGAGGCGGATTCCATCCTCGGCTGCGACCTGTACTTCGTCGACGCCCAGCGGGCCACGATCCTCGGCGCCGAGGGCGAGCTCGTCAACGCCTACAGGCTCGACGACCTCCTGGGCTGCCACGCCGTCCTCGAGGCCTTCCTCGAGGCCCCTCCGTCCCTGAGGAGCCAGGTCGCCTGCTTCATGGACAACGAGGAAGTGGGCTCGCGCACAGCCCAGGGGGCCGACTCTTCCTTCCTCAGGGATATCCTGGGCAGGATCTGCGCCCTGAGCGGCTGCGGAAATCAGGACTTCTACCGGGCCCTCTCGGCCTCGTTCTGCGTCTCGGTCGACGTGGCCCAGGCCTGGCACCCTTCCTATGCTGACAAGTATGACGAGGCCTTCGCCCCCGTCCTGAACGGAGGGCCGGCGGTGAAGAGCAACGCGAACTTCAAGTACGCGACCGACGCCGAGTCAGAGGCGCGCTTCAGGCTTGTCTGCGCCGAGGCCGGGGTCCCTTGCCAGAAGTTCATGTCGAGGGCCGACATGAGCCCCGGCTCGACGATCGGCCCCATGAGCGCCGCGCACACGGGCATCGCCACCGTCGACGTCGGCTCCCCCCTGCTCTCGATGCACTCGATCAGGGAGACAGGGGGGCTGCGCGACCACGATGCGATGACTGCAGCCCTCACCCTCCTCTTCCGCTAGGGCCCAAGGAGCACCGTGGCCGGGGGCCCGGGGGCCTAACTCTCGACGGCGGGCTCGGGACCGCCACCGGTCCCCGGCAGGGCCGCCGTGGCAGGGATGGCCTTCACGGCCTCCGTCATGCGGAAGACCAGTAAGGCCGCGACGACGAGGAGGCCGCAGGAAAGGAGCATCCCGGCTCCCAGCGAGCCGTCCCTCGCTCGAAGGGCGTCCATGATGAAGACAAAGACTACAGAGGCCTGGCCGCAGAGCTGTATGAGGCCGTTGGAGGTGCCCTCGGGGGTTGGGACGGTGATCTCGGTGCAGAACTGCATGCCCACGGGGAAGACGCTCACCAGGAAGAAGCCGAGGAGGAAGGCCGAGGCGGCGATGGGCCAGAAGCCTCCGAGCCAGGCCATGCCGAGGACGCCGGGGATGGCCGCGAGGATGCCGAGCATCATGTAGGGCCTGCGTTTACCACTGCGGTCGGAGAGGGCGGGGATGGCGACCGCGCCCAGGATGCCCCCGACGAGGAGGAGGGCACCGAAGGTCCCTGCCTCCTGGGGTCCAAAGCCCCTCGGCCTGACGATTTCCTCGATCCAGGTCGTGACCCCGTTGAAAATACCCATGCCCACAAAGACAACCCCAAGGAAGAGGCGGAAGGATGGGACCTTCATCGCATGCCTCACCCCGTCGAACATGAGGGCGCGGTCATCTGCTTCGACCGGCCCGGGGGGGCTGGGCGGGGATTCCCGGGCGGCGAGGGCGAGGACCAGGGTCGCCAGGGCGGCCACGGCGGCGAAGATGTACTGGGTTCCCGGGATGCCGACCATGGGCGCGAGAATGGGGGTCGAAACCATGCCCGCCGCGATACCCAGAAGGTTCGAGAGGGTGATGAGGCCGACGGCTGTCGCCCTCTCGTCCGTGGGGAACCAGTGGGCTGGCAACTTGGTCCAGGCGTTGAGGAAGAGGGGCTGGGCAACAGCGAGGCCCAGGCTTCCCGCCAGGACCAGTGCGTAGCCTGAGCCTGCGAAGCCACGAAGGGCAGCGCTCGCCACCATCAGGACAGAGCCGAAAAGGGCGGCGTTCTTGAAGCCGAAGCGGTCGATCACCCACGAGGCCGGGATTGAGAGCGGCACGAAGACGATCATGAAGACCATGGCCAGGAAGCCGATCCTGAGCTCGGAGACCCCGAAAAACCTGGCTGCGTCGGCGGTGATGGGAGCATAGGAGATCCAGAGTACCTGGATTATGAAGTTTACGAACATGAAAGCGCCGAGTACCACCCAGCGATAGGCATAGACCTTGTAGTGAGTGTCGTGCACGTATCCCCCTGGCCATGCGGGGCGCCTGCAACCGGCGCGCCCCTTGTTGTACTTCAGGAAATATTACTGGTTCTCTCTGGATTTACAAGCCGCAGCGAGCGCAAAAAAGCGGCGGCCGCGACAAGGGCTGTCGCGGCCGCCGGAAAGCTCGGGTCAAGGGCCCCGTGGCCCTACTTCTTCGCTCCGAAGGCCTCATAGGTGGCCGATGGATCCCATGCTCCCTTCCGCTCCTCCCCGGAGAGGCTGGGGATCTTCAATACCATGCCCGGGAGGATCAGGTTTGGATCCTCTGGATCAACGAGGCTCTTCTTGTTGGCTTCGTAGAGCTTGGTCCACTGGAAGGGGTCGTTGTAGACAAAGGGATAGCCCGCGATGACCCAGAGGCAGTCGCGGAAGGCGGGGATGAGCCTCACCTTGTAGGTGGCGGGCAGGGGCGAGGCGGCCTCGACGAGGGTGAGGGCGTCGAGGACGTCCCTCGCCCTTGTGGCGGCTTCCCGGTAGTCCTGGCCCGAGTAGGCCGCCACGGCCTTGTCGAGGCTCGAACTCGCCCGGCCGTACTCGGCCGGGTAACGCCGCTGCGCTCCGACTCCGTCGGCCCAGGCGACCCTGTCTTTAGCGGCCGCGATGGCCTGGTCGGCGTCGGCCTGGGCGATCGCCCCGACTGCGCCGACCACGGCGTCTGCCTTGTCCTTGGCCGTCCCGTAGTCCTCGGCCGCGAAGGCCTGGGTGGCGGCGTCCATGTCGCCCTTGGCGACCGCGTACAGGTCGGCGAAGGAGGCCGGGGCGCCCATCCCCTCGGCCCAGGCGAGCTGGGCCTTCGCGGCGGCGATGGACTTGTTGGCCGCCGTGAGCGCGAGCATCTTCTCGACATAGCGGTCGGAGAGCAGGGCGTTCTCCTTGGCCTGGGCGGCGAGGTTCGCCGCCGCGTCGTAGTCGCCGTCGTCGAAGGCGCTCTGGGCCTGGGCCGCCAGCTCGAGGCTGCGGCGGTAGTAGGAATTGTCTATGAGGCTCTGCGCCTGGAGGGCGAGGGCCGCCGCGAAGACCGTCAGGACGACGACCAGTGCTGTCCTTTTCATGCTGCCCTCCTCACCGCGCCGTCGCGCTCTGGTTGACTATCGGGTCGGCATCGGCCGCCTTCTTCTCGCTCTCGGCCGCGGCGGCCTGGGCATCCCTCATGGCCTCGGCCGCGCTCGCGCGCTTGGCCGCGGCAGCCTCGTAGGCCGCGTCGAAGCCGGCGCCTGACTTCTGAAGCTCGTCGGCGGCCGTCTCGAAGTCGCCCGAGGTGAGCTTGGATATGCCGTCCTCGTAGGTAGCGAGGGCCGCATCGTACTGGTCCTTGACCGCGACCTGGGCCTTGATCGTCTCCGACCTCGTCTTCGACTCGTCGGTCTTCTCCTTGGCCCCGATCGCCACCGATTGGCGGCCCTTCTGGACGACAAGGTTGTACCTGAGCACGGCCTCGTCCAGGGCATCGATGCCGGCGACGAGGTCTGAGTCCTTGCCCGAGGCCCAGAGGGAGTCCTCGGCGGCGTACTTGTTCTCGGCAAGCTGGAAGTTGCCCGAATCCCACTTGGCGAGGTCCTTGTCCTTGATGCGCTCTCGGGCGTCTGATGCCAGGCTACGCTTGTAGGCCAGCTCGAAGGATATTCCCGAGCGCTCGAATATCGCGATCGCCTCCTCGTGCTTGCCCGCCTCGACGGCCGCCCCGCCCGCGGCGAGGGACTCGTCGGCAGGGCCAAAGCGGGTCGGGGCCTTCAGGTCGGCGCCGGCCTTGAGGGCAGCCGCCCTCATGTCCTCGGCGCTCTTGCGTTTGGCCGCGGCGAGGTCGACCACGCCCCTGTCGATCAGGTCCTTGTACAGGGCGATCGATTTCTCCAGAGCGGTCTTCGCCGGCTCGGCGTCCTTCGCCTGGTACGCGGCAAAGCCTGCCGCGTAGGCGGCCTCGGCCGTCTTGTAGTCATCGGGGAGGACCTCGAAGAGCTTGAGGTCGAAGGAGCGTTTCTTGAGGGCCTGGGCATCGGCGAGGAACTTGTCCAGGTCGGCCTGGCTGACCGCCGGTGCCGCCGGCGCTGTGGGCGGAGGCTTTGCCTCGGGCGTCGGTGCCGGGCTTGGCGCTGGAGACGGAGCGACCGCGGGCTTGGAAGCGCACGAAGCGAGGACGAAGGCTGCCAGAACCAGCATGACGAACCTTGTATTGTGTTTACCTGGGACCATTGCACTCTCCTCCGACCTCGACAATTCTATGCCGAGGTCACGGTACCCCGATTGTAATATAAACAAGCTCGAACGCGAAAGGTTTACAATGTACGCGGTATTTTTGAGGGAATGGCGCGGCGGCCGCGATTTCGGTATAGTCTCCTGCAATCATGCACTCGGGATTTCGGGCCCTGACCCTGCTCACCCTCGGCGCTGGCCTTCTTTTGTGCTGCGGAGCGCGTTTCGACCTCGCAGGGGCGACAATGCGGAGCTATGTCGATTCCGAGCGCCTGACAAGGATCAACCTGATGAGGTACGGGGCCTCTGCCTGGGGCGCCTGGGAGGACCTCTCCCGCCTGCGTTTCGGCCTGGTGGAGGGGACGGTCAGGGGCGACGGCAGCGTCGCCCTCAGGCTCTACCTCGGCGGCCTCGCGCCTGCCCGGCTCGAGGGCAGGCTCAACACGGGAGAGACCAGGCTCGTGTGCGAGCTCTCGGGCGAGGGCTCTCCACGCGGTCTCGATCTGCGGGCCGACTGGAAGGCAGTCGGAGGCCTGGCGGTCAGGAGCCTCGAGGCGGCTTACAGGGATGGGTCGACTGCCGCGGCCGCGGGAACGAGCTTCCGCGCTATCGGCATAGAGCCCTCGGCCGGAGCCGACATCGTCTCCTGGTACAGGGGCCAGTTCTCCGCGGGCGAAAGCCTCTCTAGGCAGATGGAGGGGGAGCGCGACCGCTTCTTTTCCGAATTCGGGATGGCCGGGGCAGGGCTAGCTCCCGGCGCCGCCATCGTGCCCTGGACATACGACAGCAGGTCCTTTGTCGCCTATCGCTCCCAGCGCATACTCTCCCTGGGCACAAGGACGGCAATCTACAGGGGAGGGGCAAGCGGCAGGATCGTGACCAGGCTGGCCGCGATCGATGCCGTGCAGAGGCGACTCCTCGAGCTCGGGGATTTCGTTCCCGAGGACAGGCGGCCCGAGCTGGGCAGGCTCCTCACGCAGAGGGCCAGGGAAGAGCTTGGCCTCAGAGACGGGCAGTCCCTGGTGGGTTCAGGCTTCTACGAGGAAGGGCTCGGGCCGGGGACGGCCTTTCTTGTGTGCGGCGCCGGCCTCGTGTTCCACTACGACGCCGCCGAGGCGGCCGATCAGGGCGAGCTCTGGGTCCTCCTCGACTGGAAGCGCCTCGCTCCCCTCCTGGTACCCGGGACCCTCGAGCGTTTCGGAATAGGGGGCGGACAATGACGGAGAGCCTGGAGATGTACCTTGAGACCATCAGCCTCCTGCACGAGCGCAACCGGGTCGCCCGGGTGACCGACATCGCGAAGGAGCTCGGCGTGTCGAAGCCCTCCGTCCACGCCGCCCTGCACGAGCTCGAGAGGCGGGGCTTGATCAGGCACGAGCACTATGGCGATGTCTACCTGAGCGAGGAGGGCAAGGAGGCCTCGGCGGCGATACGCCGTCGCCACGATCTCCTCACTTCCTTCCTAAGGGAGGTCCTCGGCGTATCGCCCGCGACAGCCGAGCAGGACGCCTGCCGCATCGAGCACTACCTCTCAGAGGAGACCATGGAGAGGATTGCCCTGCTCTCGAGGAAGTCCTGTCCCTAGTCCCCTAGGGACCGAAGTCCACGATCCTTCCGCGGGTTATGCGCTCGAGCGCCTCGAGGTTCATCGGCACCCCGGTCGCGTCTGTCCCCGCGGCCGGGTAGATCGTCGGGTAGAGGGCGAGCTCCCTGTCAAGGAGGATCTCGACCCCCTCGAGGCCGAATGGGCAGACCCCGCCGGGCCTGAAGCCCGTGACACGCTCGGTCTCCTGGGCGTCCGTCATCGAGGCCTTCGAGCCGATCGCCCTCTTCAGGGCCGAGGGCGGAATCCTCTTGTTCCCCGGGCACACGACAAGGAAGTAGGCGCCGTGGCGGTCCTTGAAAAGCAGGGACTTCGCGATGCGCGAAACCTCGCATCCTATGCGCGCCGCGGCCATCTCGGCCGTGGGGGTGCTGCCTGACTCGAACTCGAGGGCCTCGAGGGAGTTGGCCTCGAGGATCAGACGCACCTTCTCGGGTATCATTCGCCGGCCTCCCCCGCGACGGCCGGGCCTCGGAGGGCCACGCCCTGATCCTTGAGCCGCCTGGTCACCACGTAGTTCGCCGCGGAGACGACCGCCCCGCCCAGGAAGACCCAGCGGTAGCCTGAGTTCCCCGAGCTCCTCCATATGAGGCCGCCGAGGGTGGGGATGCTCATGGAGATTATATGGTCGATGCTGATGCTCATCGAGAGCGTGGGCGAGAGGTCCTCGGGCCTTGATATCATGCGCTTGGCGTAGACGGCCCTGGTCATCGCGACGGCGCCGGAGCTCTGGTCGACCACGTAGCAGGCCGAGACCACGACGAGGGCGACAGGGAAGGGCAGGAGCTCGGGGGCGAAGGCGTACAGGACGCAGACAACTATCGTGGCAAGCGCCTCTCCGCTCAGGACAGACTTGGGGCCGAAGCGGTCGGTGAGCCATCCCACCAGGGGCTGCACTCCGATCCCGATGATCGAGACTATGAAAAAGAGGAGGGTCATCGTCTGCACGCTCTGTCGGAAATAGTCGACGATGAGCCATGGCCCGAAGGTGATGAAGAGCTGTTTGCGGGCGCCGAAGAGCACCGAGAGCAGGTAGTAGCGCGAATATTCCCTGCGCAGGACGAAGCGCTTGGTCTGGTGCCGTGCCTTGCGCGGGCTCATCGCGATGAAGGCGAGGGCGGCGAAGAGGTAGAAGGCAGCCCCCGCGGTGAAGGCGGCCTTGTAGGAGATGCTCGCGAAGCGGAAGAGCAGGAGGAGGGCCCCCGCCCCGGCGACCAGGGCGAGGGTGTTGGCCGACTGGATCTTCCCGAGGACCGAGCCCTCGCTGCCCTTCGCGGCGAAGCTCATCCCGATGGCGTTGCCAAGCGGCATGTAGATGTGGGTCCCTGCGCTGAAGACGAAGACCGAACTGAGCATGAGCATGTAGGAGGAGGGGATCCAGCCGAGGGCGAGCATGCCGACCGAAGCGGCCATGTTCGCTATGAAGGCTATCCTCACCTCGCCCAGGAGGGCGAGGATCCCGATGAAGAGGCTCACGAGGAAGCCCGGGAGCTCCCGCGGGAATTCGAGGAAGGTCCGCCTCGCGACGTCCAGGGCGAAGACGTCCTTGAGGTAGTTGTTGAAGGCCGCCGAGATCACGCAGGAGCCCAGGCCCATGAAGACGGTCGCAAGCACGAAGAGCCTGCGGTCGCGGGCCTCGCGTTCGAGGTCGTTCATCGCGTCTTCTAGGCTTTCGCGATCATGACATGCCAGACCCGGTCGCCGGCCTCGATCTCGGTGAAGGCGCCGCTTGATCCCGGCACTGCCGGACCGGCGACCCAGGTCACCGCCAGGGCCAGGACCTCGGAGCGGGCGAACTCCATGTTGAGTTCGAGGGCCTTGCGCAGCACCTCGTCCCCGGCAACAGAGAGGCGGATGCGGTCGGTCACCTCGAGGCCGGCCTCCTTGCGCAGGTTCTGCAGGCCGCGCACGAGGTCGCGCACATAGCCCTCGGCCAGGAGTTCCTCGTCGATCTCGGTGTCGAGGCCCACGGTCAGCGTGCCCTCGTTGAGGACCTTGAGCCCCGCGCGCTCGCTTCTCCTTATGTCCAGCTTGTCCTTGGTGAGCCCGAGGCTGCGCCCGGCGACCTCGATCTGTATGGACGAGCCCCCGAGGAGCCTTGCGATCTCGCTGCCCGAGAGCCCCTCGATTCGCTCCGCCGCGAGCTTCATGTCCTTGCCCAATTCCTTGCCAAGGACGCGGAAGTTAGCCTTCGCTGAGTACTCGACGAGCTCCTCCTCGTTGTCGCGGAACTGGACCTGCTTGACGTTGAGCTCCTCGCGGAGGATTCCCTCCATCTCGGCGAGCACCGCGCGCTCGGCCTGGTCCCTCGTGACGAGGTGGACGGTCTTGAGGGGCTGGCGCACCTTGATGTCGTTCTGGACGCGGATGGCCCGGCCCATGGAGACCGCGTGCCGCACCGAGGCCATCTTCCTCTCGAGCTCCTCGTCCCTGTAGCCCGCATCGACCTCTGGCCAGGCCGCAAGGTGGATCGACTCAGGGCTGCCGGGGGATCTGATGTTGCGCCAGATCTCCTCGGTGACGAAGGGCATGATGGGGGCCGTCACGAGGACGAGTCGCTCGAGGACCCGCGCCAGGGTGGCGTAGGCCTCTTCCTTGTCGGCGTCGCCGCCGGGTCCGACCGGAGCGCTTCTCCAGAAGCGCCTGCGCGAGCGGCGGATGTACCAGTTGTTGAGGCTGTCCACGAATTCGGCGATCGGAGTTATGGCGCGCTGCATGTCGTAGGCCTCGAGGGCGGCCGTGACGTCGGCGACGAGGGACTCGCAGAGGGAGAGGACCCAACGGTCGAGGGCGTTCTTTGGCTCGAGCCTGGAGCGGCCCGCGGCCCCCGTGAATCCATCGATGTTGGCGTAGGTGACGTAGAAGCCGTAGCTGTTCCACAGGGGTATGATGAGGCCCTTGAGCACCTCGCGCACGCCCTCGTCGGAGTAGGCGATCTCGTCGCCGCGGGTGACCGCCGAGTTCATGAGGAAGAGGCGCAGGGCGTCGGCCCCGAACTCGTTGATGACCGCGACGGGGTCGGTGAAGTTGCGCAGGGACTTGGACATCTTCTTCCCGTCCTCGGCGAGCACGATGCCGTTGACGACGCAGGCCTTGAAGGAGGGCTTGCCGAAGAGCCCGGCAGCGAGGACGGTGAGGGTGTAGAACCATCCCCGGGTCTGGTCGAGGCCCTCGCAGATGAAGTCGGCAGGGAAATGGGCCTCGAAGTGCTCCTTGTTCTCGAAGGGGTAGTGGACCTGGGCGTAGGGCATCGAGCCCGACTCGAACCAGCAGTCGAGGACCTCGGGGATGCGGCTCATGGTGCCTCCGCAGGA
This sequence comes from Spirochaetaceae bacterium, assembly GCA_025356015.1. Lineage (GTDB taxonomy): Bacteria > Spirochaetota > Spirochaetia > Treponematales > Rectinemataceae > JANXYO01. The sequence goes on from JANXYO010000034.1 coordinate 10,883, forward strand.
GCAGGGCACCTTGACTGTGTCCACGAAGTGCTTGTGCAGGTCGGTGAGCCTCACGCCCGAGACCTTCTCCACCTCGGCCCTCGAGCCGAAGCAGGTGGTCTTGGCGCAGTCGGGGCACTTCCATATGGGAAGGGGGTTGCCCCAGTAGCGGTTGCGCGATATCGCCCAGTCCCGGGCGTTCTCGAGCCACTTGCCGAAGCGCCCATCCCTTATATGCGAGGGAAGCCAGTAGATCTCCTGGTTCGCTTCGAGCATGGCTTTCTTGATGGGTTCGATCCTCACGAACCAGCTCGAGATCGCGCGGTAGATCAAGGGGTGGGAGCAGCGCCAGCAATGGGGGTAGGCGTGGAGGATCTGCTCGCGCTTCACGAGCTTGCCCTCGGCCTTGAGCCTGTCCATGATCGCCTTGTCTGCGTCCTTCACGAAGACCCCCGCGTAGTCGCTCACCTCGCTCGTGAAGCGGCACTCGGCGTCGATGGGGCTGATGGTCGGGATGCCGGTGCCCTTGAGCACCTCGAGGTCGTCCTCGCCGAAGCCAGGCGCCGTGTGGACGATGCCGGTGCCGTCGCTCGTGGTGACGTGGCCGCCGGTGACTGTGACAAAGGCTCCTTGGGCGCGCGCGTCGGCGAAATAGGGAAAGAGGGGCTCGTAGCCGATGCCCGCGAGCTCGGCTCCCTTCTTGCGCCAGAGGATCTCGAGCTTGGAGGGCTCCTTGTAATAGGACTCGAGCCTTGCCTCGGCGAGGATGTAGCGTTCAACGCCGTCCTTGACCATGACGTAGTCGATGTCGGACCCCAGGGAGAGGGCGAGGTTCGAGGGCAGGGTCCATGGCGTCGTGGTCCAGGCGAGGAAGTAGGCCGAGCCGTCCGCGAGGCCCCTGTCTGCGAAGGCCGCAGGGAGGGCGTCTATCCTGAAGCGCACGGTGATCGCGGGGTCGTGGACGTCCTTGTAGCCGCCGAGGGCGAGCTCATGGTTCGAGAGCACCGTCGAGCAGCGGGGGCAGTAGGGGAGTATGTAGTGTCCCTCGTAGATGAGGCCCTTGTCCCAGAGGCTCTTCATGACCCACCAGATGGACTCCATGTAGTCGGGGTCCATGGTCTTGTAGTCGTGGTCGAAGTCGACCCAGCGCCCGGCCCGGGTCATGATCGTGCGCCACTCCTTGACATAGCGAAGGACGGCCGCCCTGCAGGCCTCGTTGAAATTGGCTATCCCATAGGACTCGATGTCGGTCTTCGAGTTTAGGCCGAGCTCCTTCTCGATGATGTTTTCGACCGGGAGGCCGTGGCAGTCCCAGCCGAAGCGCCGGTCGACCCGGAAGCCGCGCATCGTCTTGTAGCGCGGCACTATGTCCTTGATCGTGCCAGGAACGAAGTGGCCGAAGTGCGGCAGGCCCGTGGCGAAGGGCGGGCCGTCGTAGAAGACGAACTCCTCGGCCCCCTCGCGCTGCGATATCGACTTCTCGAAGATCCGCTCGGCCTCCCAGAAGCGGACGATATCCTCCTCCATCTTCGGGAAGCTCACTTTCGGATCGACGCTCTTGTACACGATGTTCCTCCTGTTCGAGACGCTACAATATGCCATGAACAGGCGGGGGAATTCCAGTGCGGGCCCGGAGCAAGGGAGGGACCCCGTCGGACAATGCTTCCGCCCTCGATGCGGGCCGGCTATAATCGGGCACATGAGATCCCCGAAACACAAGACGGCCCTCGCCTCTTCACTGCTCCTTTGCCTGGGCCTTGGCATGGCGTCCCTCCTCCAGGCCCAGACCTGGGAATCCGGCCTTCCCGCCCTCCTCGACAAGGCCGCCGAGACGCACTGGCAGCCGAGCCTGCAGACAGGCTTCGGCACCTTCACCTATGCCTACTCCGAGCTCGCGAGCCCCTTCTCGCGCTACCTCGAGGAGGGCCTGGCTGCCGCGATCGCGAAGAGCTCGCGCCTGAGGCTTTTCAACCGCGCCGCGGCGGCCGCGATGGACCCATCGTTCCGCGCCGTCTACGGTGACTTCTTCAAGGCCAACGGGGTCGACGCCCTCCTCTCGGGCCGCTATTTCGTGGAGGGGGACTCGGTCAGGGCCAGGCTCGAGCTGACGGGGCTCGCCGACGGGGTCCTCGTCGGCACGGCCGACCTGCTCATACCCCTGTCCGCGATCCCGATTGGCCTCGCGATCGAGCCCCAGGCCTCGTCCACAGCCACGGCCACGAGCCTGGCCGGGCTCCTGGGGGCATCTGCCGCGGGGGACCTGAAGGTCGCTGTGAGCACGGAGCGTGGCAGGGGCGCCGTCTACCGCGAGGGAGAGGACATGGTAGTCCTCGTGACCGTGAACGCCGACGCCTGGATCAAGGTCTACCATGTCGATGTGAACGGGACCGTCCAGCTCATCTGGCCCAACCGCTTCGCGCAGGGCAGCCGGATCAAGGCGGGCGAGGCCATCCGCATCCCGGGAGCGGACGAGCCCTTCGCCTTCCGCATGACGGCGCCCTTCGGCACCGAGTTCATAAAGGTCATCGCCTCGAGTTCGCCCTTCTCAAGCACCGAGGGCGACTTCGCCGAACTAGGAGGCGCCGCGGGCACAGGCGCACGCGGCATCATCACGAGGGGCCTCAGCGTGGTTTCGGCCGCTGGCCCGGCGCAGAGGGCCGAGGCGATGGCGAGCTATGTCATCGTGCCGGCCGCCAGGTAGGGAGCCGCGGATCCCGCCTGGGAGGTTCCGGCCATGGTGAGCAGGTCCCGGTAGACAGCGCTCGCCGTCTCCCTCGGACCGACCTCGTGGCCGATCACCGCGACCCTGCCCGAGCGCTCGGTCTCGTAGACCAGGGCGCAGGCCGAGCCTGACACGATGAGGGGAGATGAGGGCTGAAGCTCCTCGAGCCGGACCTGGGCCTTCTCTCCGAACCCAGTGCCAAGCCGCGCCACGGCGCGGAGTCTCATGCCCCTCGACCTCGCCGCGGCGATGCGCTCGGGCGTAAGCACGCGCACGCTCTGCCTCTCGACCTCGTCAAGGGCGAGGGCCCTTCCCAACACAGCCCGCGATAGAATGCAAAGCTTGACCGAGGCGTCTATCCCGTCGAGGTCGGCAGAGGGGTCGGCTTCGGCCAGGCCGATCTCCTGGGCCCGCCCGACCGCCTCGTCCAGGCAAAGACCCTCCTCCATGAAGCCGAGCACGAGGCTCGAGGTGGCGTTGAGGCAGGCCGCTATCCCGGTGATCCTCGAGCCCAGGGCGAGGGAGCGGCCCAGGTCGATGAGGGGGACCCCTCCGCCGACGGTGGCGCTGAACCTCACCGGCAGGCGGGAGGCCGACGCGAGGGCGCTGATCTCCTCCCAGGCGGCCACGAAGGGACCCTTGCATGAGCTCGCGACGGCGGCTCCATCGCGCAACGCGTGGAGGATTCGCCCGAGGGACGGCCCTCCAGTCCTGGCATCGGTCGGCCCGAGCTCGACGTGGACAGTCATTGGCGCAGCCCGCTGCGGAGCTGTCTTGGCCCCCATTGCCGCGAGGGGGATGCCGGCCTGCTTGGCCGCCGCGAGCTCGAGGAGACGGGCCGACGGGATGCCCCCTGCCTCGCTGACCATGCCCGAGGAGTCACAAAGGGATACGACCCGGAATGCGGGGCTTCCCGGCGCGCCTCCCTCGGCGAGGATGCGGACGAAGGCCCGCCCGACCGGGCCAAAGCCGGCGACGGATATGCCGTAGGAATCCCGATTGGGCCTGAACATCCTTCCTTCTTCCTCTCTCCCCGCGCCTAACCGAGCCTCATCTTCATCCACCCCGAAGTGTTGTGGAAATCGGCCACCGCGCTGCCTGGAGGCACGAGGGCGTCGAGGGCGGCGGCCGTCTCTGGCAGGAGCCTCATTTCGAGGACGGGCAGGGCGGCCTTGAGCTGCTCGAGGCTCCTGGGGCCTATGATCGGGGCGGTGACTCCCGCCTGGTCCTTCGCCCAGAGGAGGGCAAGCTGGGATGCCTCTAGCCCGAGCCCCTTCGCCACGACGGCGAGGGAGGCCGCGACCTCTATGCCCCGCGCCGAGAGCCGCCCCGCCACGTAGCCAAGGCGGGCAGCCTTGGAACCTTCCGGCGGGGAGGAGGTGTTCGCATAACGTCCCGCCAGTTGTCCCGCCGCGAGGGGCGACCAGGTGAGCAGGCCAAGGTCGTAGCGCAGGGCCAGGGGGACTAGCTCGTTCTCGATGCGGCGGTCGAGGAGGTTGTAGGGCGGCTCCTCCACGACAAAGCGCTCGAGGCCCATCCTCTCGCTGACGGCGAGGCCCTCCATGACGAGCCAGGCGGGAAAGGTCGAGGAACCGATATGCAGGACCTTGCCCTCGCGCACAAGGTCGTCGAGTGCCCTCAGGGTCTCGTCCTGTGGAAGCCTGAAATCGGCCCTGTGCACGAGGTAGAGGTCGATCCTGTCCGTTCCAAGACGCCTGAGCGAGGCCTCGGCGGCGCTCATGATGTGGCGTCTTGAGTTGCCCCTGTCGTTCACC
>JANXYO010000046.1 GCA_025356015.1 Spirochaetaceae bacterium
TCGGCATAGAGACCTTCGAAGTCCTGGTCCATGTCCCGAAGAAGCTCGTTCACCATTTTCCTGAAAGGCCGGATCGGATGCTTCGCCGGGATCCGGTCTTCCATGCTCACATAGCTGAACGCGTCAATCTGCTTCTCTTCACTCCCGCGCATTTCCCACCCCCGCGGCGAGTATGCCATGGGGGTGGGGGTTATGGGAATTTCAACAGCCTGCTAGAGGTAGCTGTCCAGGAAAAGCATCAGGTAGTGCTGGATCCCGCCGAAGTACTCCTCCTGGAGTGCGACTGCCTCGCTGCCAATGAAGCGGTAGTGCCAGCTTTCCCAGACATATCCGGTGACCCCCTCCATACCCTTGGGATAGGAGAGCGACCAGCCGAAGCGGGCCGCGTTCGCAACAAGCCAACGCCCGGCCCGGGTATCCGCGAAGGCATCGGTTATGGAGCCGAAGTCGACAGCTGTCCCGAGCTGGTGCTGTGACATGCCGGGCTCGGCGGATACCCTCCTCGCCTCGCTTTCGCCAAGCTCCTTCACGTTCCTCGCAAACACCTCGGCCTGGTAGGCATAGGATCGGTAGGCCGAGGATACGAGCAGCTCGATGCCGCTGGCCCTCGCGGCCTTGTCCATCGCGGCGAGCGCGGCGAGAGCCGGCCTTCTGAGCTTGTGGCCCGGCCGTGAAACGGAGATGCCACGATCCTCCACCGCCTCGAGGTCGGCGGGCACGAAGCCCTTTGGCAGGGCCTTCCCCTTGTCGACACGCGCAATGAGTCCAGGATTCCCGGCGCCCTCCTTCTCGACCTTTGAAAGGAGGGTCAGGAACCTCGCACTCGAACCGCGCATCCGCGAGAGGATCTCGGAGCGGACGGCCGGTGGTATGGCCGAGGCCTCGAGGGCGAGGCTTGCCTTCGTGATGGCTTCGGGCCTGCAAGCGGGGAGCAACGCCAACAAGAAGATGCCGGGCATGATGATCCTGGCGCCGAGAGCACATGGTCTCATGGCCCGGGAGTATAACGAGGTTTCGACCTTTGTTCAGCACGTCAGCCCACCCCTTGCCCTCTCGGCCGGGGTCAGGGCACTCTCTGGCCCAATGACAAAAGCTGCCTTCGCCGCCGTCAAAGAAGCAAGGGACGAGTTCCGCTCCCTTGTGGAGGGATGGACCAGGACCCACCCCTACCTGCCTGCCCTCCTCGAGGCCATGAGGCTCGAGCTCGGCTACGGGGACTACCGCGTCGAGACGCCCATCGTCTTTAACCGTGCCCTCGACGACATCACCCGCGAAGCCGAGATTCGCGTCATCCTAGTGGCCGACAATCCAGGCAAGAATGAGCAAAAGGCGGAGAACAGGAGCTATCTCGTGGGCCACTCAGGAAAGCTCGCCGAGCGCTGGTTCGCCGAGAAGCTGGCGGTCGATTTTCGCAGGGAAGTCCTCATCCTGAACAAGACCCCGGTGCACAGCCCCAAGACGGCCGAGCTAAAGAGGCTACTCGCCCTTTCAGGCCGGGACCTGCCAGCCCTCGAGTCCCTCCTTTCGGAAAGCCAGGTCGCGATGGCCGGCCTCGCTGCCCGTCTCCACCTCGGCCTGGGAGGCATCCTGTGGATCTCGGGGCTGGGGGAGCTCAGGAAGGCCGGGCTCTTCCGGGCCTACCGCGACGAGCTTGCCCTCCGCCTTGCGTCGATGGCTGCGAAGGAGAGGGAAGGGGTCCTGGCCTTCAATCACTTCTCAATGAACCAGTTCGCCATCGAGTTCAGGCGCAAAGCCGATCCGGGCCTCGGGGCCTGGGAAAACCTCTCTGCAATAGGGAGGGCCAATAGGCAGAGGGTCTTCGGGCAATAATTCGAGCAACTCATCGCAAGAGAGAATCGACGATGGTCAGCGAGAGCTCGCGCACGAAACTGATGTAGGAAGCGTCGGGCGGCAGTGCGTGGGTCACGATGCGCACGGCCCTGACATGGGATTCCTCGGCCAGGGTCGACACGACCCGGTCGGGTGTGCCCGACTCCACGAACAGTACCTTCACCCCGTTGTGCGTGATGAGGGATTTCAGGGCCGCGATATCAGAGGCCGAACTCTCGGCTTCCGAGGACAGGCTCGGCACCACGGCGCCCACAAGCTTGAAGCCATAACGTTGCGCGAAATAGCCGAGGGATTCGTGACCGGTCACGAGCTTGCGGTCGGCCGGAGCGATGGTCGAGACCCGCTTGGCGATCTCGGCATCGAGGGCATCGATCCTCATCTCGAAGGATGCGAGTTTCGCCGAGAGATCCAGGCCAAAGTCGGCGCGCATTTCGGCGGCCAGTGCCGAGGCCACGGCCTTCATCGTCAGCGGATCGGTCCACAGATGCGGGTCCTTGGCTCCCACGGCCTGGTCCCTGTCGCCCTGCGGTATCCCCTCGCCAGAGCCGACTATCCGTATCTGGATATGGTCCGATGCTGTGAAGAACCTGATCCCCTTCGAGCGCGCCGAGGCAAGGGCCTTCGACATGCCTTCCTCGAGGCCCAGACCGTTCTCTACGATGAGGTCGGCGCCCTGGAGCATCTGGATGTCCTTGGCCGAGGGCTCCCATTCGTGGGGATCCAGGCCGTTGGGTATTGAGGTCCTCACCTCGATGGAATCACCCACAAGGTCCTTCACGACCGAGCCAAGGAGGGAATAGGTCGCCACGACGAGCCTGCCGGAGGCCTTCCCCGCCCTCGCGTCGGCGCCGCAGGAGGCGAGGAGGGCGAGCGCGCAGATCGGGAGGATGACCGCGCAGGCGAGGAGGGATGCAGCCCGGGATCCTCGGACAGGTTTGCCGGGGCTAGATCGCACGGCCGCAGCCTTTGGCGACAGGAGCCGCCCCGACGCAAAGCTCAAGGACCATGTCCCTGCCCTCGTCAACGAAGCCGGCCCGCTCATAAAGCCCCCGGCCGTCATCAGTGCTCTGGAGCCTCAGCAGGCCCAGGCCCCGCGAGCGTCCCTCCTCCAGGGTCAGCCTGAGAAGCTCGCCGCCTATGCCGCGCCGTCTGTGCGACGCGAGGGTGAACATGTTGAACACGAGGCTCCCCCCACCTGGCCCGCCCTCTTCACCCTCGGGCCCTTCGGGGCAGAGGCCGCTCGTCCCGACGATGCGGCCCTTGTCGAGGCAGAGCCAGGCGACCAGATGACCCATATCCAGGTCCCGGGAGAAGCGGGATAGGAGCTCATCCCGCCAGGCGTCCTCGTCCTCTATCCCGGCATCCTTGACGATCCGCATGAATTCGAGCCTGAGCTCAGCCAGGGCCGGGGAATCCGCGCTCACTGCGCGGCGGTACTCGAGCATGGCCGATCCTAGCGCCCCTTGGCCTTGGTCCTTATGTAGATCTGCTTGCCCTGGTCGGTCGGGCTCGCCCTCTCGTCGATCTCGAAGAGTCCCGAGGACTTGATGAGGTCGCCGAGTTTCCTGTACCCGTAGTTGCGGGGGTCGAACTCTGGCAGGCGGTTCGCTATGTAGGTCCCGACAGCCCCGAGATAGGCCCAGCCAAACTCGTCGGCGGCCTCCTCGACGGCGCTGATGAGGAGGCTCGACATTCGCCTGTCACCCTTCATGTCCAAAGAGCCCCGGGGTGCCGTTTCGCGGTCCCCTCGGCCCTCGCGCTCCTCCTCGGGCTCGCGGAGGATCTCGGTGTACACGAACTTGTCACAGGCCGCGACAAATGGCTTGGGGGTCTTGCGCTGTCCGAAGCCGAGGACCTGCTTGCCGTCCTCACGGAGCCTCACGGCGAGCCGGGTGAAATCGGAGTCGCTCGAGACGATGCAGAAGCCGTCAAGGCTCTCCGTGTAGAGGAGGTCCATGGCGTCGATGATCATCGCGCTGTCCGTCGAGTTCTTGCCCGTGGTGAAGCTGAACTGCTGCATGGGCTGGATGGCGAACTCGAGGAGCTTGTCCTTCCAGCTGCGCAGGTTGGTGTTGGTCCAGTCGCCATAGATGCGCTTGACGCTGGCGATGCCGTACTTGGCTATCTCGGCGAGCAGGCCCTCGATGATCGATGCCTGGGTATTGTCCGCGTCCACAAGGACGGCGAGCTTGGGCTGGGCCTGGTGGCCGAGCTGGTTTTGTTCGTTCTTCATGATTCATCTCCAAATAAGGATGCGCGCACCCGGCGCACCGTGCTGACGGCGCCCAGGGGTACGCGGGCGGGGCCGCCCGTAGCGAGGTCTTCTGCCTCGAGGACGAGCCCCTTGTCGTTCTTCTCAAGCTTGACTGGGCGAAGGAGGGCCCTCACCGGTTCCTCTCCGGGGAGGCGGTAGAGCACCTCGAGGCGGTCGCCGCGGGAACGGAGGGCGCTCTCGACGACGCGCACCTTGCCCATGTAGTCGAGGCCAGTGGCCTCGAGCCGCTCCGGCCGGGGATCGGATTCGGCTATCTGACGCTCGCTCAGCACGAGCCTGCGCTCGATCCTGTCGGCGAGCTCCCGCCTCGACTCGGGGGCCCGGTCCCCCGCGAGCCGCTCGAGGGCCGAGCGAAGGGCCTCGAGCCTCGGGGCAGGATCGAGGAAGCTGCCGTCGCGGCCTTCGCCCCGGTAGCCCTCAGGGCTGAGTCCCGCCACGCGCGAAAGCTCGGCCACGATCCCTGTGTTGCCGTCGCGCAAGCGGCGCGAAGGCCCGTCCCCGGCCTCCCTCCCCGAAAGGGGAAGGGAGAGGCCAAGAGAGGCCCCTATGGGCGGAGCGACCGGGGGAGGGGCCTCTAAACCGGCGCGGGTGAGGACGGCTCCGACCTCCTCTGGGCTATTGGTGGCGAGGAAATAGACCCCAGGAGCGATGAGCTCGGCGACGAGGCTGCCGAGGGCGACTCCTCGCTCGATGATAGGGCGCATCCGCTCGTCGGCGACCAGGAATAGCCCGCGATAGAGCCGCAGTGAACGGTATTCCTCCTGCCACGCGTTGATGGAGAAGGCGAGGCTCTGCGGCAGGACCCGCCCGGCCATCTGGGCGAGCCGGGATTCCAGCGCCGCCGCGTCAAGGCCGGAGGCAAAGGCCCTGCGCGCCGTGTCCCTCTCAAGGTCGAAGCTCCAGACTCGCCCCAGGGACACCGGCCTGGCGATGCAGCCTATCGTCAGCCTGTCCTCGAGGGAGGCCTCGGGCATGAGGTGGAGGGCATGGGCGCCCTCTGCGACGAGCATGGCTCGCGCCTCGCCCTCGGCCAAGGGCGCCTGAGCCCCTTCTCCAGCATCTGCCGCCGATGCGCCCTTGAGCCCGCCAAGGAGGCCGAGGGCCTCGAGGGCAGGCATCGCGAGCGAGGCGTCCCCCTGGTAGCCCGCCCTCCTGCAGCAGATCCTGAGCCATCGGGCCATGCCCGAGCGCGACATCGAACCGACCGCGGGTGATGCGAGCGACGCGGCGAGCAGTGAGGCGAGGACATCGATCCGCTCCCTGGTGGCGCTGGGCCCGGCAGATCCCTCCCTCTCCTCGTCCTCGGCCTGGGAATCGAACTCAGTCAGCGAGGCAGCGAGAAAGAAGGGGAGGTTCTCACCACATTCCTCGAGCATGGAGGCGAAGGCGCCCCGGTCCGCTGCCCACTCGCTCTCCTCGTGCCTGATCGCCCCGGAGGCATAAAGGGCCTTGGCGAGGGCCTCTGCCCTGTCGGTGGAACCAGCCCCAAGGCCGGCAAAAAGGGGGACGACCCGCTCAAGGGCGCGCTTTGTGAGCCCTCCGCCCTTGCGGAGCGCCCCGGGCGAGTGGAAGAGAAATGAGAAGAAGGCCACGCAGGTCCCGGCGTCGCAGGGGCCGCTCTGCCCCTGCGGCGCCTCGTCCCTGGACAGGTGTTCAGGCGTGCCGAAAAGCAGGGCCGGATCAAGGATCGTCGCGCGAAGCGTCGCCTCCACGAGGGGATTGACCGCGATCACCTTCTTGCCATCGGCCACATAGCGGAACAGGAGGAGGCGGTCCAGAAGGTTCGATATGCGGACACCGAGCTCGAAGAGGGCCAGTTCCCCGGCGAAGAGTTCCTTGACCGCCGGCTCGGGCGAGGGCCCGAGAAGGAGACAGGAGCCCAGTATCCGCGCGTCCAGCCTGTCGAGGAGGAGCAGAAGGGACTCGGCCGTGTCGCTCCGCCGAAGAAAGGATTCCAGCCGCTTCACGAGATCGCGCTTGTCGTAGGGCGTCTTCACGGGCCCGAGATAGTTGCGCACGGCCCCGAGGAGGGCCTCGGCGTCAGTGGTGAGAAGGGCGTCGGCCCAGATCGCGGGTGTGGGCACGCTAAGGGACCTTTCCCTCATTCCCAGGCCTCGATGTGGTAGCGGTAGCCCTGTTCTATGAGGAACTTCCTGCGGTTCGCGGCGAATTCCTCCTCGACCGTATATCGGGAGACAAGGGAATAGAAATACGAGTTGCGCGCCTTCGGGCGGAGGATCCGGCCAAGTCGCTGAGCCTCCTCCTGGCGCGAGCCGAAGCTTCCCGACACCTGGACGGCGACCGAGGCATCGGGGAGGTCGATCGCGAAATTGGCGACTTTGGACACGACAATGACGCGCACGATCCCGTGCTTGAAATCCGAGTAGATCCGCTCGCGCTCGGGATTGGGAGTCTTGCCCGTGATGAGGGGGGCTCCCAGCTCCTTCGCGATCCGCCCCAACTGGTCGAGGAACTGCCCGATCACCATGATGGGCTCGTCTGGGTGGTTCTCGACAAGCTCCCGCACCGCCTCGTACTTGGCCGGGTTCTCCGCGGCGAGCCTGTGTTTGTCCCTGGGCTCGGCCACCGTGTAGCGTATGTGGTCGTGCTCGGGCAGGGGTATGCGGATCTCGCGGCAGTAGGCCTCGGCGATGAAGCCCTTGCGCTCCAGGTCCTTCCAGGGCACGTCGTAGCGTTTGGGACCGATGAGGCTAAAGACGTCGTCCTCCCTTCCGTCCTCGCGCACCAGGGTCGCTGTGAGGCCGAGGCGCCTGACGGCCTGGATCTCGGCGACGACCCGGAACACAGGGGCCGGCAGGAGATGGACCTCGTCGTAGATGACAAGGCCCCATTTCTCCTTGCGGAAAAGCTCGAAGTGGGGAAAGTCCGATTCCTTGTCGGGCCTCCAGGTGAGGATCTGATAGGTCGCGATCGTCACCGGCCTCACCGTCTTCTCCGCGCCGGTGTACTCGCCCATGGATTCGCTCGGGAGATCGGTCTTGTCGGCTAGCTCGTCCATCCACTGGTGGACGGCCGCCACGTTCGTCGTAACTATGAGGGTCTTGCGCCCCACCGCCGACATCGCGGCCATCGCGACGATGGTCTTGCCGGCGCCGCAGGGCAGGACGACGACCCCGTAGCCCGAGCCCGGCAAGCCTCCCCCGATGAAGGCGGCGAGGGCGTCGGCCTGGTAGGGCCTCAAGCTGAAATCCCCGCCCGAGCGGCGTGCGGTGAGGAGCTTGAGCTCGAGGGGATCGCCGGGTACCAGGGGTGCCTCGTCCCGTACCGGCCAGCCGAGGCGCAGGAGCTCGCGTTTCACCGTCCCCCTGTCGGTGAGCCGTATGACAAAGCCGCCGGGGACTGGCTCGAGCCATTTTGCGAGGCGCTTGGAGCTGCCGATCTCGCGTTCGGTCTGGGCGTCCACGCAGGTGAGGAGGAGTGTGCCATCATCCTCCCCCGACTTCAGGACAAGGCGGCCGAACCTCGACATCGTGTCGCGGACGATGAAGATCACGTCCTTGGGGACCTCGTACCTCGTGTATCGTTCCAGGACGGCCTCGACCTGGTCGCTCCCCAGGCCCGCGCTTGAGGCGTTCCAGAGCGACAGTGCAGACATGCGGTAGGTATGGAGGTGCTCGGGGCTCTTCTCAAGGGCGGCGAAGGCGCCGAGGGCCGCGCGCGCCTCCTCGAATTCGGAGGCGTGCACGTCGAGGAGCAGCGAAAGGTCGCTTTGCACGATGAGAGGTTTGACGTCCGCCATAATCGGTATATTGTAGTCCGATTTGGCCGCGAGGAACAATACGCGGCGAGCTTTCGGAGAATGGAGTACAGAATTGCCTAGGCCAGGCCCGAACGACCGTCACGATCTGCCCAAATTCTCAGTCCTGAGAGTCATGCTGTCGGGACTTCTCCTCTTCCTCTGCATTTCCGCCTTTTTCGGCATCTTCTTCGTCCTCTCTGACGCGATCAAGCAGGAACTGCGCGGGGCCCTCCCCCCGCCTTTCGATTTCGGGGGAGCCGGGAGGCATTCCTTCCTGGACCTCTCCGTCCTGGCTGTCCTTGCCGGGCTCATCGCCTCCCACATCTACCACGCCCCCCTCATCGGCTTCTTCCGCTCGAAGCGGCGGGGCGAGGAGCCTTCGAAGGAACTCGCCGACCTCGCCAGAAGGCGCATCTTCAAGTCGCCCATGGTCACTGCCTTATCGGTGCCTGTCCTCCTCGTGCCCCTTGCCCTCCTGCGTCTCCTCCTCGACCCCGGGGCCTCGGGCCTCCAGGGTTTCATGGCACCAGTCGAGTTCTCGGTGCTGGTCCTCTGCTCGGTGTTCACCCTCCTCTGGCAGAGGCACAGGGTTCAGTCCCTCTATCTCCCCCGGCTTTTCACAAGGGACGAGCTCGCTCTCTCGATCCCGGGTGCCCACCGCACCAGGATCAGGGCGAACTTCTACCTCGTGATCGCGCTATCGACCCTCCTGCCCATCCTCATCGTGGGTCTGTTCCTCGGCACGGCGATCAGCTGGGCCGGCACCTCTCCCTCCTTGAGCCCCGAAGCCCATCGCCTCCTGTTCGGCAGCCTCAGCAGCCCGGGGGGCCGGGCCGAGCCTGGTGTTTCCGGGATCCCCGGTATGGCAGGGATTGAGGCCCTCCCCGCGATCGCCCACCGCGAGCTCATGGTGGAATCCCTCCCCGTCCCCTACGTCGCGCCCCTGGACGTGCTTCGCATCGTGGCCGGCCTCGGCCTCGGCCTGTCGATGATCGTCGTCTACGTCTTCTTCATCGCGCGTTGGACGGCCTCCGACATCATCGACCCTGTCGTCCTCCTGCGCTCGAATGTCGACAAGGCGAAACAGGGCGACCTGACCGCCCTGACCCCGGCCGTCGCGGCGAACGAGATCGGCGACCTCACCGTGGGCTTCAACGCCATGCTGCGCGGCATAGCCGAGCGGGAGCGAATCAAGGTCCTCTTTGGCCAGTACCTGACCAAGGAGATCTCCGAGGCGATAATCGAAGGCAAGGTCAGGCTCGAGGGTGCCCGATACGAGGCCACAGTGGTCTTCAGCGACATAAGGGATTTCACGACCATGTCCGAGCGCATGGCGCCCGAGGAGGTGTTCGCCTTCCTGAATGACTACCTGGGCCGGATGATAGAGGTCATCGCCGCCAGGGGAGGCATCATCGACAAATTCCTCGGCGACGGGATCCTGTCGGTCTTTGGCGTGCCCATTGCTTCCGACCACCACGCGGCCGACGCCTTCGCCGCAGCCCTGGACATGCGTGCCAAGCTGGCCCTGCTGAACGCCGAGCGCTCTGGGCGTGGCCAGGAGGCCGTGAGGATCGGAATCGGCATGCACACGGGAGAGGTCATCGCCGGCAACGTGGGCAGCGCCCTCAAGCTTCAGTACACTATCATCGGGGACACTGTGAACCTCGCCTCGAGGATCGAGGGGCTGAACAAGGGCTACGGGACCGATCTGTTGATGAGTGGCGCGACCCGCTCCCGCCTCGGCACGGCCGGGGCCCAGGGCCTCGGACTCCTTGAGACGGCCATGGTGCGCGGCAAGAGCGAAAAGGTGGATATCTGGAGCTTTTCGGAATCCTGATCCCGTGGGTGCTGCGCGCGGCTATGGTGCCGGCGGCCGGCATAATTTATACTTTGGCCATTGACGATGGAAGGAGCAGCAATGAAACGTAGCCTGTGCATGACGATCATCCTGATGGTCCTCGCAGGAGGGGCGGGAGCCCAGATCTCCCTCGCCCCGCTCAACGATGATTTCGGCGTCCTCATGAAGAGCGTTGGCTCGGACATCGCCCCCCAGCTCCTGCAAACCGCCCTTTCCGGCGATATCGTCGGCGAGGCCGCCTTCTATGGGAATGGACCGCTTGGCAATATCACCTTCCTGGCCACGGGGGCCGATTTCGGGAATGGAATAGCCACTATCCTGAACAATAGTTCCCAGACCTGGAAATTCACCCTACCCATGCCTTCACTTATGTCCCAGGCCCTCGGCTCGAGCTTCTACGACTCGACGAGGACCAGCTTCCCCTACCCCGTCATGGCCCTTGGAGTCGGCTTCAGGCCGGTCAGGGACATCGAGGTACTCGTCAGTGGCTTCTACCTTCCCCAGGCCCTCATGGATTCCGTGGTCTCCCTCGAGCCGACCATGAAGAAGCTGAGTCCCACACTCACGGTGGGAAGCATCGTCGTGAAGGTGAGGAAGGTCCTGTTCAAGGACGATGGTGCCTTCCCCGCGATGTCGATCGGGCTCGGAGCTGCCTACGCCGGATTCTCCATGGGCGCGACAGTGGCTAGCTTGAACGACATAGGGGGCCGGGTCGACCTCGGCGGCGGCAGCAAGCTTGACCTCTCGGGTAAGTTCGGCCTCGACACGAGGGTCTACGCGGCCGGCCTCGAGTTCCACGTCTCCAAGCGCCTGCCTGTGGTCACGCCCTTTGCCAAGCTCGGCCTCTGGTATCGGGATGCCGTGGTCACCTCGGACACCAACCTCACCGCGACCCTCTATCCCCCCGCCCCGGCAACCAAGACGGTGCAGAAGATCGTCGCAGGCCCCAAGGCCGAGGACCAGGCCATAGCA
This sequence comes from Spirochaetaceae bacterium, assembly GCA_025356015.1. Classification (GTDB taxonomy): domain Bacteria; phylum Spirochaetota; class Spirochaetia; order Treponematales; family Rectinemataceae; genus JANXYO01. Next base: position 10,717 of record JANXYO010000046.1, read on the forward strand.
GCCATTGCCACGGCCGGCCTTGAGATCAGGATCTTCGCCGTCATCATCCACTTCTCGGCCAGCCTCGACATGGAGAACCCGATGGTGAATCTTGGAAACCTCAGCCTCAAGGACATGAAGACCAACGGCTTCGCGGTGAGGACCGGAGTCAGGCTCTCGCTCTGATCCAAGGGAGGGAGCCGGTTCCCCAAGACCCAACCTAGGGCTGGAAATGCAGGACGCCAGGGAAGGAATCCCAGGCGTCCTTTTTTGTGTGCCCGACCGCTTCACTGGAGAAATAACAGGGGGCTGCCCTTCCGGACAGCCCCCTTTGTTCATTTGAGCCGCTTATGCGCGAACTATCAGGAGGGCGTCGCCGGTCCGATCAGCAGGACCGAGTATCCGCCTTCTCCCGCGACCCTGAGGTAGATCTGCCCCAGGGACACAAAGAACGACAGACTGCCGGGCTTGGAAGGCAGCCCGGCGTAGAAGGGGACAAAAGCCCAGGCCACGTTGCCCGAACCCGTCGAGGTGAAGGTCATCGGGACCTGATTCTTGAATGCAAAAAGGTTGCCGGCATCATCGAGGGCAGCTGCGTATGAGTTCGGGCCATCGACGAAAGCGGCCACTGCCGTGGCGGCGCTCCCGCCCATGCTCAGCGCGGTGCTGCTGCCGGGAGTACCGTCGGCTGCCGCGACGGCCGTCGCAAAGAGGCCCAGATCGGTTCCCGCGTACAGGACAGGGCTTGATAAGCCGCCATCAAGGGCAAGCTGCCCGACTGTCGCGGCCTTGCCACCGGAACTGAACTGAAGGGTTTTCGCCGTCCCCGAGAGGACGTCGGTGAACCAGGTCTCGAAATCGGTGGAATTGATATCGCTGCCACTGCGGTTGAAGAGGCCCAGGGCCGATGCGACATAGATGAATTTCGTGGTGCTGGTGGAGAAGCCGCCCGCCCCAGACTGAACAATAGCAGTGACGAGGTCCTTGGTGATCTTGTTCACCAGGTCGAGGTTGGCCCCCGTGAGGTTGGAAAGCAGGTCAAAGCTGGTCCAGCCCGCTGTGGAAGTCGATGAGGAAAGGTTCGAATAGCGGATGCCGAGGTCCTTTCCCTTGCCAAAATAGTAGACGAGGAGGCTCGGCGGGCCGCCAAGGGACGCGACGATGGCCCCCGATGCGACGGCGTTCGCACCGAAACCGGTCGAGACGGCCGAAAGGCTTGTATGTGAAGGATCAAGCCTGACTAAGCCTTGGCTCGTGTTGAGCCAGACCTCGTCCCGGAAACTCGCCGAGATGTCAAACCAGAGGCCCTTTGACAGGGAGGACACGGTATAGGCGGCCGTCGAGACGCTCGTCCCGTCGCTGCCCTTGAGGAAAGCCCCCTCGAGCCAGTAGGAGTTGGCGCCAATCGTCAAGGTCACAGAGGGGACCGTCGTCGGCGTCTGGGCAAGGAGGGCCGGAGCGAAGTACTGGATCCCCAGGTTCTGGGTGGTGAAGACCCCCGCAGCGACGGTGAAGGTCCCCGTCTCGCCAAAGTAGAGGGTCTGCCAGCCGCCCACGGTGGTTCCAAGAGCGGCCCGGATTTTGTAGCCAGAGGTCGGCGGCAGGTCGAGGGTGATCGTGTTCGCATCCGAACCGCCCGAGCTCGCGCTCAGGTTGGCCTGGAAGTAGTCGAGATCTCCCGACTGCTTGAGGAAGGAGCCGTTGAGCTCGATGTACAGCCGGATCGCGGTGACCGCTCCATTGCCCGCCGTATCGAGGACCTTGGCAGCACCGCCTCCCGCGATGAGGTTCCTTGGCACCGTTATCGTGACGTGGCCCTGGGCTGGTGCCTCGAGGGTGCAGGTGGCGAGAATGAGCGCGGCGGCCGCGGCCGCCAGGACTATCGCAAGTTTCTTCATGGTTCGCCTCCTCACGGCCCGGTGACCGTTATGACGATGCCGCTGCGGGCTGCCTCTGGCGGCGGGCCCCCGGGGGCCCGGCCTGTGGCGGCTTCGCCTGTGCCCTGGGTGGCATGGGCTCCCGTGTCCAGGGCGAAGAAGAGCTGGAGCGAGGCCTCCTGGCCGGGAGAGACCGCCACACCGTTTGCGGCATTCGCGCTGTCGATGTTTGTCGCTCCCTCGAAGCCCGATGTGGCTCCGCCGCCTTCGGCCTCGCGTGTGGGCCTACCCGGCACGAGGACGACGACGCCCTCGCTCACGCGGAGATAGAAGCCGTCGAAACCGAACTCGGTGCCGCGCACCGATGCCGTCGAGTAGGGGCTCTGCACCTTGTAGTCCTGGGGCGTGCCGGGCACCGTCGCCTTGACGCTCGCCTGGACAGCCCCGACGCGCAGAAACATGGTGGCCGAGACGCTACCCGACTGCTCGAACAGCTTGTCGAGGGTGAGACGGGTGAGGGGCTTCACGACGATCTTCGACTTGTCGATGAGGATCGTGGCTGTCGAATCGAAGCCGGTGGAGATTGTCGTCTTGAGGTCAACGGTCATGCCGTTTGTGGCGGCTGTCCAGGCGCCACCGTCTGGCTTGACCTCGACCTTGCCCTTGAGACCGGAGAGCACCGCCTGCGTCGCGGCACCGGCCGTCGATGCGAAGATCAGAATCGCCAGAATGGAAGCAGCTAGCTTCTTCATCCTTTCGCTCCTTTACATATGCAGGGTGATTGCCAGGGTCGCGGCCATTTGCAGTTTCGAGCCGACATAGTCGGAGTCGAAGGCGCCGCCGGGAATGAAGGCCCCAATCGAGCAAGATACATCGAGGTCGGAGAAAATTCCATAAAGTGCAGTTATATCGACTTCACTACCCAGGTAGGCCGAGGTCCCGCCGGCCTTGAGTCCCGGCTCAGAGATGGGGCCTGAGCTGGGGCGCAGGAAGGTCATGAGCTTCGCGCTGCCAGTGAGTCCCGCAAGGAAGAGATCCTTCTCCGAGGCCGAAGCCTGGATGAACACGAGGTTCGCGAGGTAGGGCGAGAAGACGACGCCTAGGGTGCTTCGGGTGAGGGGGGTAAACCGCTTGTAGGTCGAGGCGGCGTTCCCTTCCACGGGCCCGGTCGCGTCCGCGTCTCCCGAGGCGAAGATGAACCTGAACCCGGCCGTGCCGTTCAACAGGGCAATGGGGTACTGGAGGTCGAAACCCGCCAGGACCGACGAGATGGGCGCAAGCTGGTAGGAGTGCCCGCCGGGGGCCGCGGAATCCGGAAGCCAGGACAGGATCCGGCCCGAGCCGTAGGTGAGGAAAGTACTGTACGAGAGCGACTTGATGGAACCGGCCAGGGTAAAGCCGAAGTACTGGGTGTCCAGGGCTCCGCCCCCGTCGGCCTTGAAGTTCGTGCTTCCCGTGGCGATGAAGTCGGACTGTTTGTTGAGGTCGTTCTGGACGAGGGCCGACAGGGAGAGACTCTGACCGTAAAGGCGGGGAAGATCGAGACGGGCCGAGCCAAGAAGGCGACGCGAGCCGAAGAGCTCGCTGTCTGCCGAGGAGCGGGCCTGATCGGCCATGGAAATCGTGAAGGGCGAGGTGGCCAGGAAAAGAAGTCCTGTATAGGCGGCGCCGAAGGTGAAGGTTGCGCCGGGGTAGGCAAACTCGAGGGAAACGGCGTCGACAGGGGCAGACACGATGTAGGAACTCGGGTCGGCGAAGTCGAAACGCCCGGCCTGGAGGACAAAGGAATCCATTCCGGCTCGGGGCTGCTTCAGGGCCAGGGTGAACTTGAGAAGCTGGATATCGTAGCCCAGGAGCTTCGTCGTCCCGCTTGCGGGGATGTTGAGCTGGAGGAAGCCCGAGCCGCGCAACTCGGCCTTGCTGCCCATGGGGAGGACGAAGTTGGGGGAGAGGGTGCTAGACTCGGAGAAGCCGGAAATGGCGTAGTTCGCCGAGTTCTCGGTGTTCGTGATGGAGGCCGCCTCCCGCAGGTCGGCGCCATATTCCTGCCCCAGCACAAGGGTGGGAGCGAGAAGGACGAGGAGGACGGCTATGATGGAAGCGCTTGTCCTTTTCATTGCGTGCCTCCCTTCAGGTCGAGGGCAAGGCGCAAGATCCTGAGCGCCTCGTCACCGGCGATGGCCCTTTTTGGGCCCCCGCTTGCGTTGACAATTCCGCGGGCGACGAGCTCCCTGTAGCCATAGCGAAGGCCGGGGAAAAGGGAGTACATGACGCCGCCTTTGAGACCCAGGCCACGCATCACCAGGAGGCAGTACTCGTCCAGCAGGATGGGCGCTTCGGCGCTCCGGGCATCGGCGAGCCAGCCCTTGGCCTTGAGGGTCGCGAAGGCGTCGTCGAGGGTGGCATCCTCGCCGATGAGTCCTCCGGCGTTGAGAACCATGTACGCGGACGAACCTATCTGAGCCTTCTCCTGCGCGAGCAGCTCGTCTACAGCAGCATTGGATTGGGCGAACGCGGGAAACGTGGCCGCGACCATCGCGAAAATCAGCGCTAGTGGAATCCTCAAGATGAGCACTCCTTATTAGATGGAAATGACGTCTCTTGAAGTCTATAGTTGTCCGGTGCAGCATTCAACTGTTTTCGCCAAGGAGCCCCGCATGAAAGTGCGATTCCGCCCAGAACTCGCGATTCCGGCGGCAATTGTCCTCGTTTTTGTGCTGCTCAGCCTTTTTGGACTCACGGCCGCCCTTGAGAATAGACTCTACGACCTCCTCCTGGCCGCCAAGCCCGCCCCCAAAGAGGATAAATCCCTTCTGCTCGTGGATTTCGACGACAAGTCGGTTTCAAAAATCGGGACCTGGCCCATCTCGAGGGAGATAATGGCCGATTCCATTATGCTTTTGCGCGAGGCGGGAGCCCGCTACGCTGTGTTCGATATCGAATACCTGAACAAGAGCCCCAGGGGAGTCAACAGCGAGGTCCTGACCCGGGAAATACCCGAGAACTTCTCCTCCGAGTTCGGCGCGATAGGCGAAAACATGAAGCAGCTCGTCGACGCCTTTGCCCAGGGAAATATCCCCTTGCGGGATGCGGGAAGCTATGTCGGCGATTTCAGGAGCCAGGTCCTCGCGGGGGCCCAGAGCAGGCTCCTCTCCCAGGTGGAGAGGATCGCGCGCGACAACGACGAGTATCTCGCCGAGGCTGTCCGCTTTTTCGGGAGCGCCTTCCTCACGGTCAACCTACAGGATTCCCGGGACCCGAACATTCCCGATGAGGACCGCAAACTCGCCGTGAAGAATTTCGCCCTCAGGAACCTGAGCTGGAGGGGCAAGCTGCCTCCCTCGAAAGCGGAGCTCCTGCCCGCGATCCAGCCAATCTCCCCCGCCGCCAAGGGACTCGGCTTCACCAACGTGGTCATCGACTCGGACGGGGTGAGAAGGAAGATAGACCTTCTTGGACGCTACGGGGACGCCTGGTTCCCCCAGCTCGCCTTCGGACCCCTCCTCGACTGGATGGGCAACCCAGCGATCACGGCGACTCCCAGGTCGATAAGCCTGAAAGGGGCGCGCTTCCCCGACGGCATCGTCAGGGATCTGCGCATCCCCCTTGATCCCGACGGCAGGCTGATCATCAACTGGCCCCACAAAAAATACGGGGACAGCTTCCGCCACCTCTCCTTCCTCGACCTCATCAACCACAAGGAGAACCTCGACAACCTGGTGTATGCCCTGAAGAACCGCGACGGCTGGGGCTATTTCAGCTTCTACGATGGAGAGAAACCCCTGCTCGACCAGTACAAGGAGGCCGAACTCCTGCGTGAGGCGATCATGACGGGCAAGGAAGGGAACCAAAGGGTCGCGGACTACCGCGCCATGCGCGACCGCTTCCTCTCCGAAATCGGGAAGTTCCTGGACACGAAGCCAGAGGACAAGATCGCCGCCGCGGTCGCCTCCGTCCTCAAGGACCCCAAATCCTCGAAGGCCATCAAGGACCAGTACCGCACCATCGGCGCCGACGCTCCCGAGTACTTCAAGGGCCTTCGCGCCGTCTACGCCGAGCTCGAGCGCATCCGCAAGGGCGTCATCGCCCAGGCCGAGGGCTCCTTCGCTGTCCTTGGCTGGACGAGCACGGGCTCCACCGATATCGGCGTCAATCCCTTCGACCAGGGCTACGCCAATGTCGGCACCCATGCGGCCGTCGCCAACACGATAATCAACCGAGACTTCATCGACGCGGTGCCGGCATGGGGCTCGGCCCTCGCCGCCATCCTCCTCACTGCCGCCCTCCTCCTGCTGCTCCAGAACACCAAGCCCGCGGTGACCCTCGCGGCCGGAGCCGGGGCGACCATTTCCATCCTGGTCCTCGGGGCCCTCGCCTTCATTGTCACGGGAATCTACATGCCCCTCCTGCCCCCCCTGGGCTCGATCTTCTTCACCTTCCTGGCCCTCACGGCCATCCAGTTCCTCAAGACCGAGCGCGAGAAGGGCTTCATCAGAAACGCCTTCTCCCACTACCTCTCCGAGGAGGTCATAAAGACCATCGTCGGCGACCCCAACAAGCTCAAGCTCGGCGGGGAGCTCAGGCAGATGACGGCTGTCTTCACCGACATCAAGGGCTTCTCGACGATATCCGAGAAGCTCGGCCCCGAGGCCCTCGTACACCTACTCAACGAATACCTCACTGGCATGAGCGACCTCATCCTCGACCTCGGGGGCACTATCGACAAATACGAGGGCGACGCGATCATCTCCTTCTTCGGCGCTCCCCTTAACCTGCCCCGTCACGCCCTCATGGCCTGCCAGGCAGCGGTGCGCATGAAAGCCAAGGAGGCCGAGCTCAACGCCCGATTCCTCGAAACCGGTATCGCCCCATCGATGCTGCTCACGCGTGTGGGCATAAACACCGGCGACATGGTCGTCGGCAACATGGGCACCATCAAGAAGATGAACTACACGATCATGGGCGACTCCGTGAACCTGGCCGCCCGCCTTGAGGGTGTGAACAAGCAGTACGGCACCTGGATCTGCCTCTCCGAGAGCACCAAGAACGAGGCCGGCGACGGCATCATAGTGCGCAAGCTCGATAGGATCAGGGTCGTCGGCAAATCCCAGCCCATCCGCATCTTCGAGCTCATCGCCGAGAAGGGAGGCCTTTCGGCCAGGCGGGCCGAGGTCCTCGGCCTCTTCGAGGAGGCCCTCGGCCTCTTCGAGTCCAGGGACTGGAACGGGGCCGCGGGCACGCTCAAGCGGGTCCTCGCCCTTGATCCCGAGGACGGGCCGAGCGCGGTCTATCTGGACCGCATCGCCAAGTACAAGAAGTCGCCGCCGCCGCCTGACTGGGACGGGGTCTTCAACCTCACGGCCAAATAGGCGGGTCCGCGCTGCGCCACGCGCAGCGCGGCTTCGCGGGCCAGGCCCGCCGCGAGCCCAGATTCGAGGACGAGGCATATTGGCAGGTGGTCGGAATAACCTGTGGACGAGGAACTCGACCATGGCAGGGGCCTGCCTTCCTTGTCCAGGAGAAAGGCCGAGTCGAGGACGGAGAAGGACGAGTAGCGAAGGCGGCTGCCTGCCCCCTGGGCGGCCTCGGGGCCCACCAGGAGGCCGGGGGAGAGCAGAAAGCCGTCAATGCGCTCCCTCACGCCTGCATAGGCGTAGCTGAATCCCCGGGATTCGCCCCAGGGGCTATAGAGCACCGCCTCCCCGGTCGGGGAGCCCGAGCTTTCCCTGTCTGTGCTGACGAGGAGCCGCGGTAGCCCGGCACCCGCCCCGGCCTCGAGGGCAGGCATGAGGGCCGTGGGGTAGAGGCGCCCGACACGGGGGTACTCGTCGGGGCTCTCGTTGAAGTCGCCGCAGACCACTACGGCGCCATGGCCCTCGGCCGTCCTTTGTGAGACGATTCCCCCGACCAAGGCAGCCGCCTCCCGTCTCGCCTGCTCGGTGGGGGCGGCCCCCTCGAGCTTGGACTTCCAGTGGCAAAGAAGGACTACAAGCTCTCCTGCGTCGACCGCAAGCTCGGCCTCCAGGATGTTCCTCCCCGGGCGCACTGCGCTCCCCGGCTCGGACGCCAGGGCGTGGGCCCTGACGCCACGCACCGGCAGGCGGGTGAGTATGGCGCTGCTTATCGGCGAGCCTTTGGTCGAGGCCATGATCGCCGTGGTGTAGCCCGCCTTCTTCAAGGGGCCATTGCGCAGGGCCTCGAGGACCCCGGCATTCTCGATCTCAAGGAGGCAGAGAAGGTCTGGGCCCTTGTTCCCCAGCTCGGGAGGGGCGACCGCCTCGGCGAGGCGGGCAAGACGGAGATGGTAGCGCGATTCGTCCCAGGCGCCGCCCCGGACCGAGAACTCCGGGTATTCCCCTCCCTGGTCGGTGGCGTCGAAGAGGTTCATCGCGTTGTACGAGACTATCGAGATCCTTCTCATGGCCCCCGGACCGAGGCCCGAGCAGGAGGAACAGGCAGAGGACAGGAAGGAAGTCGCGATGACCGCCGCCAGGGCGGCCAGCTTGGGAATGGCGGGCATCTGCAGCCTCCGGCGCGGAGCGCCGTGAGGCCCCTTGAGGGACTCCCTTAGCGCAGCCGCTCGGCTACAATACGCGCGAGTGCGGCGTTTTCCGATTGAGGATCAGAGCTCAGGGGCTCGAATATCTCGCCGGTGATGGCTTCGTAGGCCTGGATGTAGCGCCAGGCAGTCTCAATCCTGACATCGTCGGGGATCGATGGCGCGTCTCCGTCACCGCCAAAGCCGTGATCGAGGAGCCATCGCCTAAAAGGCTCCTTGTCGAGCTCGCGCTGGGGATCGTCGGACTGGAAGCGGGTCTCGTAGGAATCCCACCACCAGTAGCGGCTTGAATCCGGGCTATGCAGCTCGTCGGCAAGGACGAGGGATCCCCCTATCGTGCCGAACTCATACTTCGTGTCGACGAGGAGAAGCCCTGCCTTGGCGGCAAGCTCCTGGCCCCGGCGGAAGAGGGCGAGGGCGGCGCTCTCGATCTCGGTCCAAGGCCCTTCCTCGACGAGCCCCTCCCTGATTATCTCGTCCCGCGAGACGGGCCTGTCATGGCCGGAGTCGGCCTTCGTCGAGGGAGTGATCAGGGGAACCGGGAATTTCTCGTTGCGGGAGAGGCCCTCCGGGAGCCTGATGCCAGAGACGGCGCGGCCCTGCTCGTAGTCCCGCCAGGCCGAGCCCGCGAGATAGCCCCGGACCACCACCTCCACGGGAAGCATCTTGGCCCGCCTTACCAAGGTAGCCCGCCCCGTTCCGCCGAGCTCCTGGGGCGCTCCGCCCGGCAGGACGTGGTTCGCCACGATGTCCGCGCAGCGGGCGAACCACCAGGCGGAAATCCGGCTCAGGACCTCGCCCTTGAACGGCACGGTGGAGAGTATCCTGTCAAATGCCGAGATCCTGTCGCTTGCGACGAGGAGGAGGCAGTCCTGCCCCATGACGACGTCCCTGACCTTCCCGCGGAAGACGGGCTGCCCGCAGGCGGCGTCTTCGGGAAGGCAGTCGAAGGATTTGTCGAGGCTTGCCCCGATGTCATCCTTGAGGATCATAGCCCAAGCTCATCCCGCCGCATCCCGATCCGGGAAACCAGGCCGTAAGCCTGGGCCTCCTCGGCGCTCATCCAGTAGTCGCGGTCAGTGTCCTTCTGGACGCGCTCCATCGTCTGGCCCGTCTCCTCGGCTATGATCCGGTTGATGCGCTCCCTGGTCTTCTCGAGTTCGCGGGCGTGGATCTCGATCTCGGTGGCCACGCCACGCAAGCCAGAAAGGGGCTGGTGAATGAGGTAGTGGGAGTTTGGCAGGGCAAAGCGCCGGTCCTTGGGGACCGCGAGGAGGACGAGGGCCGCGGCGCTCGCGACAAGGCCCATGCCTAGGATCCGCACGGGGCACTTCACGAAGCGGATCATGTCGAAGATCGCGAAGCCCGCGTCGACATCGCCCCCGGGCGAATCTATGAGGAGGTTGACCGGATCCTCCGAGAGGCTTTCGAGCATGAGCAGCGACCTGATGATCTTCTCGCCCTGGTCCTTGTCGATTTCCCCCGTGAGCAGGATGGTTCGGGTCTTGAGGAAACGCTCGGCGAGGGCGTCCTCGGGCTTGCGAAGGTCCTTCTTGGACTCTTCCTCCTCTTCCTGAAAGCGCTGGGGAAGGCTAGCTATGGTCATCGCGGCTCCTGGAACCTAAGGTTTCCGTACAATATACACTTCCCCGGCCCCGAGGGGCCATACCCGCCGACAATCGGGCGCGGCTTGGTATTCGCCGCGCGAGCATAGTATTCTGGATATATCGCGGAGCTTTTAGAGGTGATCGATGACCAGGACAAACATCGCCGGAGCGGCAATACTGTGCGCCCTTCTCTTGGCATCCTCGCCTCCAGCGAGCTTCGCGGCCCCAGCCTCGAAGCTCGGCACCCGTGCCTGGTACGCCGAGGGTTTCGAAGCCCTGGGCTTCAAGGTCTTCGCCGAGCCCGTCGCGCTCGATGATTTCTCGGTCAAGAGCCTCTCCGGCCCGGTCAACAAGCTCTCCGATGCCAAAGGCAAGATCGTCCTCTTGAATTTCTGGGCGACATGGTGCCCGCCATGCCGCGACGAGATACCCTCGATCCAGAAGCTCTGGAATGCGATGAAGGGGAAGAATTTCACGGTCATGGGCGTGAGCATCGGGGAAAGCGAAGGGACGGTCCGCGACTTCGTCGGGAAGAACAAGATGAGCTATCCCGTCTTCCTCGACTCCTCGGGGGCAATAGGCACGGCCTTCGGGGCGAGGTCGATCCCGACCACCTACGTCATCGACAAGACGGGCAAAGCTATCGCGGGCATCGTGGGCGGGGCGGCATATGACTCCCCCAAGGCGGCCGCCTTGTTCGCCGAACTTGCCACGCGATGAGCGATCCCGGTCTCGTTCCGGCCCTCGGGGCCGGAATCCTCACCTTCCTGAGTCCCTGCGTCCTTCCCCTGATCCCGGGCTACCTCTCCTTCATCTCGGGCTACAGCCTGCAGGAGATTCGCGAGGGCCGCGGCCGGCTTCGCGTGCTCGCGAGGACAGGGGTGTTCGTCGCCGGCTTCACCGCCGTCTTCGTCGTCCTCGGCATCGTCTTCGCGGGCGGAGGACTCCTCCTCGGCGGGCTCTCCCGGGCCTTCACGATCGCCTCCGGAGCCGTCGTCGCCCTCCTCGGCCTCAACCTCGTCTTTGACTTCATCAAGATCCTCAACCTCGAGGCGCGCTTCCACGCGACCAGTCGGCCACGCGGCTATGGCGGAGCCTTCCTGGTAGGCGTCGCCTTCGCTGCCGGCTGGTCTCCCTGCGTCGGCCCGATCCTCGCGGCGATCCTCGTCCTGGCGGCAAGGGACTCCGATGTCTCCCGGGCCGCCATCCTCCTCGCCGCGTATTCCTTCGGCCTCGCGATTCCCTTCCTTGCCGTGGGTCTGTTCTTCGACCGAACCAGGAGGCTCATGGAGGCCCTAAAGCGCCATGCCACTGGAATCCGGGTCGCCTCGGGCTGCCTCCTCTTCGCCCTGGGCCTCCTCATGGCCATCGGCAAGCTGGGGACAATTAGCTCGGTCGCGCCGAGGATGGGCATGGCCATGGCCGAGGCACTCGCCACCGACCCCCTCCCGCCGCGGATCGCCGTGGCCGCGGTCTGGCTCCTCCTCGCAGGCCTGAGCCTCGCCCTCCCGGCGATCCGCCACAGAAGGGTGCTCACCGCCCCGCGCCTTGCCTGGGCGGGAGTATTCGCAGCCCTGGCGGCCGGGGAGCTGGCAGGGCTCTGGTCTGCCGCCCACCTCATTTCCCAGTGGCTCCTCTTCCGAGGAGCCTAGGGACTCACTCGGGGACCATGGGATCGGTCGCGCCGGGCTGCGATTGGCCCTGGACCAGCCTCAGGAACCTCTCCCTCTGCCGGTCGTTCCGGAAGGAAGTGACTTCGTAGCCCAGGATCGTGGATCTGGGGCCCTCGTTGAACCACTTCATCTGGGCCTCGATATCGATGGGTCCAGTCCCGGCCCTAAGGGGGGTGATGCGGATCTGCTCCTCCCTCCCTACCGCAATCTCGGGCGGGCCCTGGAGCATGACGCCGATTCCGCCCTCGCTCACGTCATAGAGGCTGCCGCTGGCCCCTGAGCTCCGGAGTGTCACCCGGCCCCCGACCTGGATCCGCGCAAGCCTGCGATGCTCACCCATGCTTGGCCACCTCCTCACAAGCCGAAGGTACCAAGGACCGGACTGGGATGGACAGGAGAATGTTCTGTCTACAGCCGGCTTCGCCTGAGTCTCTCGAGCCAGACCACTGCCATGGCAAGGACCAGGCGAGGCACGGTGATCCAGAACAGGGGGCAGCCCAGGGCGAGGAAGAGGGCCGTGTCCTCCATGAGCGAGTGGCAGATCCCGGCGTGATGGTTAAGCAGATCGCCCTCCTCCCTGCTCATTCCCCCCGACTCGATCTGCTCGACGATGATGCCGGCTCCGTAGCCATAGCCCACGACATTTATCACGATCCAGAGGAAGCTGGCCCGCTCGGGAAGGCCCAGGATCTTCATGAAGGAAGCGAGGAGCCGCGCGAGGGCATCCATGATCATGAACTCCTCCAGCAGGCGCTGGGCTATCATGATGCCCAGCACGATGAGGAGGATGCGCAGGGCCAGGATCGCCGTCGACGATGCCCAGGCGAGGAGCATCGGGAGAAAATCCGGTCGCTGGACCTGGGCGGAGTGGCCCTGGCCGGCCAAACCGAGGGAATGGGGAAGGAGGGCATTGAAGAGCCATCCGGCGAGGAAGGCGACGACCAGCCTCAACACCGCCATCTTGACCGCGGAGGAGCCGGCCTTCTTCATGACCGCCGTCTCCATGATGAGGTTGTGGGCGGTGAGGCACATGATGGCGAGGATGGTGGTCTGGCGCAGGTCGAGGCCCAGGGAGCCCGAGACGGCGATCGCGCTGTAGATGTTGAGAAGGACGCTCGAGAGGAACACCAGGGCGCAATCCCCCGAAAGGCCGAGGAGGCGCATGAGTGGGGCCATGACCTGGGCAAGCCTCAGGAGCAAGCCGCTCCAGCCAAGGAGGGCGACGGCGAGGGTCACCGGCAGGATGATCTTGAACAGAAAGAGGGCGGTCCGCCCCGCGCTCTTCACGCCGAGCAGGACAGCTGAGGCCGCGCGCGAGCCTATGCTGTCCGGTCTTGTTCCGATGGGGCTGGGGGCCATAACCGGGAGGACTCTAGACGCGCCGCGGTGGGCATGTCAAGGAATGCCGGACCTAGAGCTCGATCCCGATGACCTCGACAGGGCTCCTGCCGGCCGCGTAGCCCTGGCCGGAAAGGAGCCGGGCCACGGCGGCCACCCCGGCCGCGCTGAAGCCGAAGGCCGCGACGAGGGCCTCGGCCCGGGGGAAAAAGGCGGCATCGTAGGGGTCGCGCATCGCGACCACCACGGTCCTCGGCACGGATTCCTCGATCAGGCGGGAAAGGCCCTCCTGGGCAGGCCTTAGGTGCGCGTCGTAGCTGAGGATGACGGCGGCGGCGTGCCGCTTCCCAGACAGGCCCTGCCCCAGGGATTCTGCCTCGGCGAGGCCAGGGTTGGATGGCAGGGCGATGAGGTCTGCCGTGGGGAAGGCGGCGCGCAGGATCTCCAGCGCCCCTTGGGTCTCCCCGGCATCGCTTGAGCCCTTTGGGGGCGTGAACACGACGAGGAGGAGGTCCTTGTCCGGAAAGGCGCCCATCGGCGCGCCACGCAGGATCGCCAGGGACTCGCCGCGGTCGCGTTCTATCCTGCTCAGCAGGGAGGCCTTCGGGGAAAGGGCACGGGGCCTGGAGGGCCGGGCGGCGAGGAAGCGCGCGAGGCGCATCCCCGCGACATGGAGCCTCGGCTCGGGCATTTCCCCCGAAGCGCGGGCGGCCGCCATCGCTGATGCCGCGAGCAGGGCCTGTGCGGGCTTGGCCACTATTGTCAGGTCACAGCCCGCAAGGGCACCGAGGACGACGGCGCTAGGTTTGCCGCTCTCGAGTCCGAGCTCGTCACCGATGACGAGGCCCTTGAATCCGAGCTGGGCCCTGAGCCTCCCCTCGACAATACGAGCGCTCCGGGCGGCAGGGATCCGCTCGCTCTCGAAGGCGGGAACGAAGGCCCTTCCCACCACGATCGCGTCGACACCGGCCCCGATCGCGGCGCCAAAAGGCCGCATCTCGACGCTTTCCATGCGTTCCGGCGGGAGGGCCACGAAGGAGATGCCGTCGAAGCACTCGGCGCAGGTGGAGCCCAGACCGGGGAAGCGGCCGGCGCAGGAAGCGACTCCTGTCGACGAGAGGCCCCTGACAAAGGCCGAGGCGAGCCTCGAGACGAGACGGTGATCCTGTCCGAAGCCGTCGAGGACGCCCGAGAGCGCCTTCGGGTCGGTGGCGAGGTCGAGACGCGGAGCGAGCAGGAGGTCGACCCCGCAGGCGGCGAGGGCCAGGCCGATGAGCCGGCCCGACCGTTTCGCTGCCGATATCGATCCGAGGGCGGCGAGGCCGAGGGGGCTCAGTGCCGCGGGGAAGGGAGGCAGGCCAAAGCCCGGTCCAGGGAAGCCGCCGATCGCGATGAGGGCCCGGCCGAGCCCAGCCTCGGCACATTGGGTCCGCGCGAGACGCGCGAGGGAAGCCAGGCGATCGGGATCCAAGAGGGTCGCCCCCGCAAAGAGGAAGGCATTGATGCCGGCAGAGGCGTAGCGGGCGATGACCAGCTCGGGGCCATCGCCTCCCTCGTCGGCCTGGCCCTCGGCTGGCACTCCGGCGAGGATCATGCCAGCCGCCGGCGGGAGGCGGCTCGTCCTCTGTCCCTTCATGGAACTATCCTATTGCATCGCCGGACCGAAGGTAAGCACAAAGGCACAGGCCTCCCTCCCCTGGCCAGGCTCAGCGCTGACGGGCGGCGCAGAGCCTCGCCACCTTCGCGCCGAGCTCGGCGTCGGAGGCGAGGGCCTCGATGCTCGCGGGCATCCTGTAGCGCCAGTTCCCCTCGCCCACGGTGCCGGGAACGTTGATGCGCTCCCGTCTCGGATCAGCCGGCCTCTTCTCCGGGCTCATCGCTATGAGGTCCTGGATCGAGTACACGACGAAGCGGGAGTTGGACCTGGCGATAGCCTCGAGGGCCAGGGCGACAGCCTGGGCGTCGAGGGTCTCGGGGCAGGGACCGATGCCCCGGCCCAGGCAGTCCTCCAGGAAGGCCCAGACCATGCCGCGGTCGGCCTCGGTCGACCACCACTCCCTGAGCGATGATGAGTCGTGGACAGAGGGCGTCGCCACCGTGAGGCGTGGGTACTCCGAGAGGGGCTGGTAGGGCTGGCCCGGGAGTCGCCAGAGCCTCGTCCAACGGAGGACGCGAAGGCCGAGTATGCCGAGTTCCCCCAGGACCTGGGGCACGCAGTCCGGCACGGCGCCGAGGTCCTCGGCGCAGGGGAGCATGGGAACCGCCGCCTTGAGGACGCCGAGGAGCCTGCGCCCGGTGCGGGCCCACAGGGACTCGGAGGCGGCACGCTTGCGGGAAAAGAGGGACTCGAGCTCGCCGCGCTCCGAGTCCGAGAGGCTCGGCCAGGCCGAGGCCTCGTAGTGGCGCCAGGCGGGGGCGAAGGAGCCGGGCTTGAACTCGTAGAGGACGCGGTCCCTCCATGCCCGCCCGAGGAAATCGATGCTGGCAGGCGAGAGCTTGGTCCCCGAGGCTCGAGCGGCCTCGGCTATGTCGAGCTCGCCCTCGATGCCTGCCCTGAAAAGGAAGAGGTCCTCCTTGCCGATGCGTTCGAGGACGGCCAGGATCGCGTCGGCGGCCTCGGCTCCACAAGCCGCCTCGATGGAGGACAGGCGGACGTGGGGCCGGCTCAGCCAGCGTATCCGGGCGGAATCAA
Organism: Spirochaetaceae bacterium; assembly: GCA_025356015.1. Taxonomy (GTDB): domain Bacteria; phylum Spirochaetota; class Spirochaetia; order Treponematales; family Rectinemataceae; genus JANXYO01. The sequence continues at coordinate 26,442 of JANXYO010000046.1, forward strand.
GGCCCAAGGCCTCGAGCTCCTGTCCACTTATGTCCTCCTCGGGAACAAACCGCCCCAGATAGCCTGAACCAGCCCTCTGTCCGATCGACCATATCCTGAAGAATCCCAGCACGTGGTCGATGCGGTAGGCCGAGTAGTACTTGTCGGCCTCTCTTAGCCGATCTACCCAGAAGCCGAAGCCCTGGGCCTCAAGGGCCTGCCAGTCGTAGATGGGGAAACCCCAGTTCTGGCCTAGTTCGGCGTACATGTCGGGCGGGGCCCCCGCCACGAGGCTGAGGTCGAAGACTTCGCGCTGGCTCCAGACGTCAGCCGAGTCGCGGTTCATGAGGATGGGGATGTCGCCCATGAGCTCGATGCCGAGCTTGGCCAGATGGGAGGCGGCCGCGGCGAACTGGCCCTCGGCGCGGAGCTGGAGCCAGGCCCAGAAGTCGAGCCGTGACGACAAGGAGGCCTCGGACCACAGACCTTCGATGTCTGCCTTCGTGGGCTCGCGAAGCGATGCCCACTCCCACCAGGGCTTGCCGTCGTTCCTGCGCTTGCACTCGACGAAGGCCGCGTAGGCGCGCACCCAGGGGTTGGCGAGGATCCATCTGTCCAGCTCCGTCCTCGATCCATGGCCCAGCTCCTCCCAGAGCCGCCACAGTATCCCCAGCTTGGCCTCGAGGAGCTCCTCGTGGGGCACCGAATCGGCCGTGCCGAAGCGCGCGATGAGCGATTCCGCCTCGGCCGCCAATTTCTTGGCCGCGGCGCTCGTCCTACTGAGTTCGGGGAAATCGGAGATCCTCAGGTACAGCGGGTGGAGGGCGAAGGCCGAGAGGGCGCTATAGGGCGAGGTCTGGCTTCCCGTATCATTGACAGGAAGGAGCTGCACGAGGCCGAGGTCCCAGGAAGCGGCCAGGTCGCCCATCGCGGCGAGGTCGGGGAATTCGCCGCAGCCCGGTGATCTGGCGCTGCGAAGGCTCGAGAGCGGGACCGCAAGGCCGCTCAGGGCCTTTTCATCGTGGGCGAAGCGCATTGTCCTTGGGACCTCCGGCTACAGTATAGTCCGAGGGAACCCAGGATGAAACAAGCTTGAGCCTCCCTTTTCCTTGTCCACCCGGCCTTCAGTCCTTTTCGGCCTCGTGGACGCGGGCACCGAAGACTGCCTTGAGGGCTTCCTTGATGGTCCTCACTCCCTTCCACTCAGCTCCCGCCTCGCTCCCGCGATCCGACCGCCTCGCCTCGGTCTCGCCGGGGGGCCCCACGAGTGTCGAGAAGCCCAGGGCGGCGGCGGCCTTGGCCCTGCGCCTCATCTGGCGAACGGGCCTCACCTCTCCCGCGAGGGAGAGCTCGCCGGCCAGGACCACGTCCTTGGGCAAGGCCACGCCCGAGCGGGCCGAATAGAGGGCGCAGGCAAGGGCGAGGTCGACGCCAGGCTCGGTCAGGCGGATCCCTCCTGCGACGTTCACGTAGATGTCCTGGTCGGAGAACCTGGCTCCGGTGTGCTTCTCGAGGACGGCCGCGATGCGCGACACCCTCGCAGCGTCGATCCGCTCGGAGTAGACCCTGGTGAGGCCGGCCTTGGCGGGCACCGTCAGGGCCTGGATCTCGACGAGGAGTATCCTCGAGCCCTCGTGCACGGGTGCCACCGCGGCACCGGCCGGCATCCCGTCCTCTCGCCTCACGAGGAACAGGCCCGATGCGTCGCTGACCTCCTCGAGGCCGGTCTCCCCCATCCGGTAAAGCCCCACCTCCTCGGCGCTCCCGAAGCGGTTCTTGCTGGCGCGCAGGACCCTCATGTCGCCGTCGCCCTGCTCAAAGCCGAGCACCGCGTCGACCAGGTGCTCCGCGGCCTTCGGGCCGGCGATGATACCCTCCTTGGTGACATGGGCCACGAGGATGATCGCCGAGTCGTGTTCTTTCGCCCAACTCGTCAGTTCCATCGCGCAGTATTTGATCTGGTTCGCGGTGCCCGGGACGGCCCCGGCCTCGTCGGCCCTGAGGGTCTGGATGGAATCGACGACAGCCACCGTGGGCCGCACCGCATCCAGGGCCGCGCGCACGAGACCCAGGTCGCCCGAGCAGAAGACCTCAAGGCCATCCCTGACGCAGCCGAGCCTCTCTGCCCTGAGCTTGATCTGGGCTGGTGACTCCTCGCCCGAGATGTAGAGGAGCCTTCCCTTGGTGGCTGCCCTTGCCAGGACCTGGAGGAGGAGGGTGCTCTTGCCTATGCCTGGCTCCCCGCCCAGGAGGACTACCGAGCCGCGCATGATCCCCCCGCCCAGGACGCGGTCCATCTCGGCCGAGCCAGTGGGGATCCTGGTTTCTTTGCCCGTCTCTATCGAGGCGATGGGAAGGGGAAAGGTCTCCCCACCCCTCTCGGCCCTGGCCTGGGCGAGGGCGGTCTCCCTGAGGGTGTTCCACTGACCGCATTCAGGGCAGCGCCCCAGCCATTTCGGTTCGCTGTGGCCGCAGGAGCTGCAGCGGTAGACTAGGGCTTTCTTCTTCGCGCTCATAACGCGTAATCCTACGGGTAATGGCCCTGCGCTTCAAGGACGAAAAAAAAGCGCTATACTCTACGGAGGATTCCAGATTTCCAAGGAGTTTCTTCGATGGCAAAACGATCACTGACCAATTTCGGCTCGCTCTTCTTCCTCCAGCTCGCCCTCGGGGCCTTCTTCCTCGCCCTCGGGATTATGGGAGTGAACAACTACCAGTCCAGCACCAGGGGCCTTATGGCCCTCTTCGCCAAGAACGACACCTTCAAGCTCGCTGCCTCCATTACCGAGCTGGTCATGGGCGGAGTCCTTCTTCTCGGCCTCTTCGTTTCGGTGTCCTCGGCCCTCGCGAAGATCCTCAGCATCGCCCTCTTCCTGCTCTGGGGCCTCTACATGGTGATGACCTTCATTATCAATGGTTTCATCGAACCGAATTTCGTGACCTGGCTCTACAACATTTCCTGGAACGCGGTGATCCTGGTCTCGCTCTGGATTGTCGGGAGCAAATACACGGCCTAAGGAGACAGGGTCGAAATTTGATTGACTTAGGCAACTATCTAGGCTAAACTTCGCCCCATGAAAGAGATAGGGCCCTCCGGTGGGGACCTCGATGCCGGCATTGCTGGCTTGAGGTCCTTCACCCGTTTCTTCACCGGCAAGATGGGAGTCCTCAGGGAAGGACTCCTTGGGAGCCCCTATTCCCTCACCGAGGCAAGAGTGATCTTCGAGCTTTCCCAGGCTTCGCAAAGGAGCGCCTCCGATCTCTGCCAGAACCTTGGCCTCGATCCAGGCTACCTGAGCAGGATTCTGGGCCGCTTCGAGAAGGCCGGACTCGTTGAAAGAACTGTCTCGCAGTCTGATTCCAGGCGGCGGACGATCGCCCTGAGCCCGGCCGGCCGCTCGGCCTTCGAGCTCCTCGATTCCCGTTCCAGGGAGAACGCAGCAGCCATCGTCGGGCCCCTCGACCGGGTGGCGCGGGCAGAACTCCTCGCGGCCCTGCGCAGCGCTGAAGCCCTGCTCGGGGGCCAGGGGAGCTCTCCCCTTCGCCTGAGGGATCCCGAGCCGGGGGACCTGGGCTGGGTCGTCGAGCGGCACGGCGCCATCTACGAGCGCGAGTACGGCTGGGACTCGAGCTTCGAGGCGCTGGTGGCGCGCATCGTCGCCGACTACGCGGCCAGCCACGATCCGGGCCTCGAGAAGTGCTGGATAGCGGAACTCCACGGGAAGCCCGTCGGCTCCGTATTCGTCGTGAAATCCGACGAGGAGACCGCCAAGCTCCGCCTCCTCCTCGTCGAGCCCGACGCCAGGGGCCTCGGGCTTGGGAAGCGGCTCGTCGACGAGTGCGTGCGCTTTTCGAGGGACCGGGGCTACCGGAAGCTGGTCCTGTGGACAAACAGCGTCCTGACCGCGGCCCGGGCCATCTATGCGGCCGCGGGCTTCATCCTGGTGGCAAGCGAGGCCCAGCGCATCTTCGGCGCCGACCTCGTGAGCGAGACCTGGGAGCTCGCTCTCTAGGCCCGAGCCGCCTCGAATCTCGCCTTTAGAGCCCGAGCTTGGCGTCGATCCTCGCCTTCGCGGCGGCGAGCACCTCGGCGCTCTCGACGCGGAGGAGCTTCAGGAACACCTCGTAGAGGTCGCCCTTCCGGTAGACAGTCCCCGAGACCAGGACATCGGCGCCCATGAGCTTGCCCAGCCTGGACGCGGCCTCGTCGTCGACCAGGCCCGACATCTGGAGCTCGAGCTCCGAGAGCAGGGCCTGAAGGTCCTTGCGCTCGACTATGGTGAAGAGCTTCGTCTTCGAGGCAGCGAGGGAGAGCTGGGAGCCGAAGTACTCGGCCTGCATCGCCATGGCCTTGTCCGCCTCTCCGGCGACCGCAAGGGGCATGACGGCGCAGCGGGTCGAGGCGTCGAGCCTGAAGGTCGAGTAGTCCGAAAGGTTCTGCAGGGCCTGGGAGAAGAGCTTGGCGAGGGTATCCTCGCGGCTCTCGTCGGCGACGCGTTGCGCGGCATAGAATGCCTCGTCGTACTCAAGGCTCCTGTCGGACTGCCGCGATATCTCCTCCTTGACGAAGCGGATGACGACTGCCTCGAGCTTGTCGCTCGTGAAGTTGCTGCCGGTGTGGTGGGAGACCGATCCCTCGACCCCGCCAGCCGACTCGCCGCCCTCGCCGTAGGTCAGAAAGATGTACTTGCCCTGGGTGTACTGGGCGATCTGCCGCAGGACGTATTCTCCCTCGAGGGGGAGGCCCCCGACGCCGATGGAGAATAGCTTGATGCCCTTGGCCTTCGCATCCCGCGAGGCCGTCGCGTAGTCGTAGGCCTGGCCGTAGTCGAGGTGGGGCGGCGCGTCGGTGATGATGAAGCCGAGCCTGATCCCGTCGGAGTTCCACTTCATCTTGGTCACGGCGTCCTGGAGGGCCGACTGGAGGTCCTCGGGATCGTCGCCCCCCCCTCCCGCGTAGACCTCGTCCAAGGTCTTCTGGAAGGCATCGAGGTTCGAGGTGAAGGGCACCACCTGGGTGAGGTAATCATCTTCGCGGTCGCGGTAGAGCACCATGCCGAAGCGCAGGGCGGGCACAGGCTTCAAGGCGCGGATGTTCTCATTGATGATCTCGATGGTCGCGCGCAGGCGCTCGATCTCGTCGTCCATGGAACCCGTCGTATCGAGGATGAAGAGGACGTCGACCGGCAGTGGGTTCGGGACCCTCCTCGCCTCGGCCAGCTTTACGCTTACGCTGCGCGGTCCCTTCCTGTCGACATCGATGCCCGCCGAGCCCGAGGGGGAGCTCACTTCGACACGGTAGCTCGTGGCGGCGGCGGCCGCGTAGTCGGCGGGATAGAGCGCGAAACTGCCGTCGGCGAAAGTCTTCCCGCTAGCGAGGCCACGACCCTCGGACGATACCTTCACAACCGCGTTCGCGACGCTCTTGCCTGAGGGGTCGGCCACCTTCAGCACGATCCTCTCTCCGATGGCGAGGTTGAAATGCGGGACAGAGGCATACTCGGCGAGGAATTTCACGAAATAGTTGAACTGCTCATTGTCGTCGGAATACCCGGCCTTCAGGCCCGACTGGGCCGGCGCCGCCTTGGCGGGGGCGGCGGCGGCCGCGCCCGGGCTGGAGGGGCTGGCCATCTCGGCAACGAAGGGCTCTCCCGTCTTCAAGCCCAGGGCGGAATCGGCGGCGGTCGCCGCCTTGGCGGCCTCGGCTTCCTTTTTCGCCTTCTCGACGGACATGGCGGGGGCCGCCGTGGAACTGCCCGACCCGGCGGGACTGGGTGGGTTGACCGGCGCAAGGGCTGGAGTCGAGCTCGAGTCCGGATGCGGGCCGGAGGAGGCTGTCCCGGGAGCCGGGGCGACATGGGGTTCCATGACTGGCCTGCTGGCGCAGGACAAGATGGACAGTGCCACCAGGACGGCAAACAGGATGCGGGCTATCATCTGGATGGCGTGCCGATTGCTCATGATGCCTCCTGCTGATCGGGGAGGCCTTGAGTATACACCCGATTCATGAATCCGCCGCCACCTGTTTCGCGGGCGGCGGACTTCTGACCTATCTGCCCGCCCTTGTCACCCGGGCCGAACCGGAAATCCTCTGGCTTATCACCGGGTCGCCCCAGTAGCTGATGCTCCCCGAG
>JANXYO010000057.1 GCA_025356015.1 Spirochaetaceae bacterium
CGCTTCCCCCATTGTCGGCCGCCGACGCGCTTCCCCCATTGTCGGCCGCCGACGCGCTTCCCCCATCGTCGGCCGCCGACGCGCTTCCCCCATCGTCGGCCGCCGACCTCGATCCTGGTTTGCCGGCGTCCGGCCTCGCAACGGGTGGCTCCTGATGGCGATCATCACCTACCGCGAGGCCCTGGGCCGCGCCCTCGACGAGGAGATGGGGAGGGACGACAGGGTCTTCCTCATAGGCGAGGAGGTCGGCGAGTACGACGGGGCCTACAAGGTCTCCAAGGGCCTGCTCGCTAAGTACGGCAGCGACCGTGTCAGGGACACGCCCATCGCCGAGCTCGGCTTCACCGGGGTGGGCGTGGGCGCGGCGATAGCGGGCCTGAGGCCCGTGGTCGAGTGGATGACCCACAACTTCGCCCTTCTCGCCATCGACCAGGTGGTGAACGAGGCCGCGAAGATGCGCTACATGTCGGGGGGCAAGGTCTCTGTCCCCATAGTCTTCCGCGGGCCGAACGGCCCGGCCGAATACCTCGCGGCCCAGCACTCTCAGGCCCTCGCGAGCTACTGGGCCCACGTGCCCGGCCTCAAGGTCATCGCCCCCTCGACCCCGGCCGACGCCTACGGCCTGCTCAAGAGCGCGATCAGGGACGAGGACCCCGTCGTCATGCTCGAGAGCGAGATGATGTACGGCTGGAAGGGCGAGGTCCCGGACAAGGAATTCCTCGTGCCCATCGGCCAGGCAGCGATCCGGCGCAAGGGAGGGGACCTCAGCATCGTCTCCTTCTCGAAGCCCATGAAAGCCGTCCTGGAGGCCGCCGAGGCCCTGTCCGCCATGGGGATCGAGGCCGAGGTGCTGGACATGAGGAGCCTGCGGCCCATAGACGAGGAGAGCCTCTACGAATCGGTCGCCAGGACCAACCGCTGCGTCGTCGTCGATGAGTCCTGGCCCGAGGCGAGCGTGGGATCCCATCTCGCCTGGCTGGTGTCGCGCAACTGTTTTGACCTTCTCGACGCCCCCGTCGAGCTGGTCTCCGGGGAGGATGTTCCAATGCCCTACAACCACGCACTCGAGCTCGCGGCCCAGCCCAACGCCGCGAAGGTTATCCAGGCCGCGCGGCGCGTCCTCTACCTCGATCCGGCCGGGGCCTAGAAAGAGCCATGGCCGAGAACCTCTACATGATGGCGCTCTCGCCGACGATGAGCGAGGGCACGATAGCGCGCTGGCTCGTGGCCGAGGGAGCTCCCTTTGGCTCCGGGGCCGTCCTCTGCGAGGTCGAGACCGACAAGGCCACGATGGACTACGAGGCGCCCAAGGCGGGCGTCCTCCTCAAGGTCGTCATCCCAGCCGGAGGCAGTGCCTCCGTCGGCGAGACGATTGCCGTCATCGGCAAGGCGGGCGAGGCCGTCCCGGCCTCGGGGAGCCCGCCCTCAGGAGGCCAGGCCGGCTCGGGCGCCTCGGGGCCAGCCACGGCGCCTTCGAGCTCAGGCGCCCCGGGCGCCGCAGCCGCGGCCGCCTCCCCGGCCGCGCCCGGTGCCCTTGCACGGGGCGCGGCACTCGGAGCTGGCATCACCCGGGCATCGCCCCTCGCCAGGGCGATAGCCGCCTCAAGGGGCCTCGACCTTGGCTCGATAAGGGGCTCGGGTCCCGGTGGCCGGGTCGTGCGCCGCGATGTCGAGGATGCCGCGGCGTCTTCGGGCGGGGGGCGCCCCGCCCAGGCTGCCCCAGGCCCGGCGGGACCGGGCCCGTCGCCGCAGGCGGGGCAAGGGCCGGCTTTGGGCCTCCACCAGGCCCAGGCCGGGGCCGGAGACCTGAGGATACCCCTCGGGGCCAAGCGCGCCGTCATCGCGAGGAGGCTCTCTGAATCCTTCTTTGGCGCGCCCCACTACTACCTCAAACGCGCCGTCGAGGCCGAGCGCCTCCTGGCCCTGCGCGCATCGCTCAACGCATCCCGGGACAGGCCACTGTCGCTCAACGCCTTCCTCATCAAGCTCGCCGCCGAGGCGATTAGGCGACACCCCTATGTCAACTCCTCCTGGTCGGGGGACTCCATCCTCCAGCGCGGCCGGATAGACATCGGCCTCGCGGTCGCCCTGAGCGACGGCCTCATCACCCCTGTGGTCCGCGACTGCGGGAACAGGGGGGTGGCTGCCATCGACGCCGAGCTCTCGGCCCTCATCGAGAAGGCCAAGGCCAAGGGGCTTTCGCCCGATGAGTACGAGGGCGCGCTCTTCACGGTGAGCAACCTCGGGAGCTACGGGGTCGAGGAATTCACGGCGATCATCAACCCGCCCGGCTCGGCGATCCTGGCCGTCGGGGCCCTGCTTAAGCAGCCGGTGGTCCTCGAAGACGGCAGCATCGCGGCGCGCAGGCGCATTGTCCTCACCCTCGGCTGCGACCACCGGGTGATCGACGGGGCGGCGGGAGCCCAGTTCCTCGCCACCCTCGCGGCCTTCATCGAGGAACCCGGCCGGGCCCTCGCCTAGGACAAAGGAGCGAAGCCTTGAGCGATAAGAAATTCGACCTCGTGGTCATCGGGGCGGGACCGGGAGGCTATGTCGCGGCGATCAGGGCCGCCCAGCTGGGCCTCAAGGCCGTCGTCGTCGAGCGCGAGGCCCCCGGCGGGGTCTGCCTCAACATAGGCTGCATCCCCTCGAAGGCCCTCATCCACCAGGCCAGCCTCTTCGCCGAGGGGCGCGCGGCGATGGAGGCAGCCGGGGTCGTCCTCGACTTCTCCTCCTTCGACTACTCGAAGCTATGGAAGGTCTCGCGCAACGCGGCCGACCGCCTCTCCAAGGGCGTGAGCTTCCTCCTCAAGAAGAACGGTGTCGAGTACCGCCGGGGCAGGGCCCGTCTCCTCGGCCCGGGCAGGGTCGAGGTCGAGGGCGAGGAGCCAGGGCCCCTCGAGGCCGCCGCCGTCATCCTCGCAACCGGCTCCCGGCCCAGGTCCATCCCCGGCTTCGAGATCGACGAGGAGAGGGTCCTGAGTTCGACGGGTTTCCTCCTCTCGCCTGAGCTGCCCAAACGGGTCCTCATCCTGGGAGCGGGCGCCATAGGGATGGAGAGCGCCTACATCATGGGAAGCCTGGGGAGCGAGGTCACCGTGGTCGAGCTCATGGACAGGATCCTGCCCCTCGAGGACAGCGAGTCGGCCGCCATCCTCGCCAAGGAGTGCTCGAAACGGGGCATGCGCATCCTCACCGGGACCCAGGCCACTGGCCTCGAGCGCGCGAAGGCCAGGCTCTCCGTCGGCCTCAAGACGAAGGCCGGGGAGGGCCTTTTGGTCGAGGCCGACAAGGTCCTCGTCGCCGTGGGCAGGGCGCCCAACACCGAGGACCTGGGCCTTGAGGCCCTGGGCCTAAGGCTCGAGCGCGGCTTTGTCGCGGTCGGCGACTATCAGGAGAGCTCGGTGCCGGGGATCTACGCGATAGGCGACATTGTGGCCACTCCCCAGCTCGCCCATGTCGCCTCGAAGGAGGGCGAGATCGCCGCCGAGCGCATAGCCCAGCTCCTTAAGGGGGGGGCTGAGCCCCGCGAGAGGGGGGTCGACCCCCTCCTTGTGCCCAGCGCCGTCTACTGCGAGCCCGAGCTGGCGAGCTTTGGGCTCTCCGAGGAGGCTGCGAAGAAGGGAGGCCTCTCCCACGCCGTCGCCCGCTTCCCCTACCGGGGGCTTGGCAAGGCCATGGCCGTCGGCAGTCCCGAGGGCCAGATCAAGCTTCTGTACGAGCCTCTCAGCGGGGCCATCCTCGGCGCCTCGATAGTCGGGGCCCAGGCCACCGAGCTCGTCCACGAGCTCCTTCTCGCCGCGAAGGCCGAGCTCCTCCTCGATGACGTGGCCGACATGATCCACGCCCATCCGACCCTCTCCGAGGGCATCATGGAATCGGCCCGGGCCGGTCTTGGGCGGGCAATCCACGCCTGAAGGGCTTCGCGAATGGCAGAGGACTATCCGCTCGAACGCGTTCTAGTGTATATTGTCGCATCTACTGACCAGAAGTAGCGGCGGCTGCAGTCCGCTGACGAAATTCGGAACCGGCTAAAACCTAGCCGCGAGGCGCCCCGTGGCGCCTTCAGCGCATTAAACCCGTTCCATCAAGGAATCCCATGAACGAATCGACCTTCGAATCTCTCGGGCTCGTCGAGCCCATCCTGTCCGCGGTCTCCGCGTCGGGCTACGAGCACCCGACCCCAATCCAGACCGCCTCAATTCCAGCCCTGCTCGCGGGCCGCGACCTCCTAGGCTGCGCCCAGACGGGGACGGGCAAGACAGCCGCCTTCGCTCTCCCGATAATCCAGTACCTCCAGAAGTCCCTCATCTCCCGCAATCCCCGCTCCTGCAGGATCCTCGTCGTGGCCCCCACCCGTGAGCTCGCCGCCCAGATCGACACCAGCTTCGAAGGCTACGCCAAGGGCTCGCGCATCACCCGCGCCTGCGTCTTCGGCGGGGTAGGCAAGTCGCCCCAGGTCAAGGCCCTGAGCCGGGGCGTCGACGTCCTGACAGCCACCCCCGGACGCCTCCTCGACCTCCAGTCCCAGGGACAGCTCAGCCTCGCCAACGTGGAGATCCTCGTCCTCGACGAGGCAGACCGCATGTTCGACATGGGCTTTATCCGCGATGTGCGCAGGATCGTCTCTCTCGTGCCCAAGAAGCGCCAGACCCTCCTCTTCTCCGCGACCATGCCCGCCGACATCGCCTCCCTCGCGAACCAAGTCCTCTGCGACCCCGTCCGCGTCAGTGTCTCCCCCGAGAAGCCGACAGTCGAGCTCATCTCCCAGAGCGTCGCCTTTGTCGAGAAGAACGACAAGCGCGCCTACCTCACCGCCCTCATCAGGGCCCAGGACACCGAGCGCGTCATGGTCTTCACCAGGACCAAGCACGGGGCCGACCGCCTCGCGAGCGCCCTCGGGCGCGACGGCATCCCCGCCGCGGCCATCCACGCGAACAAGAGCCAGAACAACCGCACCCGCACGATGGACGGCTTCCGCTCGGGCGAGATCAGGGTCCTCGTGGCCACCGACCTCGCCGCCCGGGGCATCGACGTCGACGGCATCTCCCACGTCTACAACTTCGAGCTTCCCGAGGTTCCCGAGACCTATGTCCACCGCATCGGCCGCACCGCGCGCGCCGGCGCCTCGGGCCAGGCCGTCGCCCTCTGCGACAGCGCGGAGAGGCCCCTGCTCAAGGCCATCGAGAAGCTCCTTCGCCTCCCCGTCCCCGTCGCGGCCGGCCCTGCCTTCGAGACAGCCCGTCTCGCCGCCAAGGCCGACCGAGAGAATCCCGCCAGGGAGGTGGAGGCGCCCCGCCCCTACCGTGGTGGTTCCGGCCGCAGCGGCGGTCCTTCCAGCCGCAGCAGCGGTCCCAGCCACGGTAGCGGTCCTGGCCACAGCAGTGGCGATCGCCACAGCAGTGGCGCCCGCGGAGCCCCGAGGGGCCGCAGCAGTTCTTCCTTGCACGCCGGCCGAAACAGTCGTATCATGGAAACCGGAAGGGAGGTGGATCATGGAGCAGCAGTCGCTCGCGGGCCCCGACAGGCTCGCCGCCTTCCCGATGGCAGGCCCGCCCCTGGACGATCGCCCGGAGCGCGTCCCGGAGGGCGAGGCCACGAACATAGCGCGCGGAAAGGCCCCTCTGCCGAATGAGGCGGGGACCGTCGTCGATATAGAGGCCTAGAGGGCCAGGCCCTGCAGGTGTCTCGTATCGCGATTGCGTGAGCGGGGAGGCGGTAGTGATCACACCGTCTCCCTTTTTTTTGTCCCCAGCCAAGCCATGAACTACCTCTTCATAGTGAACCCGCTCTCAGGCGGCGGCGTGGCCCGGTCCAGGATCGACGCCGTACTGGACTACTTCCGCCGCCGCGGCTCGCGCATCGACCTGGTCCTCACCGAAGGCCCCGGCCACGCCGAAAAGCTCGCGCGCGAAGGCTCCCTCCGGGGCTACGACGTGATCATCGGGGCCGGCGGCGACGGCACCATCAACGAGGTCATCAACGGCATGATAGGCTCCCTCATCAAGCTCGCGATCCTGCCCTGGGGCACGGGCAATGTCTTCGCAGCCGAGATGGGTCTGCCCGAGCGATTGCGCTCCCAGTGCCGCCTCATCTTGAAGGGTCGCTACCTCAGGCTCGACGTGGGCAGGTGCGGCGGGAGGCACTTCCTCCTCATGCTCGGGGCTGGCTTCGACGCCTACTCCCTCAAGCAGCTCGACGGCCAGGCCCTCAAGCGGCGTTTCGGGCGCTTCGCCTACATGCTGGCCGCGGTCCGCGCTATCGCGAGCTACAGCTTCCCCCCCATCGAGCTCGAGCTTGCGGACGGCCGCCGCGATACGGGCAGCTTTGTCCTTGTGTCCAACACCAGCCGCTACGGTGGCTTCCTGAGTTTCACGCCCCGGGCCAACCCCCTGGACGGTCTCCTGGACGTGTTCGTGTTCAAGGGGGCGGGCGCCCTGGGCATCCTTGCCCTCGGCCTTCGCTACCTCCTCGATTCCATGGGCAGGGGAGGGATCCCCGAGGGCAGGGTCAAGCCCTCGCGCCTCCTGCGCTTCACCCAGTACAGGACGACCCGTCTCGTCCTTCGCTCACCCGGCCTCGTCCTCACCCAGCTCGACGGAGAGCTCTCGAGGGCCCTGCCTGCCGAGATAGACCTGAGGCCCGCGGCGATCGACGTGATCCTGCCGGCGAGGACCATGCGGAGCTACCGCAAGGCGGCGCGCAGGACCGCCGCATCGCCAGAGGCCTTGAGCGAGGCTTTAGCCGCGACAGGGATGAGGCCGGGCGGCTGGCTCTAGGCCAGGCTCAGCTTCCTGATGATCCTCACGTAGTGGCTGCTCGCCTCGTCCTGGGGCGCGGCCTCGAGCACCTGCTTGAACAGGGCGAGGGCCTTCTCGTAGTCCTGGGCGTAGAATCGGCCGAGGGCGTTCTCGAAGTCGCCCTTTATCGCGTCCTTGATCTCGCGGTCGGCCGCTTCGTCCCCGTCGTAGAACTCGAAGACCGACATGGGCTCCCTCATGCCGCGCATCGCGACCTTTCCGAGGAAGCGGGTACTGTAGGACGAGCGGTCGGCGAGGCCGTTCCTCACCCGCTCGCTCACCGCCACCCCGACCGAGAACTCCTTGGTGATGCCCTCGAGCCTCGACGCGAGGTTCACGGCGTCCGAGATCACGGTGCCGTCCATCCTCTCGTTCTCGCCGACGGTGCCGAGCATGAGCCTTCCTGAGTTTATGCCGATGCCCACCCTGATCGGGTCCTGCCCAGAGGTGGCCCGCTCGACATTGTAGGCGGCGAGCCGCCTCTGCATCTCTATCGCGCAACGCACGGCGTCCTCGGGGGAGCCGGGGAAGAGTGCCATGATGCCGTCACCCATGTACTTGTCGATGAAGCCGCCGAAGTCCCTGACGACAGGGCCGATCCTCGCGTAGTAGCGGTTGAGGAAGCCGAAGGCGTCCTCGGGGCTCAACTTCTCGGCTATGGAGGAGAAGCGGCGTATGTCGGCGAAGAGCACGGTCATGTCGTGCTCGGCATGGTCCCCCAGGGCCACCTGCTCTATCGAGGACTTGTCGAGCCTGCGCAGGAACTCCTCGGGGACGAAACGCTTCATCGCCTTGTTCGACCTGATGAGCTCGGCCGACAGGGATTCGGCGTGGGCGAAGGAGGCGGCGAACTTTCGGGTGATGACGAGGGACATCGAGAAGAGGAAGCCGAGGAGGCCGAACTGCACGAGGAAGGCCCCCTTCAGCACCCCGTTCGCCGCGAGGATGTCGTGGATGGCCGCGGCGAAGACGATGACAAAGCCCAGGGCGAGGAGGAGCGAGCCCTTCTCCCCTGCCATGACGGCGCGCACCAGGACGTAGATGATGTAGGAACCCGTCGCAAGGGTGACCAGCTGGTAGGAGCCGAGGAGGCTTCCCATGACGAGGGTGGGGGCGAAGGCGAAGATGGCGGCGTAGACGAGGCTCAAGGCCAGAACCACGACGATGACGGGGTATCTGAACCAGCGCGGGAAGAGGACGCGCACGAACTGGGCGAAGCAGGCGACGGGCAAGGGGAACATGATGTAACCCAGGCGGTAGAGCCACTGCCAGGACATGGATGGGAAGAGGTCGAGGATGTAGTACTCGTCGTAGCAGAGGCTCCTCAAGGCCAGGCTCAGGCAGAGCAGGCCGAAGAAGAGGGAGGAGGAATCTGCTGGCCTGAAGCCGAAGAGGAAGAGGTAGTACAGGCCCATGACCAGGATGGCGCCGAAGAGGAAGAGCTCGAAGAGCCTCAAGGAGTTGCGCGCCTCTGCCACCCTCTCGTAGTCGCCGAAGAGGATGGGCGTCCTCGAGCCCCCGGCCCTGTCGGCGAAGTTGGACATCTGGATCACGAGGTCGAGCTCGCCCTTCGAGTTGGGCTGGAGCCTGATCACGCGCGAGCCCCATTCGGGGAGCTCGCTGGCCGCGTCCTTGCCCGGGCGGCCGTAGGAGAGCACAAGGGCACCGTTGGCGAAGAGCCTGCCCGCGCTCAGGAGGGAGCTTAGCTTGAGGCCCCAGTCCACGTTCCGGTCGAGGCCCTTGACCAGGAGGCGATAGCTTGCATAGCCCGTGGCCCCAGCGCCGGGGATCCTGTAGTCCTGCCACTCGCCGGGGAACTGGCCAAGCGCGTCGGGCGCGACCGCACCGCCTGCTATCGTTGCGGGATCCACGAAACGCAACCAGTAGAACTCCCACTCCCCGTCAAGGCGGACAAGGGAGCCGGCGGCATAGGCCGCCAGGTCGGCCTGGCCGGAGCGGGCCACGGCAGGCTGGGCGGACAGCCCAGCCGTGGACAGGACCAAGAGGGCGAGGAGGCTTGCGGGGATTTTATGCATGGGCCGCCACTTTAGCATGGGGCCCATGGCCTCACAATAGAAGTGGGATTGCCCGCCCCGGTCTTGCCGGAGGATCCGCAGCCGGTCAGCCCTGCGCGAGGCCGGTTCCCTTCCTGCCCGGCCGCTCCCGGCGAAGCGGGCCCAGCGAGAGGCCGCTCGCGACAGGGACAGGCGGCCCTCGACCCGGTCCCAGGCTGCCCTTTGCGCAGCCCTTGAGGCCTCGAAGGAGGAAGGCGTCCTCAGGAGCCGCGCCCGCGCTCGCGGGGAGGAGGAGTTCCGCTTCCGCCTGCGCGCCGAGAAACGCGCGAAGCTGAGGCGCGGCCGCTGAAGCCGGATCTGCCACCGACGGGGCCAAGGCCGCGCTTGCCGCGTTCGCCAGGGTGGCCGCGTTCGCCAGGGTGGCCGCGCCCGCCGCGGTACTCGCTTTCGCCCATCGGGCCCTCGCTCCGGGACCGGGGCGGCTGGGGCAGGAGGGCGGGGGCCTGGCCCCGGCCGACGGCCCTCTGCTCGCGCCTCAAGCAGGCCTCGAACTCTGGCGGGGGAGGGCTCGCGAGCTTCAGTGCCTCCTTCTTCCAGGGCAGGGCCAGCACGAGGGACGCGGCGTGGAGGCAGAGCCGCCCGAGGGGATCCGAGCGCGCCCCGTAGCGCTCGTCCCCGGCCACGGGATGGCCGGCGGAGCGGAGCTGGACACGGATCTGGTGCTTCCTCCCGGTCTCGAGGAAGAGCTCGATGAGGGAGAAGCTCTCTCCCGTTTCGATGAGCTTCCAGCGGGTTATCGCACGCTGGGCGCCCCTCTTCCCCGGCTCGGCCGTGAGGACGAGGCCCACCTTGTTCTCGATGAGCCAGGAGTCGAACCTTCCGGCCTCGGCCTCCATCCTGCCTTCGACCAGGGCGACATAGCGGCGCTCGCGGACGATCTCGTCCCAGCCGCCCATGAGGGTCTTCTTGGTCTCGGCGCGCTTGGCGAAGACGATGAGGCCCGAGGTGTCGCGGTCGAGGCGATGCACGACGGCGGCCCTGGCCTTGGGGTTTGTCTTGCGCAGGTGCTCGGTCACGATGTCATAGAGGCTCTTTGTCCTCGAGCCCTCCGGAGGGATCACCGCGAGCCCCGCCGGCTTGTCCACCGCGAGGAGCTCGGCGTCCTCGTAGAGGAAGGAGAGGGGGCGGGAGCGCGCGCGGGCGGCGAGGCGCTTGTCCTCGCGTCCGAAGACCTGCTCGGCCTCGCGCGGCGCTTCCCTGCCGCCATGCCTGGGACCTTCCCTGTCATCGCGGAGCTCATCGCGCCTTTCCTTGCCGCCCGATCGCCAGGAGGGACCGCCCCGTCCCCGGAGCGGTGAGGCGCCGCCTGATTCGCTCGGCCTCGGATGGCCGGGGGCTCCGAATGGTATGTGGGAGGATCTGCCTTTCGATGTCTTCATGCCTCCAAGTATAGCGGCGGAGTCCCCCAAGGTCGAGGAGGCCGGCCTTGCGCGGGGGAGGCCTCTAGCCCCTCGACTCCTGAAGCTTGTGGTACGCGATGGGCGGAGCCGCTGCCATCCTGTCCAGGAGCCTTGGGGCCTCATCGTCGACGATGAGGTCGGCCACCAGGGCGGGGCTCATGAAGCCTTCGCCGGCGATCGTCTTGATCAGGGCGAGGAAGGGGCCGAAGAAGCCCTCGACCTCGAGGAGGCCGACAGGCTTGGAATGGTAGCCGAGCTGGCGCCAGGTCCAGGCCTCGAAGAGCTCGTCCATGGTGCCCACCCCTCCCGGAAGGGCGATAAAAGCCTCGGAGGCCTCGTACATCCTGGCCTTGCGGTCGTGCATGTCGTCGGCTATGACCAGCTCGGTCGGCTCGGCCGTGGCGACCCGCTCGAAGAGCCGCCTCGGGATGATGCCGAGCACCTTGCCCCCCGCCTCGAGGGCAGCCCTTGAGAGCTCACCCATGCAGCCTATGTCCCCGCCTCCGTAGACGAGGCGGATCCGTCTTCGCGCGAGCTCCCTGCCCATGGCCCGGGCCGCCTCGGCGTATCCGGGCCTGGTCCCCGGGCTCGAGCCGCAGAAGACGCACACCGATTCAAACATGAATCGCATTTTATCCCAAGGCGCGCGGCTATGCAGGCCCCCCGCTATGAGCTAAATTCATCTGAGCAGGATCAACATTTGGGCAGAACACCAGGTTTGCGCGCGGCAGCACTCTTTTTCCTCATTGCCGCCCTCCGCCTCAATGCCGATGTGAGCCTCCTGCCGATCCGGGTCACCCTTGATGAGAACTACCCCCCTTACTGCTTCCTCGACCAGAACGGGAGCCCCCAGGGCATCCTGATCGACCAGTGGAGGCTCTGGGGGGAGAGGACGGGCTACGAGGTCCGGTTCCTCGCCCTCGACTGGTCAGAGGCCCAGCAGGCGATAGCCGAGGGCCGGGCCGACGTCATCGACACCATGTTCTACACCCCGCAGCGCGCGAAGAGCTTCGATTTCGGCCCGCCCTATGCCGACATCGAGGTTCCCATCTTCTTCGACCTCGACCTGAGCGGCTTCGGGAGCATCTCGGGCCTGCGGGGCTTCACGGTGGGAGTCAAGGAGGGGGACGCGGCCATAGGCGTGCTCAGGCGGAACGGTATCACCGACTTGAGGATCTACCCGAACTACGAATCCATCGTCAAGGCCGCCATCGCCGAGGACATCCACGTCTTCTGCATCGACAGGCCCCCCGCCCTGTACTACCTGTACAAGTACGGAGTCCAGGCCAAGTTCCGATCCTCGATCTCCCTCTACACCGGGCAGTTTAGGAGAGCCGTCGTGAAGGGGGACTCGGGCCACCTCGCCCTGGTCGAGCGTGGCTTCTCCTCGATCACCAAGGCCGAGCTTGCGGCCATCGACCGCAGGTGGCTCGGGCTGGGGGTGGAGTTTCCGCAATACCTGCGCTACGTCCTCATCATCCTGGTGGCGGGGGCAGGCCTGGCCCTCGTCCTCTTTGTGTGGATCCTCCTATTGCGCCGCCTCGTGCACCGCAGGACCAGGGAGCTCAGCCAGGCGGTGAGGGAGCTCACCGAGGCGAAGGCAGCGGCCGACGCCGCCCGTGTCGAGGCCGAGCGCGCCTCGATGGTGAAGGGCCGCTTCCTGTCCAACATGAGCCACGAGATCAGGACCCCCCTCAACGGCATCATCGGCATGGCGAACCTCCTCGAGGGCACGGGGCTCTCGGGCGACCAGTCCTCCTACCTTTCTATGATGAAGGTCTCGGCGAGGCTCCTCCTCAACATCGTCAACGACATCCTCGACCTGGCGAAGATCGAGTCGGGCATGAGGAGCCTCAGGAACGAGGCGGTGGCACCCGAGGAGCTGGGCCGCTCGATCCTCCTCTCCTTCGACCACGAATCCAGGGGAAAGGGTCTTGCCCTCGTCTTCGAGGCCGAGCCCTCCCTTCCCTCCAGGGTGATCGTCGACGGGACTGCCCTGAGCCAGGTGGCGATCAACCTGATCGGCAACGCCGTCAAGTTCACCGACTCGGGACGCGTCAGGCTCGCCCTGTCCTGGAGGCCCACGGGCCCCGCCCGGGGAGAGCTCTGCCTCGTGGTCGAGGACACGGGCATCGGGATAGCCGAGGACAGGCTCACCGAGATGTTCGAGCGCTTCACCCAGCTCGAGGACCACATGAGCAAGAAGCGGGGAGGGACGGGCCTCGGCCTGGCCATCGTGCGCGAGCTCACGAGCCTCATGGGCGGGAGCGTCAAGGTGGAGAGCAGCCCGGGGAAGGGCTCGACCTTCACGGTCCTCCTTCCTGTCGCCCTGGCCTCTGCGCAGGGAGAGATGGAGCCAGCCTTGAGGTCCCTCGACGGTGGAGGCAGGGCGAGCGAAGCCGCCGAGTCGCCCAGGCCGAGGCCGAGGGCGGGCGCCGGCCGGCGCATCCTCGTCGTGGAGGACAACAGGATCAACCTTCTCTACCTCAAGGCCCTCCTGACCAGGGAGGGCTATGCCGTCGAGCTCGCCACCAATGGCAGGGAGGCCGTGGAGAAGAACGCGGCCTCGGCCTTCGCCCTCATCCTCATGGACATCCAGATGCCGGAAATGGACGGCATCGAGGCCCTCAGGCTCATTCGTTCGGCCGATGGCGGCTCGGGCCAGCCGAAGGTCCTGGCCCTCACGGGCTACGCGATGGAGGAGGACCAGCGTCTCCTCCTTGGCAAGGGCTTCGCCGCCGTGGTGACCAAGCCGATCAGGGAGCGTCTCCTGCTCCGCCTGGTCGACGAGTCCGCGCCCCTGTAGATACTGCTCCCCCAAATGGGGTATCCTGTCGCCAACCTTATCTGTATCGAGTGTGTTAATGCTATATACCGACCTTAATCTCCATCCGGATATCCTTCGTGGCGTCCAGGACGCCGGCTACGTGGACTGCATGCCAGTCCAGGAAAGCGTCTTCCCCCACGCCTTTTCCGGCGGGGACATCTACGCCCAGTCCCAGACGGGAACGGGGAAGACAGCGGCCTTCCTCATCTCGATCTTCCAGCGGATCATGACAGTGTCCGAGCTCCGGACCAAGAAGGTCCTCATCCTCGCCCCCACCCGGGAGCTGGCGGTCCAGATCGAGTCCGAGGCCGCCAAGCTCGCCAAGCACCTCCCCATCACGATGGGCGCCTTCTATGGCGGCGTCGGCTACGGGACTCAGATGGACCTGCTCAGATCCAATGTCCAGATGATCATCGGGACCCCGGGCCGCATCATCGACCTCCTTAACCAGGGCAAGATGCTCTTCAAGGACGTCGGCTTCCTCGTCATCGACGAGGCCGACCGGATGTTCGACATGGGCTTCATCGACGACCTGCGCCGCCTCCTGCGCTACCTTCCCCCGGCCCGGGAGCGCCAGACCTACCTCTTCTCGGCCACCCTCGGCATGCGCGTGAAGGACCTGGCCTGGGAGTACATGGTCAATCCAAAGGAGATCGTCATAGAGGCCGAGCACGTGACGGTCGACCTCGTGACCCAGGAGCTCTACCACGTGGGCAACCACGAGAAGTTCCGCCTCCTGTTGGGCATCATGAAGCGCGAGAATCCCAAGAGCGCCCTGATTTTCTGCAACCAGAAGTTCATGGTCGAGGACGTCGCCAAGCGTCTGCGCATCAACGGCATCGAGTGCGACTTCATCATGGGCGACCTTCCCCAGCAGAAGCGGCTGGAGATCATCGAGCGGCTCAAGTCGGGAGCCCTCGAGATCCTCGTGGCGACCGACGTCGCGGCCCGCGGCCTCGACATCGCGGCCCTGGACCTCGTCGTCAACTACGACCTCCCCGAGGACCCCGAGTCCTACATCCACCGCATCGGCCGCACGGCCCGCGCCGGCAAGGCCGGGAAGGCCGTGTCCCTGGCCTGCGAGAAGTTCGTCTACGGCCTGTATTTCATCGAGAAGTTCATCGGGGCCAAGATCCCCACCCCGCTCTTCGACCAGGCCCTCCTCGTCGAGGACCTGAGCGCCCATGTCCATTTCAGACGTGACCACGACACGAGCCGTGGCAGCCACGAGGGCAGGGACCGTGGAGCGCGCCGAACCGAGGCCCGGCGCGGCCCTCCCCATTCAAGGTCCGAGCCCCGGCGCGAGCACAGGCCGGCAGGGGGCGAGGCCAGGCCCGGCTCCATCGAGGCCCGCCCGGCCCAGGGCGAACGCAGGCCGGCTCCCGAGAGGCCGGCCGCTGCCCAGCAGCCCCGCGGCCCGGCTCCCCGCCGCCGCGAGCCGGCCAGGACGCCGGAGACCGAGGGCAGCGGCGGCAGTGGCAATCCCTACGCCGTCAGCCAGGACGAGAGGATGCGCCAGTACAAGGAACGCTATGGCGAGCGCAGGAACGAGGCGCCTCGCAGTTCGGGCGGCCAGGGACGGCAGCAGGGCCAGGGTGGACGCGGCGGACGCGGCCCGGGCCAGGCAGCGAGGCCGGCTCAGGGCAGGCCCGCGCAGACAAACCCAGCGCCCCGGGCCGCCCAGACCGGCAATCCTGCCCAGAAGGGCGGCATCCTCGCACGCATCAAGGGCCTCTTTGGCTCGAAGGCGAAGAAGGCCTAGGCCGTAGTGCCTAGGCCGTAGAGAGCCCTGCCTCGTGGGCCCCGATCAGGCCCGACGAGATCGAGGTGAAGACCTCGCCCTCACTGACCCTTCCGGGGAAGAGGGAGTCGAGCATCAGGGCGAAGGCCGGTATGCGGGAGGAACCTCCCACCCGCACGACCCTCTCGATCCCTTCCGCCTCCATTCCCGCAGAAGCGAGGGCCCCCACCACGAGCGCCCTCGCCGTTTCCACCCTGGCTTCCACAATCGTCTCGAACGATCCCCTGTCCAGTTGCTCGCTGAAGGAGACATGGGGCGGGACCTCGAAACCGATCGAGGCCTCTTCTGCGCTCGAGAGCGCGATCTTGGCCTCGTCTATCCTCTCGAAGAGGGAGTGGTCGCAGATTGTGGCGGACATCGAATTCCGCAATTCTTGCGAGCCCACTTGCCATCAATATATCAAGATGCTATATTACATGCAGACATATTACAAGCAAGCATATTGGAGGCAGGGATATGGCGAGAGTGAGCGCGACCCAGTACGCGGTCCTTGGGGTGCTGAGCATGATGCCCGCCTCGGGCTACGAGATCAAGAAATTCTGCGATGAATCAATAGCTCATTTCTGGAATGAGAATTACGGGAACATCTACCCGGTGCTCAAAGCCCTCGAGAAGGAGGGCATGGTTACAAGCTCGGTCGAGACCCAGACTGGCAGGCCGGCGAAGACAGTCTACTCGATCACCCCGGCCGGCACGGCGGCCCTGCGCTCCTGGTTCATGCTCCCGGTCGAGGAGCCGCCGCGCAGACACCATTTCCTCCTAAAATTTGTCCTTTCGCGGGACATGCCCAGGGAGGCCCTGATAGGGATGCTTGAGGGCGAGGCCGCCAAGGCGAGGAAGGAGCTGGAGAGCTATGGGGGCATCGCCCTGCACCTGCAGAGCCTGGCCTCCAGCGTGGATCCGGTCCTGATCAGGCTCTGGCTCGGTTCACTCGAATATGGCAAGCGCTTCGCGGCCCTCCATGCCGCCTGGTGCGAGGACATGATAGAGGCCTTCGGGGCCACAGCGTGAAGCCGCCCGCAGGAGGACGGCAGGAGGACAAGGTGATGGCATTGATCAGTCTCAGGAAGGTCGAGAAGCAGTACCAGCTCGAGAAGACCCAGGCGCCAGCCCTTCTCGGGGTCGATCTCGACATCGGCCCGGGGGAGGCGAGCCTGTTCTTCTAGCGAAGCCGGGGCGGAAAGGCTTACAATGGGGCTCGCGGCCCCCGAGGGGCAGCCCGCTTTAGGAGGCCGGCAATGGGCAATGGGATCGAAGGCAAGGTCGTGGTCATCACGGGAGCGAGCTCGGGCCTCGGCGAGGCGACCGCCCGCCTCCTGTCCGCCCAGGGCGCCTTCCTGGTACTTGGCGCGAGACGCCTCGAGCGCATCGTGGCCCTGGCCGGGGAGCTGGAGGCCGCTGGGGGGAAGGCCATCGCCATCAAGACCGATGTCACCCGCCACGGAGAGGTCCAGGCCCTGGTCGATGCCGCCGTGGAGGCCTTTGGGCGCCTTGACGTGATGATCAACAACGCGGGCCTCATGCCCCTTTCACCCCTTGATCGCCTGAAGATCGAGGACTGGGACCGCATGATCGACGTGAACATCAAGGGAGTGCTCTACGGCATAGCCGCGGCCCTGCCCCAGATGAAGCGCCAGAAGTCGGGCCACATCATCAGCGTCTCGTCCGTGGCGGGGCACAAGGTGAGGCCGGGGAACACGGTCTACGCCGCCACCAAGCACGCCGTGCGGGTAATTTCCGAGGGCCTGCGGATGGAGGTGAAGGCCTACAACATCCGAACCACCGTGATCTCCCCCGGGGCGGTCGACACCGAGCTGCCGGACAGCGTCACCGAGGCCGACGTGGCCGAGGGCGTCCGCAAGATCTACGAGCTGGCCATAGCGCCTGCGTCCTTCGCGCGGGCCGTCGTCTTCGCGATTGCCCAGCCCGAGGACATGGACGTCAACGAGATCCTGTTCCGGCCCACGCGGCAGGAGTTCTAGATCACGATGTGCCTCGCGGTGGTGGCGGAATCCTGATCCACGCAAGGATCCTCTGGACTCGCATTCTGGAGCGTGTCGCCCGGGGCGCGATGCTGTCTGCTTCGTTAGTAATATAGGGATTGGCGCAGCAAGAAGGTCCGCCTTGAAAGCCGTGGAGAGCCATGAAGTACAGGGTCAGACGTAGCGATGGAGCCGTCATCGGGGTCTACGACGCAAGCTCGGAAGACGAGGTTCTGGACAAGATGGGAGTCGATTCGGGCTCTGGCTACCCTTCCCGGGAAGCTTCCGAAACCGCGGCCATGCAAGGGGCGATCACAATTGAAGGTATCGAATAGGGATTCGGAATCGGCCAGAGGCCATCCCACCCGGCGGGAAACTCGGTTTGGGATTGAGAGGCCTCGAAGTCAGGGCCCACAGGCTCCTTGATCGCATTTCCCAGGCTGGAGCGCTCCCATCCGCTATATTCGAACCAGAGGGGAACCGAGCGCGCCGCGCGGCTGTGGCGCGGCCGGATTTTCGCGCCCGCGAGGCGTGGGAGGAGCCATGTGCAGAAACATAAGGCCGTTCTTCAATTTCGATCCGCCGGCCACGGATTCGGAGATCTCCGACGCTGCGTTGCAGTTCGTGAGGAAGCTTTCGGGTTTCCAGAAACCCTCCAGGGCGAATGAGGAGACCTTCAACCGCGCCGTGCTCGAGGTAGCGGCCGCGGCTCGCAGCCTCCTGGACTCACTGGTCACTGCAGCCGAGCCCCGGAACAGGGAGCTCGCGGCTGTGCGTGCTCGAGCGAAGTTTAC
Organism: Spirochaetaceae bacterium; assembly: GCA_025356015.1. GTDB lineage: Bacteria > Spirochaetota > Spirochaetia > Treponematales > Rectinemataceae > JANXYO01. The sequence continues at coordinate 17,680 of JANXYO010000057.1, forward strand.
GCGGAGGTTCGGGCCCGTCCAGGGCCCGAGCAGAGATTCGCGAAGAGAGTCGGGATGAAATCGAAGTGATCCCGCCCTGATATCCCTCGATGCCTTTTCGCCCTATCACCGCCTTCTCTCCGCTCTGCGACCAGAACGAGCTCTGGGCCTGCGCCAAGGTCGATCGAGTCACGAATGTAATCAGGCCGTATCTGGAAGCTCTCGCATGACTCCCGAAGGGAAGGCTGCCTCGGTCCATGATCGACTCCTCGCAACCTGACGAAGTACAAGCTGGATGCGCCACCTCTAGGCGATGTCATGGGGATCCTGCGTGCGTTTTGGACGGAGACTGTGAGCATCTTCGTGAAAAAATAGCTTACCTGAAATTTGTCTTTGAGGAGAGACACGTTAGTGGAAGTGCGGGAGTCGCCCTCGGCGATTCGCGCCACCAGCGGAGCGCTTTCCCGTTCGACTCCCCCACTTGCATAGAAAAGAGCAACCCTTCCGTGCTGGAAGGGTTGCTCGGTTGGAGGTGGGGGGAGTCGACCCTTCCGGCCTCGGACGTCCTGTCCTCGGCCTCCAGGGCCGGCTCCGCAGCTCTCGGCGCATCCATGCGCCTCGGCCTCGCTAATCGCTCGGCACGCTGCTCCGCGTTCGACTCCCCCACTTGCATAGAAAAGAGCAACCCTTCCGTGCTGGAAGGGTTGCTCGGTTGGAGGTGGGGGGAGTCGACCCTCCAGCCTCGGGCATCCTGTCCTCGGCTTCCGGGCTGGGGAAAGCGCTCTCGCCGCCATCCCTGGCGGCTCGACCGCTGGCGGCGCTCATCGATTAGCGCCACCAGCGGAGCGCTTTCCCGTTCGACTCCCCCTCTTGCATAAAAAAGAGCAACCCTTCCGTGCTGGAAGGGTTGCTCAGTTGGAGGTGGGGGGAGTCGAATCTAATTACTTACTAGGCAAGCAAATGCATCGAGAGGCAGAAGTTCAGAATAGGTCAAGAATTAGCCGATTCCAATCGGCACCAGCGTGCACCAACAGGCATCGCAAAGCAAAGCCATTGGAAAGTATCTGCTGTCATATCTGCAACGCGGCAACTGCCGGCAGATTAGGAAGCTGCACGTGCCGTTGACGTGGCACTGCGGAGGCTATAGCCTTGCCAAGTGATTGCCCAAAAAGATAGCTGAAACATTAGGGGGAAAGAGTGAAACTCCTTGCAGTTACGATCCAGCGATTCAGGAACATTGTTGATGCCCAAAGGATTGAGATTGAGCCCGATGTCACGGGCCTGGTCGGAAAGAATGAATCAGGAAAGACAACCATTCTCAAAGCCTTGCATCGCCTTAATCCAGCCAATGGCCAGGGTAAGGAATTCGACCTAACAATCGAATACCCTCGATGGAGGCTCGCGAAGGACCGCCGGAACGAGACCCTGGAGAATCTGTGCCCGGTTCTTGCCGAATTAGCCCTATGTGAAGATGACCTAATCACAATTGGAAAGACCCTTCCTGTAGCCCCACCGAAGGCGACTATCTGCAAGGCTGCCCGGACCTATAACAATATTCTAGAGATTTGGCTTGAATGTGATCTTTCGGAAATCATAAAGTCAGCAGCTCGTGAGGCTTCAATTTCAGAGCTCGATCTACCCGATATTCTGTCTTCTTGCACCTTCGAATCTGCACAAGCCTTGGCGAAGGAGAAGACTAAAGCGCTCAAGGATGCGTCGGAAATGCTGCGGTCAAAGGCAATGGCAAGCTTGGAGAAGCTGCTTCCTAATTATGAGTATCTATCTAGTAGAG
>JANXYO010000099.1 GCA_025356015.1 Spirochaetaceae bacterium
CCTGTCCCTGGCTGATCAAGCGCTTTGTCGACGCCGACGCCGATTTCCATTTCGTGGCCACGAGCCTCGTCGAGGCCGAAGCCAAGCGCCTCGGCGCGATCCCCTTCGACGCTCCCGGTGTCGAGCTCGGCCACCAGGAAGGGCACTGCTCCTTCGTGACCATCATGGGGAAGTACGGGCTGAAGGACCCGGCCCTCCTCAGACTGGCCGCAGTCGTGGACGCCGCCGACACCGACCAGCTCGGGAAGAACCCCCATGCCCCGGGCCTCGAGGCCATCGCCCAGGGCTTCTCGATCATGTTCCCCGACGACTTCGCGAACATCGAGCGGCAGTTCCTAGTCTATGATGCCCTTTACGCCTTCTTCAAGCTCGAGACAGCGCGGGGCCTGAGCTAGGAAGGGGCCCGAAGCGGCCCTAGTCGAAGATCTCGGCATACAGCATCGAACCCGGGAATTCGGCATCGATCATGAGGCTCAGGTCGCGTACCATCCCGCGGTGGCCGCAGAGGTAGAAGTCATGCTCGCGGCGCTCGAGCCTCTCCCCCACCCAGGCAGTGACCCTGCCCTCGTAGGCCCCGGGCAGGGCGGCGGCGCCGCCCTGCCCGGAAATGCAGGCGACGTATCGCCCTGCCCCGGGCTCGAGGCTCCCGCGGTAGCAGAGCTCCTCGGGCCCGCGCACCCCGTGGAGGAGGGTGTAGGCCTTGAGGCCCGAGGCGGCCATAGAGCGGAAGGGCGCGACCCCGGTCCCCGTCGCGACAAGGACGCAGGGTCTTGGCGATTCACGGTGGAAGAAGAAGCCCCGCGGACCCTCGAGGAGCATGGCCTCTCCCGGCTCGGCCGAGGCGAGGGCGGGGCTCAGAGCTCCGCCCTCGATGAGCCTGACGCAGATGAGGAGCTCCCCTTCCCCCATTCCGGATGCGATGGAATAGTCGCGCTCGACCCCCCCGTGCCTGAGCCTTATAGACTGGCCGGGGAGGAAGGAGAAGCCCTCTGGCCTCTCCAGGGCGCACTCGAAGACGCGGGGAGAAAGCCAGCTCCGGGCGAGGAGCCTGATCGGGAAGCTCTGGCGCCCCGGTCCCATTACTTCCTCCACGGCCGGTCCGGTATGCCCTCGCTGCGGTTCAGGGCTCGGCCCAGGGTGAAGAGGTAGTCGGAGAGCCGGTTCAGGTAGGCTATCGCCTCGACGTAGTACCCGGCCTGGCCCGTGGGCATCTTGACCGAGGCGAGGGCCACGACGCGGCGTTCGGCCCGGCGGCAGACGCTCCTGGCGACCTGGGCCATCGAGGCCGCGCCATGGCCCCCGGGGAGGATGAAGTCGCGCAACGCTTCGAGTCCTGCCTCCATCTGCGTCATCGCGGCCTCGAGCTCGCGGGTGCGGCCCGAAAGACCGAAATCGAGGAGCTCGGAGCCCTGGGCCCCGGGGCTCGAGGCGAGCCTGGCTCCTATGCCGAACAGGGCGCCCTGGATCTCGAGGAGGCCCTGGGCGAAGACCGCCTGTCTCTGTGAGAGAAGGGAGAGGAGGAGGCCGATGAAGGAATTGAGCTCGTCAAGCTCTCCGAGCGCCTCGATCCTGAGATCGTCCTTGCCAACCCTCTCCCCGCTCAGGAGCCCCGTCCTGCCCCGATCCCCTCCGCCTATGGTTGCCTTCACCCCGCATCCCTCCCCTTGGGGCCTCCCTTAGGCCGCCTTCAGGCAAATATCGACCTTTTCCCTCCCCCGGGGAAAGCCCATCTGTTATTCTGAAGGGCATGAAGACCGGACGACTCGCACTTCGCGTGACCCTCAACTCCGCGGTGATGATCCTCGGCGTCTACTTTGTCATGCAGATCATCAGCTATCTGCGGGACAACATCATCCTCGGCATATCGGACCTCGGCGCCCTACCCGCCTCGGTCGCGTCCTTCCTCGGCATCAATGTCATGCCCCCCATGCTCATCTTCTCCGTCATCATCTATCTGCTGGCGCTGCCCATCCAGAAGGCGGGCCTCCGCCTCGAGGCCGGGGAGAACCTGAATGCCGAGCTCATTGAGAAGACGAGGGTCAGGATCATTGGCTTTTCGGTGATCAAGCTGGGGGTCAACCTCGTGGGCTTCGCCGCGGGCTTCCTCATCCTCCAGGTCGCCTCGGGCCACGCCTCGAACATCTTGAGGCCCGAGGGCCTTGTCATCCTCGTCTCGAACCTCGCGGGCGCCACCGTCTTCTCCACTGCCCAGTCGGCCCTGGACGACCTCGCCTTCGCTCCGGTCAGGGACCGTCTCGGCCTCCACGGGATAGGCGGCCGCAGGCGCGAGCCCGCGATAACGACGAGGCAGGTCCTCCTCACCTTCTTCCTCGTGATCTATGTCCTCACCTTCCTCCAGTTCAACAACCGCGACCTCATGGCCGCCCAGGCCATCGAGCTCGCCGCCCTCGAGAAGGTGAAGAGCGGCGAGGTGAAGGCCGAGGATACCGGAGCCGCGTATCGCGGCCTCCTGGCCGAGGGCTTCAGGGGATTCTCGGCGCGGACCTCCCTCGACGCCTCAATTATCCTCCCCAGCTGGGAGCGGGGAGTCAGCTGGGAGGCCATCCAGCTGCGGGTCTTCCTGCTCTATGCCGCATTCATGTTCATCGTGGCAATGGGCATACAGGCCACGGCCTCCTCCGAGCTCAAGGGCCGCATCGCCGCCCTCCAGGGCCGGGTGAAGGAGGTTGTCGCGGGCGGAGGAGACCTGCGCGCGAGGATAGCCCTGCGCGCGATGGACGACCTGGGCGAGCTTGCCGGCCTCGTGAACCAGCTCCTCGACCAGTTCGGCAGCGTCGTGCACGGGATCGCCGGTGCCGCGGGCCGGACCAAGGCGAGCGCCGCCGCGATAGACAGGCTGCTCGTGGACGCCGAGTCCTCGACCAGGGCCGCGGCCGATGCCGCCCTCGCCCTCGAGGCCGACCTCTCGGCCCAGGCCGAGTCCTCGCGGGTACTCCGCAAGGCGATCGACAGCTTCAGCCTCGCGGTGCGGGGCGTGGACGAGGCGGCCGAGGCCCAGGTTCGCTCGGTCTCCGAGACCTCCTCGGCCATGGAGGAGATGGCCTCGAGCATCAGGTCCGTCGAGTCGATGACCAGGCGCTCGGGGGAGCTGTCCCTCGACCTCACGGAGCGCGGTCGCTCCGGGGGCGAGGACGCGAAGGCCACCAGGGCTGCGATGGCCGAGATCGAGGAGTCAGCTGCCAGCGTGCTCAAGGTCCTCTCGGCCCTGAGCAAGATAGCCGGCGACACCAACCTCCTCGCGATGAACGCGGCCATCGAGGCTGCCCACGCGGGCCAGCAGGGAGCGGGCTTCGCCGTGGTGGCCGACGAGGTGCGGTCCCTCGCCGCCAACGCAAGCGCCCAGACCAAGTCGATCAAGGCCCTCATCCAGGCCATGGCCGCCCGCGTCGCCCGCGGGGTGGAGAGAACCGAGGCGAGCGGCAGGAGCCTCGGGGAGCTCGTCAGCGGCCTCGAGGAAGCCGCGGGGATATCCAGGGAGATCGCCGCGGCGATGGGCGAGCAGGCGGCGGGCACGAGGTCGGCGGCGGACTCCCTCGGCCAGGTGGTCGAGGCCTCTCGTTCCATCGAGGGGAGAATGGCCCAGCAGGAGGAGCAGACAAAGAGGATGACCGAGACCATCGAGGCCACCCTTGGCCGGATCGACGCCCTCGTGGCGAGCTCGCGGGGCCAGGCCGAGGTCGCCCGCGCCCTCCAGGAGGCCTTCGATTCGGTAAGGGCCGAGGTGGACCGCAACCTGGAAAGCTCGCTGGCCCTGGGCGCGGCGATCGGCCGCTTCGCTACCTAGGCTCCGGGCTGCGCCGTCCCTCGGCCCTGCCCGGGGGCCTCGCGGCCTGATCGCCCACGCGGGCCACGAGCTCGGCGAGGTCATCCTCCGAGATGGGCTTTTCCAGGAAGGCGATGGGACCAAGGCTCAAGGCCTCATTCCTGACCTCGTCCGAGCCGTAGGCGGTCATGAAGGCTATGGGCACGGGAGAGAGCTCCCTGACCTTCCTGGCCACCTCGATCCCGCTCAGGGCCCCCCCGAGCCTTATGTCGAGGATGAGGAGGTCGGGTCTCTCCTTCTCGAGGGCCGCGAGGACGGCCTCGCCCGAGCGGACCTTCGCCAGCACCCTGCAGCCGAGCCTGAGCAGCTGGCGCTCCATGAGCAGGGCTATGATGACCTCGTCCTCGCTGATGATGATTCCCGGTCCCTCTCCCATATGGAAGGCCCTCCTCGCCACCGCTAGTGATCATACTGTAACCTAGTGAAGTCCGGATAACAAGACCCCAGGTGCCGCGTCTCCCGGCCCGGGCTCGGGAAGCCGCTCTCGATTGCGCGCCGGCGGCCACCGGACTAGACTAAGGGGCACCATGCCAAGGAACGAAGCGCGCGCAATAGGCCTTTCCGCGCCCCGGAGCGATGGACCTGACAAGGTCAGGGGCAGGACCAGGTTCACCGACGACGAGAGGCGGCCGGGCCTGCTCCACGCCCTCGTCCTGCCGAGCTCCCAGGCCCATGCCAGGATCATCTCCATCGACACCGACGGGGCGAGGGCCCAGGGCGGTGTCCGCGGGGTGTTCACGGGAGCCGACTTCAGCGAGCTCATCGGCCTCTACCTCGGCGACAAGCCCCCCCTCGCCCGTGGCCTCGTGCGCCACCATGGGGAGGGCGTCGCGGCGGTGCTGGCCGACGACGAGGATGCGGCGCGGCGGGCCTTGGGCCTCATCCGTGTCGAGTACGAGCCCCTTCCCGTCCTCCAGGACCCGCGCTCGGCAATGGCCCCTGGTGCCCCCATCCTCCATCCCGCGATGGCCTCCTACCGCCACATCCCCGCCATCCTGCCCGAGCCGGGGAGCAATGTCGCCCACCGCAGCCGCATCAGGAAGGGCGACTGCGATGCGGCCATGGCGGCCTCGGAGCTCAGAATAAGGGGGGAGTATTCCTTCCCCCCGGGCGACCACTGCGCCATGGAGCCGCGGTCGGCCCAGGCCGAGATCCTGGGCGACGGGAGGGTCCTCATCCGCTCGTCGACCCAGTCGCCCTTCGGGGTGAGGACCCTCATGAGCCAGGGCTTCGGAATACCCCATGGCATGATCGAGGTGAGCGCCCCCGCCGTCGGGGGTGGCTTTGGCGGCAAGGCGGGCATCCAGCTCGAGCCCCTCGCCTACCTCTTGTCGCGATCGGCGGGAGGAAGGCGGGTGAGGCTTTCCAACGACCGCGAGGCCGACATGCTCGGCTCGCCCGGCCGCCCCGGCATACAGGCCAGGGTCGAGCTCGGCGCGAGGACAGACGGCGTCATCCTCGCCGCCGACATCGAGTTCCTCTTCGACTCTGGCGGCTACGCCGACTACGCTGTCAACGTCGCCCGGGCGGCGGGCTATGCATGCACGGGCCCCTACCGGATCCCCAACGTCCGGGCTGACTCCCTTTGTGTCTACACGAACCATCCCTTCGCGACCGCCTTCCGCGGCTTTGGCCACATCGAGATGTCCTTCTGCATCGAGCGCGCGATGGACGCCCTCGCCGAGGGCCTGGGCATGGACCCGATGCGGCTGCGCCTCATCAACGCGGTCCGCCCCGGTGACACGACTCCCTCGCTCTCGGTGCTCGAGCCCTGCACGGGCGATCTGCCGGCCTGCATCGAGACTGTAGCGCGCAGGATCGGCTGGGGCGAAGGCCCAGGGGGGAGGCCTGAGCCAGGGGCCCCGACGACAAGGGCCAAGGGGATCTCCTGCTTCTGGAAGGCTCCCGCGATTCCCAGCTTCACCGATGCCGGGGCGATCTTAAGCTTCAACGAGGACGGGAGCGTCAAGCTCTCCACCGGCATCGTCGAGCTTGGCCAGGGCGCCCTCACCGGCCTTGGCCAGATCGTCGCCGAGGCCCTGGGGATCGAGACCGCCCTGGTGCACGTGAACAGGGAGGTATCGACCGACCGCTCCCCCCACGACTGGACGACGGCGGCCTCGCGCTCCCTTTTCATGGCGGGCAGGGCCGCCCTCGCCGCTGTGGCCGACGCCTCTTCCCAGCTCAAGGCAATCGCTTCACGGCCCCTTCGCTGCCCCGAGGAGGACCTCGAGGTCGGCGGGGGCAGGGTCTACCTCCGTGACGATCCCGAGATTGGCCTGGAAGTAAGGGCTCTCGCCCTCGGCTACTCCTACCCCGATGGTTCCTCCATTGGAGGGCCCGTCATCGGCAGGGGCCACTACATCGCGCGCGGCCTGACCAACCTCGACCCCGAGACGGGCAGGGGGAGGCCCGGCCTCGAGTGGACCCTCGGCGCCGAGGCCGTGGAGGTCGAGCTCGAGCTTGCCACGGGCCGCTTCCGCGTGCTTCGCAGCGCCTGCTGCATGGATGTCGGCAAGGTCATCAATCCCGCTCTCGCCCGGGGCCAGGTGGTCGGGGCCATGGCCATGGGCATCGGCTTCACGACGGGGGAGGCCTTCATCTTCGACCAGCGCGGGAGGGTGGCCAACGGGTCCTTGCGGGACTACAAGATCATGCGCTATGGCCAGCAGCCCGAGTACATCGTGGATTTCCTCGAGAGCCCCCAGGGCGATGGTCCCTACGGAGCCCGTGGCCTTGGCGAGCAGGGAATCATCGGCATGCCCGGGGCCCTCGCCTCGGCCCTCTCCCGCGCGGCGGGAGCCAGGCTCGACAGTCTGCCGATCACGGCCGAGACACTCTGGCTGGCCTCCAGGGAGGCAAGGCAATGATGGCAGCAGGCTTCGCGTATTTCAGGCCAGAGAGCCTCGAGGAAGCTATCATGACCAAGGCAAGGCTCGGAGACAGTGCCCTCTACTACGCGGGCGGCACCGAGATCTTGAGCCTCACCCGGAGCGGCCACTACGCCCCGACGGCCGTCATCGACATCAAGTACATCGCCGAATGCTCTGAGAGGGGAGCCAAGGGGGAGTCGCTCTTCTTCGGCTCGAACCTCTCCTTGAGCGAGCTCGCCGACGACTCCTCCTTTCCCCTCCTCGCTGCTGCCGCCAGGGGCGTCGCCGACAGGACGGTCAGGAACCGGATCAGGCTCGGGGCCAACTGCGCGGGCAGACTGCCCTACCGCGAGGCCCTCCTTCCCTTCCTTGCCCTCGGCGCCATCGCCCACCTCGCGGGGCCAGGCCAGGCCGGGAGGCTCGAGCGCCGCGAGCTCGGCCTGTGGAGCCTCCATGACAAGCGCCTCCTCCTCGGGCCAGGAGAGCTCCTGCTCGGCTTCTCGATCCGCGCCGAGGAGGCCGCCCTGCCCTGGTTTTACGAGCGCTCGACCAAGGGCGGCAGGGTGGACTACCCCATAGCGAGCCTCTGCATGGTCGCCAGGGGCGAGACCCTTTCGGCCGCCGTCTCGGGCGCCTTCGAGCATCCAGTGCGCGCTGAGGCGAAAGCCAGGCCCCTCGGCCTTTCCGACTTCCCCCCGACCCGCTCCGACCAGAGAGCCTCGGCCGCCTATAGGGCCGCGATGCTTGACCTGGCCCTGGAAAGGGCCAAGGAGGCCCTCGCATGATCGCCCACGACAGGCTCTTCGAGGCCGAACTCAAGGTGAATGGGGAGAATCGCCGCATGGCCCTGCGGCCCGGAGAGACCCTCCTGCGGGCCCTCCGCGAGGGCCTCGGCCTGACCGGCGCGAAGCTCGGCTGCGAGAACGGCGACTGCGGGGCCTGCACCGTCCTCCTGGACGGCACTCCGGTCAAGTCCTGCCTGGTGCTCGCCGTCGAGGCCCTGGGCCGCGAGGTCACGACCATCGAGGGCATAGGGGACGCTCCCATCGTGGCGGCCTTCCTCGAGGACAACGGCTTCCAGTGCGGCTTCTGCACCCCGGGCATGATCCTGAACGCCCACGCCCTGCTCTCCGCCCATCCCGAGCCCACAGCCGAGCAGACCAGGGAATGGATGGAGTCCAACCTCTGCAGATGCACGGGCTACGAGGGGATCGAGCGCGCGATTCAGCGCGCAGCCTCGCGGCGAGCGCGCCCGTAAAGCACCTTGCGTATCGCGTCGACGCTCAGACCGTAGTCCTCGGCAAGATCATCGAGGCTCCTGCCCCCCTGTTTTGCGGCCTTGATCTCGGCGTTGCGTCTGTCAAAGGCCTCGCGGGCACCGTTCCTCTCGCCCCATGCCCTCCTGCCCTCCCCGGGGTTGGGGATGTAGACCAGGGAACCCTTTATGTATTTCTGCACTTCGCGGATGAGCTCGGACGGCAGGACGTCGTCCGCCTTGATATAGGACATTGACCTTCCTCTTGGGATCTCGCGCGCTACTGCCGCCCTTAAGCTGCCCCGGGATGAGGAGGTCTGAAGTTTTAGAAGCGTTCAGGCCGGGATGGGGCTCTAGTTCTGGGCGGCGCCTTTGTCGTCCTTGGTCGATCCAGTGTTGGCAATCATCATGCTGTGCCTCCTTGAGGGTGATGGGCTTCGCCCGCATGATGGCACAGCGAAGCGCTTCATGCAAATGGACAGATCGCGTGCTAGGCGATTTCTCGCTTTACAGTCCTCCCCGCCCGGTGCGATCCTCCTCCTGCCGGCACCCGCGCGCATCCGTCCCCCGATCAGGGCGAAAAGGAGGCAATAGATGAATGAACACATGCAGAGGGCGAGAGCCCTCTAAAGCCACGCCGTGGAGAACACGGGAACTGGCGCGTACAGGAGGCAGCATGCCTCATGCCCGCGCCTTTTTTTTCCAGCGGCGAGACCCCGGTGTCCCGAGTTGACCTGAAGCGCTCTCGAGACCCGGTCCCGAGTTGACCTGAAGCGCTCTCTGGACCTAAAGTAGTTCCCGATGGATGCCGCAGCGGGCACGGTGACCCTCTTCTTCACCGACATCGAAGGCTCGACCCGCCTTCTGCAGAACCTGGGCGGGGGCTACGCTGCCCTGCTTGAGGAGCACAGGCGAATCCTCGCCGCATGCATCGAGGCCCAAGGCGGGAGGCTAGTCGACAGCCAGGGAGACTCCTGCTTCGCCTCCTTCCCCCGCGCCTCGGGAGCCGTCCTGGCCGCGGTCGCTGCCCAGCGGGCCTTCGCGGCCGGTCCCTGGCCGGGCAATGCCGAGCTCAGGGTCCGCATGGGCCTGCACACGGGGGAACCCGCGATGTCGGGCCAGGCCTATGTCGGGATCGACGTGCACAAGGCCGCGAGGATAGGGGCATTGGCCCAGGGGGGCCAGATCCTGCTCTCCGAGGCCACGAAGTCCCTCGTCGAGGCGACCCTGCCGGAGGGCTCGTCCCTGCGTGACCTCGGGGAGCACGAGCTCAAGGACATCGGCGGGCCCAACAGGCTCTTCGAGCTCGTCGTGAAGGGACTGTCGCCATCCTTCCCCCCTCCGCGTAGCCGGCCCTCCTCCTCCTCAAGTCTCCCTTCGCGGCTGAGCGGCTTTATCGGCAGGGAGAAGCAGAGGAGGGAGCTCGCCCTCGCACTGAGGGAGGACAGGCTCCTGACCCTCATGGGGCCGGGCGGCACGGGGAAGACCCGCCTCTCCCTCGTCGTCGCCGAGGATCTCCTCTCCGCAGGAGCCTTTCCCGACGGGGCCTTCTTTGTCGAACTCGGTTCCCTGACCGAGGGCTCCCTCGTTCCCCGGTCGGCGGCGGCCAGCCTGGGCCTCTCCCTCGACTCAGGACTCCCCGCCCCGGAGCGCCTGGCCGACTACCTGCGGAAAAAGGACCTCCTTCTCATCCTTGACAATTGCGAGCACCTCGTGGAAGCCTGCGCCTTCCTCGCCGAGACCCTCCTCAAGGGCGCTCCAGGGCTGAGGATACTCGCGACGAGCAGGGAGTCCCTTGGTATCGAGGGAGAGCGGGTCTGGCGCCTTCCCTCCCTGGCCCTTCCCCCACCCGGGCTCAAGGGGGCGGCCCAGGTCGGAGCCTTCGAGTCGGTGCGGCTGTTCGTGGACAGGGCCAGGGCCGTGAACCCGGCCTTCGCCCTCCGCGACGAGAATTCCCAGGCTGTCTCCGAGATATGCCGGCGGCTCGACGGAATACCCCTGGCGATCGAGCTCGCGGCCTCGAGGATGAAGGTGCTCTCGGCCGCCCAGATATCCGAGCGGATAGACGACCGCTTCCGCCTCCTCACGGGTGGCAGCCGCAACGCCGTGCCCCGCCAGGCGACCCTCCGTGCCCTTGTCGACTGGAGCCACGAGCTCCTGGCTCCCGATGAGAAGGTCATGCTAAGGAGGCTCTCGGCGTTCTCCGGGGGCTGGACTGTCGAGGCGGCCGAGGCGGTCTGCGGCGATCCCGGGGGGATCGAGGTCCTCGACGCCCTCACCGGGCTCATCGACAAGTCCCTGGTCGCCACCGAGGAATCCGAGGGCTCGGGCCGCCATCGCCTGCTTGAGACGATACGCGACTACGCTCGGGAGCGCCTCCTGGACTCGGCTGAGGCCGAGACCCTGCGCGAGGCCCACCTGCGCTATTTCCTCGAGCTTGCCCAAAGGACCGATCCCCTGCTACGCGGCCCCGGCCAGAGGTTCCATATGGGCGTCCTCGACCGAGAACGCGCCAACCTGCGTTCGGCCCTCGAATGGTCGAGCCAGGCCAGGGAGGCCTCCTCCCTCATGGCCCTCGCGGTGTCGCTTTGGCGCTACTGGAGGATGCGCAGCGACTTCAGCGAGGGACGCCGCTGGCTCGGCCTGGCCCTCAGGCTGAACCCCGATGCCCCCGCCGCCGACCGGGCGCGTTGCCTCCTCCGCGCGGGGAGCCTGGCCAACTACCAGGGCGACTACCGCGAGGCCCATCCCCTCCTCGCCCTGAGCCTCGAGCTCCACCGATCCCTGGGCGTCACAAGGGAGCTCGCCGATGCCCTCATCCTCCTAGCGAACACCCTCATGATGCGGGGGGAGCTCGAGCAATCCCGGAGCCTCCTCGCCGAGAGCCTCTCCATCTGCCAGAGCCTGGGCGATGCCAGGGGCATAGCCTACGCCTGCTTCTCGAGCGGAACCCTCCTCATGACGGCCAAGGAGCTGCCCGAGGCGAGATCCATGTTCGAGCGCAGCCGCTCGAGACTGCTGGAGCTCGGCGACGACTGGTGGCTGGCGAGCGTCGACCTGCAGCTCGCCTGGATACGGAACAGGGAAGGCGACCACGAGGGCGCTCTGGCGGCCCTCGCCCAAGTCCTCGTGACCGAGCGCGACCTCGAGGACATAAGGGGGGCCGCGAGGGCCGCGCTCTACGCGGCCGAGGCCCGCTCGGACTCGGGCGACATCGAAGGAGCCCGCGCGGGCTACGCCGAGGCCCTGCGCTCCCTCACCGAGATCGGCGACCGCTGGTGGATAGCGGTCTGCATCGAGGGCCTCGCCCTGGCTCGGGTCCTGGGCGGCGAGGCCGAGCTTTGCGCGACACTGCTTGGCGCCGCCGAGGCGATCCGCCAGCAGATAGGCACGCCCGTACTGCCGCTGTACCGGGACAGGCTCGAGGAGAGCGCCTCCCGGGCAGAGTCCGTGACGGGAAGTGCCAGCTTCTCAAGGCTCAAGGCCGAGGGCAGGCTTCTTCCCCTCGATGCGGCGATCTCCCTTGCCCTCTCCTGAAGGGAAGGAGCCTTGAGCGTCCCGCCGGGCCGTATTGACTGGATGGCAGGCTCCGGCCACGATGTCACGATGACACCCAGCCTGGATACCGCCGACCCCGAGGAGGTCCTCCTCCTCGCAGCCGATGCCGCCCGCCTCGTCCTTGAGTCCGGAGGCGAGACCTACCGCGCCGAGGAGACGGCCGCCGCCTTCGCCTCGGCCCTCGGCGGGGCCGAGGCCGAGTGCTTCGCGACCCCCACCGGCCTCGTCCTTTCCTTCACGGGCATGGACGGCCGGGTGCGCTCCATCGTGCGCAGGATCAGCAAGCGCGCGATGAACCTCGAGCGCATCGTGCGCATCGACGAGCTTGTCAGGAGGCTGGGCTCGGGCTCGGCCGACTTCGCCGCCGCGGCCGAATCCCTCGACCAGATCGAGCGCCTGCCTCCGAGGCACCTCGCCCTCTCCCTGCTTGGCGCCGCGGCGACGACGGGCTTTTTCACCCTCCTTTTCGGAGGGGCCTGGAACGACGCCCTCGTGTCGGCCCTTGTCGGCATCCTGGTCTCGCGCATCGGACCCCGGCTCGCGCGCAAGACCCTCCCGGACTTCTTCATAAACCTCGTGGCCGGAGCGGCGGCCACCCTGCTCTGCCTCCTTGCCCTCCGCCTCGGGTTCTCGACCAACTCCAACGCGACAGTCATCGGTGTCATCATGATCCTCGTGCCGGGGGTCGCGGTAACGAACGCGATCCGCGACATCGTCGCCGGTGACCTGGTAGCGGGAGTCGCCAGGGGGGCCGACGCCTTCATGGCGGCGGCCGCCATCTCGGTGGGGGCTGGCGGCGCCCACCAGCTCTGGCGTCTGGTCACGGGAGGCGCCGCGTGAGCCAGTTTCTCGAACCGCTCTGGGCGGGCCTCGCCACCCTGGGCTTCTCACTGCTTTTCGATCTCCGCGGCCGCGACCTTCCCCTTGCCGCCCTCGGCGCGGCCCTGGGCTGGGCCGTGTCGGCGCCCCTCGCGGCCGCCTCGGGATCCCAGGCAGTCGGCTTCTTCGCCGCCTCCTGCGTCATAGGCATATGGGCCGAGCTGCTGGCGACCCTGCTCAAGCGCCCAGCCTCGGTCTACATCGTGTGCGCGATCATCCCCCTGGTTCCCGGCGGTGGCATGTACATGACCATGCTCGAGTATGTCAGGGGCAATACCATGGAAGCCTTCAGGGTTGGCCTCGCCACCATCCAGGCCGCCGGGGCCATCGCCGCCGGCCTGGCCGTGTCGAGCGCCGTCTCAAGGCTCCTTTCCCTGCGCTCCCTCGCCCGGCGGCTCTCGCCCCACAGGGCTCGCGGAGCCAAGGGACAGGGCGGCAGGAAGTGAACCGGGTTATACTTGGACATATGAAGCGCACGCTCGGATTCATCCTGACACTGCTCTCGCTCTTGCTGGTCGGGGCCGCCGTCTCCCTCGTGGTCGATGCGGCCTCGGGCAAGGACACTTCGGATTCCATCGGGGGGGCTGTCATCCTCATCGCCTTCGCCGCGATGTCGTCATTCACCGCCTACCGGGCATTCCGGCCGAGGAACCTTGCCGCTGCGAAGCTCTCCCGGGACGACAGGGAGAAGGCCGCCCTCGGCCTCGCCCGCTCGCGCGGGGGCAAGCTCACCCAGGCCGAGCTCGCCCTCGACACGGACATGAGCATCGACGAGGCCAAGAAGCTGCTTGATGAGCTGGTCGGAAAGGGGGCCGCCGAACTCGAGCTTAAGTTCCTCGGGGGCCATGGTCTACTTCTTTCCGGGTCTGATCTCGGAAGATGAAAAGGCCGCGGCCAGGCCGGTGCAGGACGCCTGACCGCGGTTTTGTGCTTCGCCTTACTTCCTCCGGCCCTCGACGACAAGCTGATCAGGCGAGACCACGGGACCGTACTTGGCCTTCAGGGCCAGGAGGCCGGCACGCTGCTCGGCGTAGACCTCGAAGATCCTCGAGGGACAGTTGCCGTCCTTTTCGTAGGCCGCCTCCTGGAGCTCGAGCCGGGACAGGATGTTGTCGACATAAAAGGAGAACTGCTTCTCGTAGAGCTCCCTCGGATAGTCCTTGCCGATCGTCTCCGAGAAGACGCGCCTCAGGTCCTCGTAGATGGGGATGAAGCCGATGGGAGTCTCGATGGCCCCGACCTCTCCGTGGCTGCGGCGCTCGAGCCAGGTGAGCCAGGCCTTCACGTCGCGCTTTTCCCCGAGGAGCTTCTTGCTCCCGGCCTCACCGCCGCGGCTGCCGTGGGTGAGGAAGTAGTTGAGGCCTGCCATGAGGGGCTTCTTCGTGAGCTTGGGGGCATTGAAGAACTCGAACTGGGCGTACATGTAGTCGCCCACCGGGCCTGGGGTGAAGGGCGCGTTGGCCCAGGGCTCGCGCTTGATCACCTTCGAAGCCCCGCCCTGGGCTGCGGTGACCTCGGTGGCCGTCGCGGCCGAGAGGATGGACGCTCCTATGACGACGCCGTGGTCGGGGCTCTTGGCCACCCAGACAGGGGGCATGGTGTCCGGATCGCGTCCCGAATAGGTGATGACCGAGATGGGGCAGCCAGCGGGGTCTGAGGCGGCGGCCGCGTTGTAGTTGTCCATGGCCTTGCAGCTCAGGGTGATGCGGGCATTGGGATTCGACATGGGGACGATCTTGTCGCAGGCGTCGAGCTTCCCTGGAGTCCACTCGCCGAGCCAGTTGCGCCCGTGCGCGGGGATCGCCTCGCCATGGCCCGTCCAGTGCGGCAGGCCCTCATCGTCGATGAGGACATTGGACCAGAGGACCTCGGTCTTCTTGCGTCCCCGCAGGCAGTCCATGAGGAGGGGGTCGCCCTCCTGGTTCACGTCCTCGACAATGCCAAAGATGCCGATCTCGGGGTTGACGGCGCGCATCGTGCCGTCGGCGGCGATCCAGATCTGGGCGAGGTCGTCCCCTATGAAGTCGGTGCCGACCATGGCCGTCGTCGTCTTGCCGCAGCCCGAGGGAGCCGCTCCGGCGAAGAAGGTCTTCCTTCCGCCCGGACCGGTGAGGCCGGTGATGAACATGTGCTCGGAGAGCTGGCTGCCCACCCGGAAATAGGTGCACAGGTCGACGGCGAAGCGGTGGTTGCCCTTCTTGAGCATGAGGGTGTTGCCTGCGTAGGTGCAGAACATCGAGAAGGTCGTGAGCCAGGAGCGGTCCATGAAGATCCTGGCCTTGGGGATGTCGTCGCTCGAGAAACGGCCCATGCTGTGGGTGTTCGTGAAGAAGAGGCCGGCCCGCTTTACCTCGGCGTCGAAGCTGCCGAAGTCGGAAGGGTAGAGGAGGTTGCCAGAGTGCACGACATACCAGGAATCGCTGATCATGATCGCGGGGATGGCGGCCTCGGCCCCGACGGGGCCCCGGTTCCAGAAGGAGAGGAGCATCGGCTTGCCCTTCATGATCCCGCGGAAGTATGAGTCGATGTAGCTCAGGGCCTCGCGCCTGATCATACGGTTGGCCGTGGCCGAAACCTCCTCGCCCTCGTTGACGATGTAGAAGGTCTTGTCGACCATCCTGCCCTGGTCCTCGGGCAGATCGAAGTGGCAGGAATGCCCCTCGAGCTTCAGCTTGAACTCCTCGCCCGTCGAGAGCGCCATTTCCCTCGCCTTGGCCATGTCCCCGGGGGAGCCGGTGTTGATCCAGAGGGAATCGGGCTCCATGAGGGCGACGGCGTTGGCGATCCTGATGATCACCTCCTGGTTCCCGATAGCCCTCAGCTTGGCGAGATTATCTGTATCCGTCTTTGTCTCGAGCAGCTTGCGGGCGGCCGCGATGTCCGCGACCTTGCCGAGGTCGTTCAGGATGTCGACACCCTTGTTGAGTTCCAGTTTCATGATCCTCTCCGCGTGCGTAGTGTGGTGAAGATTTTGGAGGGCGCTGCGTCCGGGACACCTCTTTCGTGGCCAGCCGCTCGTCCTCGGGCAGGGAACATAAGTTCTTAAACCTGATGTATCAGCAGACTACTACGGGACTCATGGACCGTCAAGTTCGAATCGTGAAACAGACATTCAGATACTGAAACGTCAAACTCACAATAGGACAGGTCCAAGCCCCAGGCCCGAGGCCCAGGATGGAGGAAGCCACAGGGATGACACAAGGCTACACGAGCTCGAGAGGATGAGGGGCTTGGAGGATGCTAGAGGGAATCAACTACAAGTTGGTGATCCGGGAGGAGAGGGTCTTGCGCCAATCCTTCTTCTCGCCTTCCTTCTCCCACTGGATACGGCGCTTGACCGTGAAGAGGGTCTCGCTCTTGTCCTTGAATTCGACGACCCCAAAGCTCCCCGATCCGAGATAGACGAGCCTCTCCCCGGCCGCAAGGGCCTCGGCAGCCGCGACTCGCTCAAGGACGCAATCGAAATGGGCGGGCTCGGGCGCCTCCTTCGAGGCGGCCACCGCGGTCGAGAGGTCATAGACGGGCTTGCCGCAGAGGGGGCAGGGGACGAGCTCCCGCTTGGCCTGGGCCTCGGGCCTGCCGCCCGGGACTGCATCCTTCTGCCCCTGGCCATTCCCATCCTCGCTTCGGCCCCGAGACTGGCGGAAACGGCCAAAACGCCGCCGGCCATCGCCGCGCTTGTCCCCCTGGTTATCGCGTCCCGTCGATCCGGGCTTGTCGTCTCGTCGTTCGTCCGCCATCCAGATATCCTTCCGTGAGCCTCGCGCTCAGTACGGTGGCGATCCTTAGGATCGCCCCTGCCATATATGCCTCGTCGCCGAGTTTCGCCTTCAGATCGGCAAGCCTTCGCTGGTCGCCACGGGTCTCGGGTCCGCGTCTGGACGCGCCCCGAGGGCCGCCCTTCTTCCTTGCGATCGGGGGAGGCTCGAGGCCAGTCTCTGGCTTCGGCGGCCTCTCATGTTCCGGACCCCTCATATTTCTCCCGTGAACGCCGATTCGTAGCGTTCCACCAGCCGCCCCTCCCTGAGAAGGAAGACGTCGTAGCGCACGTGCATGGTATTATATTCTCGATGCCGTGCGAGGAAGATTTTAGACGTTTCTACGATCCGCCTTCGCTTCTTCGCCCCCAAGGCCGATCCAAGCTCCTCTTTGCCATAGCTTTCCCAAGATTTTACCTCGACAAAGGCGATTACGTCGCCCCTCGCCGCGACAATGTCGATCTCGCCCCGCCTCGTGCGGAAATTCCGAGCGGCAAGGGTCCATCCCTCGGACTCAAGGAGGGCGGCCGCGGCATCCTCGCCGGCCCTGCCTGCCGCGCTGGTCGAGACCAGCCTCACGGCCCGCCGAGTTCCTTTGGGTCCAGGGCCCTGGCGATGAAGAGGGTCTTTTCGGTGATGAGGTCCACCAGATCTCCCTCGTCGCTCTCGAAGCGCTTGCCGAACTCATCGACGATGATCCTGAGCTTGGGCCGCAGGGGGGCCTCGGAATGGATCTCGATGACACGGGCTATGGCCGCGTTGTTGAGCAGGACTGTCGATCCCAGGGGATAGATGCCCATGCTCCGTATGAAGGCCTTGATGATGTCTGGGTCGAAGCGCCGCGAGTTATCGGAAAGCAGGGCCTTCATGGCGGCGTAGCCGATCATGGAATTGCGGTAGGGCTTGGAGCTCACCATCGCCTCGAAGGCGTCGGCGACCGAGACTATCCTCGCCAGGATGTCGATCTCGCCGCTTCCCGTCTTCCTGGGATAGCCGTCCCCATCCCAGCGCTCGTGGTGCTGGAGGCCGATGAGACCGACGTCGTCGGGGTAGAGGAGGTCCTTGGTGACGATCCTGTAGGAAAGCAGGGGATGGGCTCGTATCTTCTGCGCCTCTTCCTCGCTGAGGCTCCCGTTCTTCTTGAGGATCGAATCGGGTATGCGGAGCATGCCCGCGTCGTGGAGGAGGGCCCCTGTCGCAAGGTAGCTCAGGCGGTAGGCGGGGAGCTTGAGGGCCGTCCCGATGACGATCGAGAGGACGGTGCAGTCGATGCCGGCCCGGGCGAGGTTGTAGTCGCTCGTCTCGGCGCTCAGGATCGCGGCCAGGGTCGCGTCCCTGTGGTCGCGGATGAGGGCGAGGCTTCCCTGGGCGATCAGGTCGACGGCCTTGGTCTCGACAGCCTCGCTGTTTCGGATCTTCTCGAAGACCTGGCCCAGCTTGTCGACGAGGTCTGAGTATTGCCTGTACAGCTCGCGGCTTCCGACAAAACCCAGCGGCACCGGGGCGGGCTCGGGCTTCGCCTCGGCATCGGCCCGGCCTGGGCCCGCCTCTTCCACGAGGCCGCCCTCCGTGAGGACGAAATTCACGCCCCAGCGCTTGAGGGTGTCGAGATCGCGCTGCTTGACCGCGACATTTGCGGGCACCAGGAGGTTCTTCTCGTCGATGAAGACATCGTCCGAAAATCGCGACCCCGGCCTTATCTGGTCCAGGACAATACGTTTCTTCATGCTTCCTCTATCGACTTCACGAAGGCAAAGACCCTCGCTACGATCTCGAAGTAGGCCTCTGGAACAAAGTCCCCGAGGTCCAGGGGATAGAGGGCATCTGCGAGGGCACCGTCCCTGATCACCGGCACCCCCGCTTCATTGGCGATCGCGAGAAGCCTCTCCACCGCCGGCCCCGAGGCCTTCGCGGCCAGGAATGGCGCGGGCAGGTCCCTGTCGTAGCGGAGCGCGATCGCCTTCTCGCTCCGCTTGCCGCGTTCCTGGCTAGGCATCGAGGTCGAGCCCTCCGGGAACCGAGGCTGACCCTCCCTCCTCGGAGGTATCGAGCTCCACCCTGCAGCCTGCGCTTGCCAGCTGCGAAGCCAGGCCTGCGAGGTCGGCAGGGGCGAGGACGCCTGCGCGTCCTCCTTTTGTCCTTAACCTGAGGCTCGAGGCCCCGGGCTTCAGACCTGGAATCCCTCCCCTGTTGCCAAAGACAAGCTCAATCGACCAGGCCTGGGGCTCGGCCCCGTCCCGCTTTGCCTCGAAATCGGCCTCGATCCTGCCCGGTCCACCCACCAATAAAGGTAATTTTACTCGAAAGCAACCCGAGAATGCAACCGAATCGAGCTCGAAGCGGAATGGGGCGTAGACCCAGGAGCCGTCAAGGCCGCGCGCGTGGTTGAAGAGGTTGAGGAGGCTGCCCTCGCCCCCCGAGCCAAGGACCAGGTCCTTGATGAGCTTCCCCAGGACCGATGGGAGCTCGTGCTCGGGTATTGCCCCCACAAGCTTCGCGCCCTCGGGTCCGCCGCCGAGACGGCCCTCGCCTGAGCCGCGGCCCTGCCCGCTCTCACCCTGGTTTGGGCCCTGGCCCTGGCCGCCCGAGCCGGCCAGGCCTCCCCCCTGGGCCCCAAGGCCGGCCTCCTCGGAGATCGCGTCCAGGGCTCCGGCCTCAGCCTCGAGGCCGGCGGCCTCCATCCGCGCGGCGAGCTTGCCACGATCCGAATTGCCGCCGCCCTCTTCATCGCTGCCCTGCCGGGCGAAGGCCCTGCGCACCCGGGCAAGGGATCGGCTCTCGCCCTGGAGGCCCTCGCCGAGGAGGGCGGTCAGGGCAAGACGGGAGAAGCTGTCATCGGGGAGGCCGGATCGGGCGATGATGCCGGCGATCTCGCCGGAACCGGGTCGGGAAGCGGGGAGGGCGTGGAGTACCAGACCAGAGGCCGAGGACTCGACCCGTGCACGGAACATCGAGCCTGCTCTCAGGCCAAGTGGGCCCGAGGCCAGAAGCCTCTGGCCCCCAGCAAGCACCAGGTACCTGCCCGGAGAGGGGCTCTCGAGCACGGTGACGGAAATGAGGGCGCCGGCCCTGAGCTTCTGCCCCTGGCCGGCGCCTTGTACGACTAAGGTCGCTTCCACCGGACCAGGGGTCCGCATCGAAGCAGCCGTTGTCCTTTATGCCTTCGTGGGCGCGGGGGCGGCGATCTTCTTGACGGGGATATATTCCTTGACCTTGGACTTCTTGCCGATCTTGGTGCGGATGTAGTAGAGCTTCGCGCGGCGGACCTTGCCAAGACGCACGACCTCGACCTTCTCGATCCGGGGTGAGTTGATGGGGAACACGCGCTCGACGCCGACGCCGTAGGAGATCTTGCGCACCATGAAGGTCTTGCCGATGCCGGCGTTCTTCATCGCGATCACGAGGCCTTCGTAGATCTGGACGCGCTCGTTCTTTCCCTCGACGATCTTGAAGTGGACCTTGACCGTGTCCCCAACCTTAAACGCCGCGAGATCGGAGCGCATCTGGGGTGCCTGGATCATCTGTATCAGGTTCATGGTTTCTCCCTTCGGCTACTATTTCGTTTAAAAGTTTCCGGACCTCATCGGGAAGCCCGCTCACGGCGAGAAGCTCGGGACGGAAGGCTAGGGTCTTTTCCAGACTCGCCCTGAGCCGCCACCGCGCTATCTTCGCATGATGTCCCGAGATCAGGACCTCGGGGACTCGCATACTAGCATAATCGGCAGGCCGTGTATACTGGGGATACTCTAGGAGGGCCTGCTCTCCCCCGCTCCCGAAGCTCTCTTCATTGAGGGATTCGCCCGAAATGACCTCGGGAACCAGGCGGTAGATCGCATCGACGATGACCAGGGCGGCCACCTCCCCCGAGGAGAGCACATAGTCCCCGATCGATATCTCGTCGGTGACATAGCTGTCGATCACCCTCTGGTCTATGCCCTCGTAGCGCCCGCAGACGATGACGAGCTCCTTCTCGGCGGCGAGCTCCCGGGCGTAGGCCTGGTTGAAGAGCCTGCCCGAGGGGGTCACGTAGACCGTCCTCACACCTGGCGAGCCCGCTGCCTCGAGGGCGCGGCTCAAGGGGGCGGGCAGCATGAGCATGCCCGCTCCGCCGCCAAAGACCTGGTCATCGGCCTTGTGGTGCTTGTCGGTGGCGAAGTCCCTTATGTCGACCAGTTCGTAGGACATGAGGCCCCGGTCGACGGCCTTCGCCATGATCGAGCTCTCGAAGAAGCCGCGGACGATGCCCGGGAAGAGGCTTAAGACCTTGATCCTCACTCGAGGATCCAGGGGGCGAGGAGCTCGATCCTGCCGGCCGCCACGTCGACCTCGCCGACGAATTCCTTCTTGAAGGGCACCACGGCGGTGCCGCCCAGGGGAAGCCTGACCTCAAGCCAGAGCTCGGGACCTCCCTCGAGGACCGATTCCACCAGACCCATCTCGCGCCCCGCGGCGACGATCCGGAGCCCCACGAGGTCGGAGATGTACCACTCGTTCTCGCGAAGGGGGGCGATGCCCTCGGGCCCGACCACGATGTCCATGCCGGTGAGGACCTGGGCTGCCTCGGGGCTCGGATAGCCCTCGAAGGCCATGGTCAGGACCTCGCTGCCGGCCTCGGCCCTGAGCACCTTGAGACGGAGCCTGCGCTCGACGATCCCGGTGGAGACGAGCTCCACCTCCTTGAGTTTGAGGAAGTGCTCGAACTCTCCCGAGTAGGAGTGTATCTTGAGGTCGCCGTGGACCCCCTTGGGCGCCCCAAGGCGCCCGATGGCGATCCGATCTGAAGGGGCCTTCTTCTTTTCCATGTTGTTTTTCCGCGTCCTCGCGCAAGGGAGGGGGGAGGAGCGCGGCTGCCCTCCGCCGGAACGGGAGGGAGGGGCCGCGCAGCCTGCTGCTAGTCGAGGATCTCGAGCATCACCCGCTTCTCGGACGCGCCGGAGGAAGCGGAGAGGATTGTCCTGATGGCCTTCGCGATCCGGCCGTGCTTGCCGATCACCTTGCCAATATCGTCCGCGGCGACGCGGAGCTCGAGGATGGTGGACTTGTCGCCTTCGACGACCGCGACGTTCACCGAGGCGGGATCGTCGACGAGGGACTTCGCGATGTATTCCACAAGATCGCGTTCCACGATGGTCTCCTTGGGGGAAAAGCGGCCGGAAAGCGGCCGATCCGCCCTTCCTGCCGCCGTCCTCAACGGGATCGGCGGCGGGAAGCGGCTTCTTATTTTACGTGGATTCCCTTGCTGTTGAGCAGGTGCTTCACCGTATCGGTGGGCTGGGCGCCCTT